>NZ_JBSVRO010000002.1:0-500248 GCF_054072655.1 Luteimonas sp. A482
CGCCGCCCGCCGCCCGCCGCCCCGCCGCCCCGCCGCCCGCCGCCCCGCCGCCCGCCGCCCGCCGCCCCGCCGCCCCGCCGCCCCGCCGCCCCGCCGCCCCGCCGCCCCGCCGCCCTGTGTCGTGGGTCCCGTGCCCGGCAGAGGGCTTTACGTGGCCACGATTGTTGTTATAGTTCATAACAACAATGATCGGGCGGACGGATGTGTCCGGCGACGTGGACGTAGCAGGAGAGGTAGATGGCTGACTATCAGGGGCGCTGGAGCTGCGTCGAGGTGCAGGTGGAAGATGGCGTTGCATGGGTGACGCTGAACCGTCCGTCCAAGCGCAACGCGATGAGCCCGACGCTGAACCGGGAAATGCTCGAGGTGCTCGATGCGGTCGAGCTGGACCGCGATGCGCAGGTGCTGGTGCTCACCGGCGCGGGCGAATCGTGGTCGGCGGGCATGGACCTGAAGGAATACTTCCGCGAGACCGACGGTCATGACGAGATCGCGCAGGAGCGGATCCGGCGCGAGTGCTCGGCCTGGCAGTGGCAGCGGCTGCGGTTCTACACCAAGGCCACGATCGCGGCGGTCAATGGCTGGTGCTTCGGCGGCGCGTTCTCGCCGCTGGTGGCGTGCGACCTGGCGATCGCGGCAGACGAGGCGGTGTTCGGGCTGTCGGAAATCAACTGGGGCATTCCGCCCGGGAACCTGGTGAGCAAGGCCGTGGCCGACACGATGGGCCACCGCCAGGCGCTGTACTACATCATGACCGGCAAGACCTTCACCGGCCAGGAAGCGGCGGCGATGGGCCTGGTGAATGCGTCGGTGCCGCGAGCGCGACTGCGCGAAGAGGTCAAGGCGCTGGCGGCCACGCTGCTGGAGAAGAATCCGGTGGTACTGCGTTTTGCCCGGCACGGATTCAAGCGCTGCCGCGAGCTGACCTGGGAGCAGAGCGAGGACTACCTGTACGCGAAGGTGGACCAGTCCAACCACCGCGACCCGGAGTGCGGTCGCGCCCAGGGCCTGAAGCAGTTCCTCGACGACAAGACCATCAAGCCGGGGCTGCAGACCTACCGGCGCGACGTGCCCGATCCGGCGGCGCCTGGCCAGGAGAAATAGACGTGCATGCGATGGAACTTCTGATCGGCGGTGCCCGTCGCGGCGCCGCCAAGGGCGCCACGTTCGAGCGCCTCGACCCCGTGACCGGCACGGTCGCGAGTCGCGCGCCGGCGGCCACCCTCGAGGACGCCACCGCCGCGGTGGACGCCGCCGCCGGTGCGTTCCCCGCCTGGTCGGCAACCTCGCCCGGCGAGCGTCGTGCGAAGCTGCTCAAGGCGGCCGACCTGATGGATGCGCGCGCGCCCGATTTCATCCGCGTCGGCGTGGCCGAAACCGGAGGCACCGCCGGCTGGTACGGCTTCAACGTGATGCTGGCGGCCAACATGCTGCGTGAAGCGGCGGCGATGACCACCCAGATCACCGGCGAACTCATTCCCTCCAATGTGCCCGGCAGCCTGGCCATGGCCGTGCGCCAGCCGGCCGGCGTGGTGCTGGGCATCGCGCCGTGGAACGCCCCGGTGATCCTCGCCACCCGTGCCATGGCGCTGCCGCTGGCCTGCGGCAATACCGTCGTGCTCAAGGCATCCGAGGCTTGCCCGGGCGTGCACGTCATGATCGGCGAAGTGTTGGTCGAGGCGGGGCTGGGCGAAGGCATCGTCAACGTCATCACCAACGCCCCGGCCGACGCGCCGGATCTGGTGGCCGCGCTGATCCGCGACCCGCGCGTGCGTCGGGTCAACTTCACCGGTTCCACCCGCGTGGGCCGCATCGTCGGCCGCCTGGCGGCGGAGTATCTGAAGCCGGCGGTACTGGAGCTGGGCGGCAAGGCGCCGTTCCTGGTACTCGACGATGCCGACCTGGAAGCGGCGCGCGACGGCGCGGTATTCGGCGCCTTCATGAACCAGGGCCAGATCTGCATGTCGACCGAACGTTTGGTCGTGGACAAAACCATCGCCGATCGCTTCGTGTCGATGGTCGCCGACAAGGCGTCCACGCTCAAGGCCGGCAACCCGGCCGAGAACAACACGCCGCTGGGCGCGCTGTTCTCGCCCGAGTCCGCCGCGCACTGCCGCGAGCTGATCGACGACGCGGTCTCGAAGGGTGCGCGCATCGCCTGCGGCGGCCAGATCGAAGGCACCATCATGCAGCCCACCGTGATCGACGGGGTGACGCGGGAGATGCGTCTGTATGGCGAGGAGTCGTTCGGCAACCTGGTATCGGTGATCCGCGTGGACGGCGAGGAGCAGGCCATCGCGGTGGCCAACGACACCGGCTACGGCCTGTCCGCGGCGGTGTTCAGCCGCGACGTGTCGCGCGCCTGGCGCGTGGCCGCGCGGATCGAGTCGGGCATCTGCCACATCAACGGCCCGACCGTGCATGACGAGGCGCAGATGCCCTTCGGCGGCGTCAAGGACAGTGGCTACGGCCGCTTTGGTGGCAAGGCCGGCATCGCCGAATTCACCGAGCTGCGCTGGATCACGATCCAGAACGAGCCGCGCCACTACCCGTTCTGAGTAGGCGCGATGGCCCTCGAGTGGCAACCCCCGCTGGATGACGCCGGCTTCCTGCTCGGCCCCTGGCTGCGGGCCGAGCAGGACTGGGTGCGCATGCCGCGCCTGGCCGGCATCGACCTGGACACCGCGCAGGCGGTGCTGGCCGAAGCCGGTCGCTTCTGCGCCGTTGTGCTGGCCCCGCTCAATGCCACCGGCGATGCCCAGGGCTGCCGCGTGGTGGACGACCAGGTGCGCACGCCCGACGGGTACGTCGCCGCGTACCGCCAGTTCGTCGACGACGGCTGGCCGGCGCTGGCGCGCGATCCCGAGTGGGGAGGGCAGGGCCTGCCCGGCCTGCTGGATCTGGCCTTCTCCGAGATGCAGGTGGGCGCCAACCACGCCTGGGCGATGTATCCGGGCCTGCTGGGCGGCGCGGTGGCCTGCCTGCAGGCGCATGCCACGCCGGAGCTGCAGGCGCGGTTCCTGCCACCGCTGGTGAGCGGCCAGTGGCTGGCCACCATGTGCCTGACCGAACCGCAGGCCGGCAGCGATCTGGCCCTGCTGCGCACGCGCGCCGAACCGGACGCTGACGACAGTGTGCGCATCAGCGGAGCGAAGCTGTTCATTTCCGGCGGTAGCCAGGACCTCACCGACAACATTGTCCACCTGGTGCTCGCGCGGCTGCCGGACGCGCCGGAGGGTACGCGCGGCATTTCACTGTTCCTGGTGCCGGACGTGCTGGAGGACGGCAGCCGCAACGGCGTGCACTGCGACGGCATCGAACACAAGATGGGGCTGCACGGCAGCGCCACCACCAGCCTGCGCTTCGAAGGCGCGTTGGGGTGGCGGGTGGGCGAGCCCCATCGTGGCCTGTCCGCGATGTTCGTGATGATGAATGCCGCACGCCTGCACGCGGCCATGCAGGGCGTGGCGCACGCCGCCCGCGCCAGCGCGCTGGCGCGGGACTACGCGCAGCAGCGCCGGCAGATGCGCGTGCAGCCGCGCGTGGACCCGGAGCAGCCGGCCGATCCGATCGCCGCCCACCCGCCGATCCGGCACCTGTTGCGCACGCTGCAGGGGTGGAGCGAGGGCATGCGCGCGGCCGCCTACTGGCTGGGGCATCAGATCGACCTGTCCGGGCACGCGCAGGACGAACAGACGCGCACCCATGCACGCATGCTGGTGGAGCTGCTCACGCCGGTGGCCAAGGCCCACTTCACCGAATGCGGCCACCTGCTGGCCAACCGCGCCCTGCAGGTGTTCGGTGGCTACGGCTACGTGCGCGAGTACGGCATCGAGCAGGTGGTGCGCGACAGCCGCATCGCATTGATCTACGAGGGCAGCAACGAAATCCAGGCGCTGGACTTGGTGCAGCGCAAGCTGCTGGCCGATGGCGGGGCGCGGCTGGCGGTGTTCACCGCCGTCTGCGCGGACATCGCCATGCGCGCCGAGGCCGCGGGCCTGGCGGGCCCGGCGCGGGTCCTGCGCAGGATGTGCCGGCGGCTGGATTCTGCGCTGCGGCGGCTGCGCGACGGCGCGGTCCTGGACCCGGAATTGCCGGCGCGCGTGGCCGATGCCTTCCTGCGCGCCACCGGACAGGTGCTGCTGGCCTACGTGTGCGTGCGCACCGCGCAGGTGGTGGCGGACAACCCCGCACCGCCGGCGCGGGCCCGCGGTGAACGCGCCACGTGGATGCTTGGCGAGCTGCGGCTGGAGTTCAACGCGCAGCTGGCGCGCGTGCGCGCCAGCTGACAGCGGCCGGTCAGGCGCCGTTGAGCGCGCCGGTTTCGGCCGCGCCATTCTCGAAGATTCGCACCGAGGCGCGTGTCGCCAGCGAGCGTGCCTGCGGCAGCGACACGCCGAGTGAGCGCAGCATCGCCTGGGCCATGTCGCGGCCGATCTGAGCCGGGGGCGTGGCCAGGCGCTCTTCCAGCACATGGCGCACCGTGATCACGGTCAACCCCATGATCACGAGGATCCCGCATTCCAGATCGATCCCGCGAAACCGGCCGGATGCCAGCCCGCGCGCCATTACCTCGCCCATGTTCCGATTGATCGGGGCCTGGGTCATGGTCGAACCGTCATTGAGCTTGTACAGCACGCGAGCTGCATCGCGCGAGCGGGTGGCGAACCGGGCGAACACGCACAGCGCCAGCGCCACGTGCAGCGCCGCATCATCCACGTCGGCAGTCACTGCGCTGATCTGCGCTTCGACCTTGCGGCGCACCTCCGCGCCGATCTCGCGCGCGAACGCGTCCTTGTCCTGGAAGTGGTTGTAGAAGCTGCCCTTGGCCACATCGGCAAGGTTCACGATCTCGTCGATGCTGACTGCGTCCACGTCACGCTGCGCGAACAGGGTGCGGCCGGCGCGCAACAGCGCGTCGCGTGTGCGGTCGCGGCGCCGGTCGGGGCGCCGGTCGGGGCGGCTCGCGGACGTGGCGGAAGTGGGGTTGGCGGACATGGGTCTCTCCCTGGCGACTTCCGAAAGGTAGCCAAAAACGGACGATCAGAGAATGGTTGACTGGTTCGAACAATTATGACCAAATGGTCATAAGGCGTCCGGCAGATAGATCCGGCAAGCCGAATCCATGGCCGATCCCGCCACCGCGGGCAAGGCCATCCGGACCATGCCGCGGCAGTCGACCGCAGGCATGGCACCCGCGAAACGGAAGAGCGGTAGCGAATGCACGACCTGCAGCACCAGGCGCACGTTCGGCAGGAAATCCGTCCAGGGGCTCACGTGGGCATGGCAGCGACGCTGCGCGTGAACGCGTGTGGTGGAGCCGGCTCGCCCGGCGTCGCGATCCTCTTGCGAAGCGACTTCCCCATGCCGGCACCCCGTGCCTGGGCAGCGCGTTGAGCACGCCACCGACAGCCCGAAAACAAGGCAATGAAAGGTTCGCGCGGGCGCCAGTCGCTCGCACTGAACAGTCCCGCAGCGCCACTCCGGCGGTCGGGGCATCGACACGTACAACTCATCGATTCGTCTCTTGGAGGGTTTGCCGCATGTCCTGTGCCAAGCTTAGTCGTTCCATGTTGTTCATCGCGATGACCGCGTGCCTGGCTGGCGCCGTGCATGCGCAGGAAGAGGGCGACGCATCCCCCAGCGAAGCACTCACCCTGGATTCGGTGGTGGTCACCGGCTCCAGCATCCGCGGCGTCGCTCCGGTGGGATCGGCCGCGCTCGGATTCAACCGCGAGCAGATCGAGTCCACCGGCCTGACCAACACCACCGACATCCTGCGCACGATCCCGCAGGTGATGAACTTCGGCGCGGACTCTTCGCTGCGTGGCGGTGGCGCGGTGCAGAACTCCACCCAGAACATCACCTACGGGCGCGGCATCAACCTGCGCGCGGTGGGAACCTCCTCGACGCTGGTGCTGCTGGACGGCAAGCGCCTTGCACCAGGCAGCGTCGCGGCGCAGCTGACCGACGTGTCCGCCATTCCGGAAGCCGCGCTTGGCCGGATCGAGGTGGTGGCCGACGGCGCCTCGGCGATCTACGGTTCCGATGCGGTCGCCGGCGTGGTCAACCTGATCCTGCGCAGACCCTTCGACGGCGCCGAAACAAGGATGGGATATGGTCTTGGCGACGATGCTTCGAGCTGGAACTTCAGCCAGCTCTTCGGCAAGACCTGGGGCGGCGGTGGCGGCTATGTCGCCTACCAGCGCCAGCAGACCGACCTGACCCTGTCGACCACGCGGCCGCACCTGTACGACGCCAACTTCACCCCATACGGACGCGCGGATGGGCGCAGCCTCTATGCGGTTCCGGGCAACATCCTGTTCTCCGCTGCGCAGGTTCCCGCCGGTGCGCCGACGCTCTACGCGCTGCCCCAGCATGTCGGCGGCGCGCTGGATCTCTCAGGCCTCTCCAGCGCCGATCCACACAGGCTCAACACCTGGGAAAACACGGCGATCATCCCGGACTCGGAGAATGATTCGTTCCTGTGGAACGTCAGGCACCTGTTCGAGAGCGGCGTGCAGCTGAGCTTTACCGGTTTGTACTCTGATCGCTCGTTCCGCGAACCCTACGCCTACGCCACCGCCACCCAGTCCACCCTGCTGGTGCCCGCCAGCAACCCATACAGCCCCTGCGCCACGACCAACTACGTCGCCAATCCGCTCGGCATCGATTGCGCCGACCAGGACATGCGCGTGTACTACCGCTCGATCGGCGATCTGGGCGTGGCCGAGCGATTCGGTTACGCCAAGCAATACTTCACCAATGTGGGTGCGGACATGCCGCTGGGCGAGGCCTGGATGATCAAGGGATCGGTCGGCTACTCCGGCGCCCGCGATCATCGCGGTCTGAGCAACCAGATCAACAACGCCGCCCTGGCGATGTCCGTGGGCAACTCGGTGAGCGGCACCACCGGTGCTGTCGTGGCACCAGGCACGCCCGGCAGCGTCTCGTTGCCCGCGGCCATCCCGGTGCTCAACCCGTTCTGCACCGGCTGCAACGACCCGGCGACGGCCGACTTCATCCGCGGCGCACAGTACATCGGCAGCCAGTACGACATGGTCGACGTGCAGGTGGGGGCCGATGGCCCGCTGTTCGAGATCGGCGGAGGCGAGGTGCGCATGGCCGCCGGCATCGCCTATCGCAGCGATCGTATGTCCGGCTACAACGACACCCAGACCGGCCTCGTCTACACCTCGCCGAGGAACATCTCGTTCCAGACCGCGGACTGGAGCGGAAGCCGCGACGTGAAGTCGGCCTACGCCGAGTTCTACGTGCCGCTGGTGGGCGAACACCAGGAGCTGGCCTGGGCGCGTTCGCTGGAACTGAGCATCGCCGGCCGCTACGACCGCTACTCCGATTTCGGCTCGACCACCAATCCCAAGGTGGGCCTGACCTGGAAGACCGGCGACAGCCTCACCCTGCGCTCGTCCTACGGCGAGTCCTTCCGCGCCCCCACCCTGGCCGACGCCTCGCCGATGGCGACGGCGAACGTGGCCGCGGGTCGTCCCGGCGGCGGCGTGCACAGCGCCGCGGAACTGGGCGTCACCTCGGTGCCGGCCGACCAGCAGCTGTACGTCATCGGCACGCAGGGCGGGCGGCTCGGGCTCCAGCCGGAGACGGCCAAGACCTGGACCGCGGGCTTCGATCTGCATCCGGCCGGCCTGCCCGGCTTCGAAGCTTCGGTGAGCTACTACAACATCGACTATCGCAACCGCATCGGCACCCCGTCCTCGGACATGGGATCGGTCGGCGCGATCACCCACGTCGAGCGCCTGTACGATCCCTTCCTGGCATTGAACCCGCTGTACTTCCCGGAGCGTGCCGCCAGCAACGGCAACTTCAACGGTTTCGACACCAGCAGCCAGGCCGGCTACGACGCCTACGTCTCTTCACTGATCAACGGATCGACTCCGGCGTTCACCGGGGCGATCGGCCCGGTCAACCAGGTGGCGGCGGTCAACGACGCACGCCGCTCCAACTCCGGCCGCCTGCTGACCGACGGTTTCGACATCAGCGTCTACCAGCGGCTGCAGAACGACTGGGGCAACTGGCTGCTCGGCCTGACGGCCAACTACGCGCTGAGCTGGGAAAACTCGCCGGTGGCCACGGGCGAGCTTCGCGACACGCTCAACGAGATCTACAGCCCGTTGCGCCTGAGCGGCCGCGTGCAGGTGGGACTGAGCCGCGATGCATGGTCGGCGCACCTGTTCTACAACTACCGCAACAGCTACACCAACACGCTCAACGTGCCGGTGGAATACCGCGATATCGATGCCTACAACACCTTCGACGCCAGCTTCAGCTACACCCCGGCGCTGGAGGGATTGCTGGGCGGCGCCACCCTGAACCTCAGCATGCAGAACCTGTTGGATGAGGATCCGCCGTTCGCGCTCAACAGCAACATCCTGTTCGACCCGCAGGTCGCCAGCGCCCTTGGTCGCTACGTGACCCTGCAGGTGAGCAAGAAGTGGTGACCGTCGTCCCGGGACGTGGCCGACCAGGCCGTCCCGGGTACCGCCACCGGTCCGGGAATCAGAGCTCCGGTGCGCACTCCCCGGCTCGGGGGCGGACACGACCGTGCGTCCCCGACCCCAACCGATCGAAGCCAAGCGAGGAAACACAGTGACAACGAAGACTACGCGTACCGTCGCAGCGGCCGTCGCACTCGTGCTCGCTGCGGGCGCGGCCACGGCATGGGCCGCCCAGCCGCGACGTGAGAGTGCCGCCGAGCGCAGCCAGCGCTGGTCCGAGCTGCAGCACCGCATCGAGCGCCTGGAAGCGGTCAAGGCGGTCGAACGCCTGCAGTACATCTCGGGCTACTACCAGGACCGCATGCTCTTCAAGGAGCTGCCGACGCTGTTCACCGACGACGGCAAGGTGCAGTGGATCCATGAGGTGTGGGAGGGCAAGGAGGCGATCAACCGCATGTGGGTCGACTACTTCGGCGCCACCTTCAGCAACGGCACCTTCGGCCCCGTGCCCGGTCGCCTGTTCGAACTGCCGCAGTGGCAGGAGATCGTCACCGTGTCGGAGGACAACCTCAGCGCCAGGTCGCGCTACCGGACCCTGGCCAAGATGGCGTACTACCGCGAGAAGGAGCTGTGGATCGCCGGCGTGTTCGAGAACGAATACGTGAAGGAGGACGGCGTGTGGAAGATCAGCAGCATGAAGTTCTGCAGCCCCTGGTCGGCCGGCTATACCGAAGGCTGGCAGGACGTCAGGTGGAGCGCGAACCCGGAGTGGATGCCCGCCAAGCCGGCCGGCATCGCGCCTTCGCGCCAGGCCTCCGCGGCGGAGGAGTGCAAGGACCGCTATCCCGACGTGGGGACCGAGGACTTCCACTTCCAACATCCGGTGGGAGGATCGTGATGCGCAGCCACCACAACCACAACCACAACGCCGCCCGGGGCGGAACCAGCCGCATTTCCACGCCGGCACTTCGCGCCACGGTCCTGGCGATCGCGGCGGTGCTGGCCTGCACCGCCGCCCACGCGCAGGAGATGACCTACGAGCAGGCGCTCAACCGCATCGGCAAGGTCAACGTGGAGGACGAGATCGTCCGCTTCCACCACGTCTACGGTTTCCAGCAGGACCATCTGCTGAAGTCGGCGCAGTCCGAACTGGCCCATCCCGACGGTACGTTCCTCTACAAGTACGGCGCATGGAAGGGGCTGGACGGCGCGCAACGGCTCTGGGTCGGCCACTGGGGCGCGTTCACCGGCTATGCCGACTGGCCGGTCCAGGGCGCTTTCATCGACCACAAGATGGCGCAGCCGGTGCTGACCGTGTCTGACGACCTCAACCACGTCAAGGCCTACATCCGCACGTCCGCCGACCGCTTCTTCTCGCACCGGCCCCGCAGCATTCCGTTCTCGAGCCTGAGCAAGGAAGGATCGGATCATTCGATCTGGTACGACATCGAGTACACCAGGCACGAAGGCTTGTGGAAGATGAGCCATTTCCAGGTGTGCATCGTCGCCGAAGGCGCCATCGCCACCGGCATGGCCAACCTGCCCAAGGCCGGTGTGCTTGGTGCGCCGGAGGACATGCCAGAAGACTGGTGGAAGAGTCAGGAGCGCCTGGTCGAGGACTACGCCTCGACCGTCGAGCCGCGTCCGGAAAACTGGCGTGGTCCCGACTACGCGTTCGAGCCTGACGACTTCGGCTGCTACTTCGCCAAGAACCAGGTGATGATCCATTCCGTCCTGCTTCCGTTCAACTTCCCCAACCCGGTGACGGGCGAGGAAGTGCTCTGGAAAAACTATTGAACCCGACCGGGAGGCACTGTTCCATGGGTATCAAGACCATCTGCACGGTCGCGGCAATCGTCCTGGCTTCGGCCGCTGCCACGGCCACCGCATCCGTACCGACCACCGGACAACTGGACAAGCTCGAGCACGAGGTCGTGCGGGCCGAGGACGTGGCGGCCATCAAGCGCCTGACCTACGCCTTCGGCTACTACCGCGACAAGTTCCTTGATGACCAGACGCTGCGCGTGTTCACCGATGATGCCGAGTACCACATCTTCAACGGCCGCTACCGGGGCAGGGATTCCATCGGGCGGCTGCTTGCCAGCGCACGCTACCGGCCCGAAGGCGCGCCGCCCCGGGTGCAGGGCCCGCAGCATGGCGTGCTCAACGACCGCATCCTGCTCCAGCACACGATCACCGTGGCCGATGACGGCCAGTCGGCGAAGATCCGTTTCAAGGACTGGACCCAGCAGGCGGTGCACGGCGTCAACCAGACCTACTCGCTGGGCGCCTATGAAGGCCAGCTGGTGAAGGTCGACGGGCAGTGGCTGTACCGGCGCCTGGTCGAGTGCACGCGCTACAGCGTGCCCTACCTGACCAGCTACCTGGACATGCCCCTGCCCGAACCGGGCCCGGTGCCGGAGTTCTACCCCGGCGATCCGGACGGCCCGGACTGGTACACCAACGAAGGCTGTCACCAGTTCCCCAACTACGGCCTCAGCCCGAAGCCGCACTTCGTGCACCCGGTCACCGGCGAGCCGTACCACAAGCCCTGACCAGGGCGTGCCACCCCCGCGCCGCGTCCGGCGCGGGGAGCGGGCGGCAAGCAGTCCGCCCGAATCCGGGCGATTGCCCGGCATACGCCCGGGCGGTGATCGGTGGGCGCTTGAGACCGCGTCGCGGCCAGCGCATTTCTCGGACAGCGCCGACTCTGCGTTTCGATGTGAGCCCGCTGTCCCATCAGGTACGACGGGGTGGCGAAGCCGCGCCGGGTCGCCTTGCGCGCTTTCGCGGCGCACAGGCCGCCAGACACGAACAGCCCAACATGAACAGCCCGACGTCCGCGTCGAGGCGGCGACATCTTCCTGTCGTTCGCGCCGCCGTTTTCATGTCCGCGCCGTGTGCCGGCCCCCCTCCGATGTCGCAGAACAGCCGCGCTGGCCGCCCACTTGATGGTGCGATGCAGCTTGCGAATCGGAATTCTTGTATGCAAGTATTCATGTGCATCGGGACACATGCAGCGCATGAAGGATTGGACCCCGGCCAGGGCCGGAACCTCAAGTTCGGGATGAATCCGCCCCCGCGGTCTCCGGGCGGAGCGGGCAGCCGGCCGCACGCGGCAGCCCCGCGCACTGCATGGGACGACGGGAAGCTGCACGCCAAGGGACGGGGACAAATCGCCAACACGCCTGACGCCATGGGTACGAAGCCGATCTTCGGGCAGGCAACCAGAAACAAGAGATTCAAAACAACCTATTGGGAGGACTTCGACCTATGCGCACGGCCTGCGACATCAGAACGAATACATTGTCGATATCGATCGGCAGATGCCTGCTGCTTGGCGTGATTGCGGCAGCTGCATCGAGCGCGGCCTACGCCCAGGAGCAGGGCGCCGGAGATGACCCGGTTTCGCTGGACACGGTGTCCGTGACCGGTTCGAGGATCCGCGGTGCCGAAACCGTCGGGTCCCACGTCATCGGTTTTGACCGGGAACAGATCGAGATGTCCTCGTCGGTGACGACCACGGACATCCTGCGTGAGATCCCGCAGGTCATCAATCTGGGCACGGACGAATCGCACAAGGGCAGCCAGAACGCGCAGCTCAACAGCACCAATGCCAGCGGGATCAACCTGCGCGGCATCGGCGGAAGCACGACGCTGCCGCTGATCAACGGGCGCCGCGTGGTGCCCAGCGGCACGCAGGGCCAGTACATGGACCCGTCGATCATCCCCACGCTTGCGTTGGAGCGCATCGAGGTCCTGGCCGACGGCGCGTCGGCGCTGTATGGGTCGGACGCCATCGCCGGCGTGGTCAACCTCATCACACGCGAGCAGTTCGAGGGGCACGAGACCCGGATCCGCTATGGCGCGGGCGACGGCCTGGACCGCTTCCAGTTCGGGCACGTGTCCGGCTTTTCCTGGGATTCGGGAAATGTGATGGTCGCGTTCGAGCACACGGAGCGCAGCGAGCTGGAAGCGTCCGACCGGTCGTTCTACCGCCAGGACCTGACCCCCTTCGGCGGAATGGACTACCGCGCCAACCAGTGCAACCCGGGAACGCTCGTGGTTGGCGGGCAAACCTATGCGTTGCCGCCGGGCAACGGCGTCGGCATCGATCCTGCGTCCCTCGTCGCCGGCACCGGCACCGGCACCGGCAACCTGTGCGATTCGCTCGAATCCGCCTGGCTGCTTCCGCGGCAGGAACGCCACAGCATCTACATCAAGGCCTCGCAGGACCTGGGCGAGCGGCTCAGGCTCAGGGTCGAGAACCTGTACTCGAAGCGTGAGTTCAAGCAGGTCTCGGGCGGAAGGACCGCCTCGATCGCGCTCCGCAACACCAACCCCTACTTCATCAGCCCGGTCCCCGGCGCGAGCTCGGTCAGCGTCAACTACATGATGCCGGCCGAGGAGTTCGGGCTCGCGCAGTCCCAGGGACAGGCGCGCGTGCGGCAGTGGACCGTCGGCCTCGATGCACAGCTCTGGGGCGACTGGAACGGCGCGTTCAACTACGTCTACGGCAACTCGCTGGACGTCAACGACGCGCGCAACATCGTCAACGCCGCCAATCTCGCGGTCGCGACATCCACAACCGACCCATCGCTTGCGCTCAATCCGTTCGGGTCTGGCGCCAACAGCCCGCAGTCGGTGTATGACTTCCTGCGTGGCAGTACCTACCAGCCGCCCTCTTCGACGATGCGCATGTTCGAGGCCCAGGCCGACGGAAGCCTGTTCGAAATGTGGGGCGGCAATGCACGGATCGCCGTGGGCGTCGAGCACAGGGAGGACGAGCTGTACACGGCGACGCTGACCTTCCGGCCGGGTAGCCCCGAGGAGCTGCGCGAGGCGACCGTCGGGCGCGACGTGAGCAGCGCCTACGCGGAGGCCTATCTGCCATTCGTGGGCGCGCAGAACGAGCGCGCGGGTATCCACCGCCTCGACCTGTCGCTGGCCATGCGCTACGACCGTTACAGCGACTTCGGATCCACCACGAACCCGAAGGTCGGCATCACCTACGCGCCGACCAGGGCGGTCGCCCTGCGGGCCACCTACGGTGAATCGTTCCGCGCGCCGAGCCTGTCGGAGCTGGATGCGTCCAACAACGTGCTCTACCAGCGCACCCGGATCGATCCCACCGCGCCTTCCGGCCAGTCGCTGGGCGTCATCCTCGCCGGTGGAAACCCCGGTCTCGGTCCGGAAATGGCGAAGACCTGGACGGCCGGCATCGACTGGAAACCCGAATCCATTCCGGGCCTTTTCCTCAACGCAACCTACTGGTCGGTGGACTACTCGGGGCAGGTGGTCGATCTGTTCACGGTGAACGACGTCCTGATCCGGGAGCCGGTGTACGCGGACCACATCATCCGCAACCCGACGCTTGACCAGGTCAACAGCCTGATGGCTGCCTACCGGTTGTCGGGAGCAATCAACCCGGCGACCACGGAGTTCATCCTCGACGCGAGAAGGCAGAACCTGGCCATCACCCGGGCGAGCGGCATCGATCTGTCGGCCGGCCACGTGTTCGAACTCGGCCGCGGCAACCTGCGCCTGAATGCGAACGCCACCTACTACAACGAGTATGAAACGCTGGTCGCTGCTGGCGCGGATGCGACCGACGTACTCAATACGATCAACTACCCCGTCGACCTGTCCTTCCGCGGCAACATCGGCTGGTTCGACCAGAACTGGAACACGCGGCTGTCGTTCACCCACATCGGCGGCTATCGCAATACCACTTCCAGCCGCCAGGACAAGGTTGGCTCGTGGAGTACCGCTGACTTCTACCTCGGCTACCAGTTCGATTACGGAAAGGGTTGGGTCACCGATGGGCTGACCCTCAGCCTGGACGTGCAGAACCTGCTCGACCGCTCGCCCAACTTCGTCGACACGCCCGGTGGCTACGACGGCGAGAAGGCAAGTGCGCTGGGGCGGATCTTCACGATCGGCGTGGCGAAGAACTGGTAGTCGCTTCGCCGCGCCTTGCAA
Organism: Luteimonas sp. A482; assembly: GCF_054072655.1. Classification (NCBI taxonomy): domain Bacteria; kingdom Pseudomonadati; phylum Pseudomonadota; class Gammaproteobacteria; order Lysobacterales; family Lysobacteraceae; genus Luteimonas; species Luteimonas sp. A482. The sequence goes on from NZ_JBSVRO010000002.1 coordinate 14,457, forward strand.
GGCTGGTGGTGCACGGCAGCCAGGTCGACCGCTTCAACGCAGTCGCCTGGTTGCCGTGTTTTGTTTCGGGGCGCGCGTTCCCGGATCCGCGCGAATGGGGAAACAGTCGTGAAGAGGAGAGGGTGATGGCCTGGTTGGATGCAATCGATTGGCGCCGTGCGGTCCTGGGTTGCGGTGCGATGGTGCTGCTTGCCTCCGCTGCGCTCCACGCACGGGCGGAGGACAATCCCCATCGCGCCATCGCGATGCGGATCGCCGGGAACGAGTTCGCCGAGTCGGCGATGAAGTTCTGTTACCGGCGCAAGTACACCCCGCCGCCGAGCCCGGTGGAATACGCCGACTCGCGGATATTCGACAATCTGGTTTTCCTCGGTTTCGGGACCAACCCGAACAAGTGGAACGCGTGGGCGCTGCTGACCAGCGACGGGATCGTCATCTTCGATCCGCTGGCGAGCGACGATGAAGCCGAGCGGTACATCGTCCGGGGCCTCAGGTCACAGGGCCTGGATCCCCTGCAGATTAGGAAGATCGTCATCATGCATGGCCACGCCGACCACTATGGCGGTGCTCCGTATCTCCAGGAACTCTCGGGCGCGGACATCTACATGTCGAAGCTCGACTACCAGCACATGCAGGAACTGGTCGTGCCGCCCGAGCTCGCCGCGGCGCGGAAGCCGGAGCGGGTGCTGTTCCTGGACGATGGGCAGACCCTGAGCCTGGGAGACACCACCATCAGCTTCCACCTGACCCCGGGCCATACGCCAGGCACCCTGTCGGCCACCTTCCCGCTCAGGGATGGGGAAGCGGAGCATGTCGCCTTCTATCGCGGCGGATCCGGTGCGATGGGGGGGCTGGCGCGGATGGAGGAATTCCTGCAGTCCACGCTGAAGATGCGCACGATCGGGCTCGATGCGCGTGCGGACGTGTTCCTCAGCAACCATCCGGCCAATGATCTGACCAGTGTGCGGCTGCCCCGGCTTGCGACAAGGCGCAGCGATGCGCCGCACCCGTTCGTGATCGGTGTGCAGGGCGTTGACCGGGTGTTGGCCGTGGCCCAGGAATGCCTGATCGCATCGATCGAAGACGCGATGAAGGAACAGTAGCCGGCGGTTGGCGGAGACCGCGCTGCCGTGGCGGCGCGGCGAGGATGGCAGGCGGCTGCCGGCGCATGATCGAGCGGCGCCGGCGCACCTGGCTCCGGAGAGTCGCCGTGCCTACTCGACGCCGACGACCGGCAGCAGGACGACCGAGGGATGTTGCGCGGTACGCAGTATCCGCACCGTGCCAGGCTCCTGCGGATGGGAGTGGGGCCGGGCAAAGCTCAGGTTCATGCGCATGCGGTGCCCGGCGCGGAACACGTAGGACATCGGCAGCAGCTCGAACACCAGTTCCATCGGTTGGCCGGGCTCGACCTGCAGCACGTCGCCGCTGCGGTGCGATTGGTATGGACGGCTGCCGGTGTCGTATGGCGCCTGTGCAAGGGCGCGGTGCGTGGCGCGCAGCTGCCCGAGCATGTAGTGCGATGCGCTGGCCACGGTCCCGTCCGGGGCGATGTCGTCGAGTCGCGCAAGCACGTCGACGTCTTCGAGTTCGGTGGCCAGCCACAGGCGCATCACCGGGTGCCCGCTCAGCTCGACGTCGCCTTCCAGCTGCGGGCCGAGATAGCTGATGCCGGCGTTGGCCGGATGCACCTGTGTGGTGACCGAGTTGGTGCTCGGCCGCGGCCCGGTCAGCACGACATCTTCGCCGGGCGTTCCGAAGTCCGGCTGCAGGCTGCCGCTGCCGACGTGGAAGGCGGTATTCACGCTGCCGGCCGGTGGCCAGCTGCGGGACTGGCGCCAGCCATCGCCGGGGGCGTGATAGGTGTAGTAGGTGAAGCCGGGCTCGTCCATCACCCCGTTGTCGATGCCCTTGAGCCAGTGGTCGAAGAACCGCAGTTCCTCGACGACGATGTCGAAGCCCGATGCCTGCTTCACATCATCCCAGCGGCAGTGGGCACCGAAGGTGGCGATGGCCTTGACGTTGGGGACGTTGTTGAACAGGTCGAAGCCGCCGCGTCGGGCGCCGGCCTCTTCCCAGGCGTTGCTGACGTAGATGCCGATGCCTGATGCGCGCAGGGCGTCCAGGTAGGACACCGGGCTGCCCTGCAGCCACCATTGCACGCCCAGGGTGGGCGATACGCTGTCGCGGAACGGCACGTCGCCAACCGAGAGGATGTTGTGGCGGTGCTCGCTCAGGGCCTGAGCCAGCAGCGCGTCGCCGTTGGCGCCGTCCACCGGCGCCGGATTCACGTCCAGGTCGGGCGTCTGCCCCGGCTGCGGCAACTGCACCGGGTCGACGATTCCGCCCAGCGGCATCGAGTCGAACTCGATGCTGAGCGGCATGATGGCCTTGAGCGAAGGCGGCCGGGTGGTCGCGGCCTGCAGTTGGCTCGTGCCGGTGGCCGAACAGCCCCACATGCCGATGCGGCCAGTGCTCCATGGCTGGCGCGCGAGCCATTCGGTGACGTCGTAGGCGTCCCAGCGCGCATGCTCAAGCCACTGCCCGCGGGTGCGTGCGTGATTCTGGCCGAACGAGGCGTTGACGCCGCGGTAGTCGACCACCGCGACGTTGTAGCCGTAGGGCAGCAGCTGCGCGGCGTAGCCGGTGTAATGGTCGATGGTCGGCCCCCGGCGGTAGTTGCGGCGGTTGTACGGCGTGTGCATCCAGATCACGGGCAGGGGCTCGGCACTCGCGCGGCCGTCGCGGGTGGGACGGAACAGGTCCACCGCCAAGCGGGTTCCATCACGCACCTGGATATGGAACGAGCTGCGCTCGGAGCCGTCAAACACCGGCTCGGAATAGCCCTGGTAGCGACCAGGCGCGGACACCCGTCGCGGCGTTGCGTCATCGGCCTGCGTCGGCGTGGCCGTCGGCGTTGCGGCCAGCGCGGGACCGCCCTGGCCCGCAAAGGCGGTCGCGGCCAGGCCAGCGGCCACGACAAGCAGCCAGGAGGGGTGGGGGGCAGTCATGCGTGCAAGCTCCTTGATGGGGACCGGACCGGACCGGACCGGCCGGATACGGCGCCGGTGCAGCCCTGGATGGAATGGCGTCGGTACGCGCGGGGTATGCGCGTCCGCGCGACAACGCAGCGGCGGCGCAGCTGTCCGGGCCGGGTACGCCGCCCGCCTATGGGCTGGCGGGTGATACCTGGATGACCGCCCGACGATCGGTCGGCCGGTCGCCCACCACGGGCGCGGACGGGAGGACCTCGATGAGTTGTGCGGGAACACCGAGCCCGTGCAGGGTTTGGACCAGGTAGCGCGCGCGCCGCTGGGCGATGTCGGCACGTTCGAACAGGTCGCTGCCGTCGCTCAGGCGCACCCGCGCGCGGTGCCCGGTGATGCGCACGCGCGCAGCATCGCCCAACGCCAGCGCATGGCGTGCGGCGGCCTGGATCGGGCGCACGCCGGTGTGGGACGGATTGCCGATGAAGGCTTCCTCCACGTCGAAGGTGAACTGGACCTGGTAATCGCGTTCGACGAATGGCTGCGGCAGATCCTCGATCGGAGGACGCCGACGCAGGCGCGTGTTGTCGCGGTGGGTCGGTGCCGGGCCTCGCTCGACGGTCGGAGGATCGGGGTGGTCGTCGGCGGGCAGGATGGTGTTGCAGCGATCATCCACCTCGGGCAGCACCGAGGCGGTGACGTCCTCCAGCACGCGTCCGCCGCAGATGCGCGGCGCATCGGTCAGGCGACCTTCCACCAGTGCGCGGTGGCGCAGCTGGGGGGCGATGAAGGGCGAGGAGGAGCCGCCCTGCGGGCCGAGGTAGTACAGCTCGCCCTGGTACTCGGCCAGCCAGCATGGATGCGCGGTGTCGCGCACGATGGGGCAGGCGACGAAGGCCAGGTGCTCTCCGGGCCCCGGCTGCGCGGCCGGGGCCGCACCGGCAAGCAGCAGTGCGGCAAGTGCAATCGAGGGGAGCGTGCGCGTCATGGCCGGGACCTCACAGGGTGCGCAGGAAGTTGGCCATGTCCTCGACATCGGCTTCGCTCAGGCCGATCTCGAAGCGCCGGTCATAAAAGCGCACCACGTCCTCGACGGTGCGCGCCGAGCCGTTGGAAAAGTACGGCGCGCGTGCGGCCAGTCCTCGCATCTGCTGGATGTTGATCGAACCGATGTCCACGCAGCGACCGGTCACCAGGGCGCGCCCGGGGTCGCTGGTCAGCACGCTGCGACCCAGGTAGGGGTGCGGATTGGCGTCGGCGCGGCAGGTCAGGCGGAACAGCGGCAGATCGTCGTTGGGATCGGCCCAGGGCTGGTTGGCCACGCCGATGTCCATCCAGCCCGGCGCCAGGTCCATCCCGGTCATGGTGTGGTTGTGGCAGGTCGTGCAGGTGCGCTTGACCGGATTGCCCAAGCCGATGCTGTTGAGATAGGTCACGTCCCGGATCCAGAACGGGCGCAGCATGAAGAGTTCGTGTCCGCGCGCCACGGAGGCGCGATGCGCGTCGTCGCCCCACTGCTCCAGCGGACCGAACACCGGGCGGTCGAGGTTGTCGCCCAGCACGCCGACCTGGGCGTCGGCCATGGCGCGGGCGCCGAAAATGGGCGAGCTGCCACCGGCGGTGAGGTCGCCGGCGACATGGTCCTCAGCCTGCGCGACATGGACCCGGGCCAGGAAGTCCAGGATCTGTTCCAGGGCCTCCCCGGCGGGCGCGTGCGGGCTCTGGTGGTGGGTCAGCGATGCGTCGATGGCCTGCAGCTTCACCGTCGGATGCCGCGCGTCCGCCATCAGGTTCATGGTGACCGGGAGGCCGGTGTCCGGGTCGGTGTCCATGGCATGGCCGTTCTTGAGGTTGATCGGCGAACCCGGGCGGGTGATGTAGCGCAAGTTGGCCGCCACCCGCGGGCGGCGGAACACCGAAACGGTCGGTGTCGGCGAATGCAGGCCGTAGATGGGGTCCAGGTTGCAGCCGGCGGGATCGTGCACCACCTCGATGTCGAACTCGGGCTCGATCTGGCGACCGTCGCGCGCGCGCGGTGGCCACGGCATGGGGGTGCGGAACAGACCGCGCTCCAGCAGCAGGCTGTGCGACGCGCGCTGGCCCGGACTGGCCGAAGGGCAGTTGGCGCCGTCGAATACGGCGAACAGGGGATCGGTACCGCGGGTGGCTTCCCAGCGCGCACGCGCACTGTCCGCCGACAGGCTCATCGCGTCGGTGGGCTGATGGCAGGTCACACAGGCACGGCCGTTACCGGGACCGGGGACGAAGAACGGATGCTGGCCAGCGTCGATACCGCCGCCCTGCAGATACATCTCGTGGGCGCCGGCCGGGTTGGTCCAGCGGGTGTCCTCGGCCAGGTGCCAGGCTTGGCCCGGTGCGCGCCACTGCGCCACGTCCGTCGGCGCATCGGATGCCTGCGGCGGCGCCGCACATCCGCCGTGCACGAGGCACAGGGCCAGCAGCCCGATCACGGTCAGGCCGGGGCGATGACTTCCGTTCCGCGCTTGGTGCGACATCGGTTCCGTGCTCCGGTGAGCCAGGTGCCAACCGGGTCCGCCGTCGCGGGCCGGTAGCCGGTTCATGCGATGAGGAATGTTGCTATGGATACTTGCATACATCAATCCGACCGGCAAGTGACTGCCCGGTCAATATAGATGCTCAGACCGCGCCTTCCTCCTTGAGCAGCTCCAACTCCTGCGCGGAGAGCCCCAGGCGCCCGCAGTACAGGGCCTCGTTGTCGGCGCCGATGCCACGCCCGGTCCAGCGCACTTCGCCGGGAGTGCGGCTCAGTCGGGGAGCGGCGGCCTGGATCCTGATGTTGCGCCCCAGATCCTCCGCGATCGCTTCGGTCATCAGGCCGCGGGCCTGCATATGCGGATCCTCGACCACATCCTTGATGTTGTAGATCGGCGCGACCGGAACCCCGTGTTCGTTGAAGATGCGCACGGCGTCGCGGCTGTCGTGGCGAGCGATCCATTCGCCGACAAGGGCGTCGATCTCGTTGATCTGTCCGGTCCGGCTGGCGTGCGAGGCATAGCGCGGATCGGTGGTCATGTCCTCGCGACCGATTGCACGGAACGCGCGGAACGCGATCTCGTCGGTGGCGCAGGAGATCGAGACCCAGGTTCCGTCCGCGGCCAGGTACACGTTGCGCGGCACGGCGGCCGGGGAGCGTCCGCCCAGCGGCTGGGGGATGTGTCCGAGTTCATGGTAGGCCGTGCCCCAGGGCCCGAGCATGCCGAAGATGGACTCCATCAGGGTCACGTCCAGCACCTGGCCGCGGCGTTCCGGATCCCGGTCGCGCTGGTAGAGGGCCATCAGCACCGAGAACGCCCCCATCTGCCCGGCAGCGGCGTCGGCCAGCGGCACGCCGGGAAGGATGGGCTTGCCGCCCGGTTCGCCGTTGGAATAGGCGAGGCCGCTCAGCGCTTCTGCCTGGGAACCGAATGCCGGGAGGTCGCGATACGGACCGTCCTGACCCCAGCCGGAGACGCGCAGCACCACCAGGCCCGGGTTGGTGGTGTGCAGTTCCTTCGGGCACAGGCCGACCTTCTCAAGCTTGCCAGGCCGCATGTTGTCGACCAGCACGTCGGCCTGGTCGACCAGGCGCCGGACCAGCGCCTGACCGCGTGGATCCTTGAGGTTGGCGGTGACGGCGTGCTTGTTGCGGCCCAGGTGGCGCCACCACACCGAGGTGCCCTCCACGTTGTAGCCGGCGCGGCGGGAGGCGTCTCCGTGCGGAGGCTCGACCTTGATGACGGTGGCGCCGAAATCGGCGAGCAGCATCGCGGCATAGGGCGCGGCGAGCATTTGCGAGATGTCGATGACGATCACGCCTGCCAGCGGGCCCTGGGCGAAGGGGTCGACGAGGGAGTGGGTCATGGATCGATCCTGGTCATGTGGGCCGTCGCGCAGAGCAGCGCCGGCGGTGGGAAGGGGATGACTCATCGGGCCTTGGGCGCCACGCGGCGCTCGAGGAAATCCAGCATCTGCGCGTCGATGCTGCGGTCGTCCCAGCTCGCGGGATCCACCATGTCCGCCCACAGCATCAGCGTCGGAATGCCTGCGCTTTCGAGTGCGTGGGCGATGAACAGCGAGCCGGTGGAAGAGGGGCGCGAGTTGGTCGGCACCAGCACCACGGCGCCGTGAATGCGGTTGCGGCGCGCCTCCTCCGCGTACCAGGCGCCGGCCCAGGGCGGGTCGTGCAGCCATTCGCGGATCGCGACATAGCGCGAGGCCAGCGCCCGGACCGGATCCTCCAGCCCGTAGCGCAGGTAGGCATCGGCGCCGAAGGCCGGGTACTCGGCCCAGGTGAAGACCGCGCCGTGCGATTGTTCCCAGCGCTGGTAGAAGCCGCCCTTGTGCCAGAGGCCGGCACCCACCCACATCAGGCGCAGCCGCTCGTCCGGGCAGGCGGCAATGCCACGCTGCACCCGATCGGCCACTTCATCGCGGAAGGCGCGGGCATGATCCACCGCCCATGCGGTGCCGCGATGCCACTGCGCCAGCATCGATGTGCCCTGCGCTTCCATGATCCGGATCGGGCTTTGCGGCGCGGTGGCCACCAGGGTGCGGATCTGGTCGTAGTACTCCTGCTGCGCGTTGGTCAGCTCCAGCACGCTGCGCAGGCGGCCGGTGTCGAACGCGCGGCCCGTGGCTTCCTCGCCCAGCGCGATCATGTCGTGCAACTGGGCGGTCATGTGGTCGAGCCGGTGGGTCTGGTGGAAGGACTCCCAGTTGGCGCGGCAGTCGCTCCACCAGCGCAGCTGGAAGTCGCTGGCGCCGGTGGAATCGAACAGGAACAGGGGCGCGTCGAAGGCCTTGGCCCACAGCGAGAACACCCGCTGCATGCAGTCGCAGGCCAGGCGCGTGACCAGCATCGCCGGGCGCGGCAGGCCGCCCCATGGCGCACGGTCGCCGGCGTCGACCAGGGTGGACGCCAGGCCGGTGGAACAGTAGCGGCACAGCTTGCCCTCGTAGCCCAGCGCCTTGAGGCCGTCGAAGTAGAAGTCGGCCATGCCGCGCGAGGCGACGACCGCCGACCACCACTGGTTGGGCACCACCGGCACGTCCATCGACTGGAACACGTCGGCGGGCGTATCGACGTTGGCGATCACGTAGGGCGCGCCGTCCTCGAACACGTCCTGCCTGAGCTGCGCGAACCACTGCTTCTGGTGCGCGGCCGCCGCGCGGCTGGCGTCGAGCTGCTTGTCGATCGGCTTGGCTGGCTCAGTCATGGCCTAATCCCTGGACGAATACTGCGATCTGGCTGCTGCCCTTGTCGGTGATCCGCTCCGCGTCGCCCCTGAGCACAGTGGCCGGCACGCCCAGTTCACGGGCCACGGCCAGGTCGCCCGGGACGTCCCAGCCGGCCAGGTCATCGAAGTCGGGCGCATAGACGATCACGCCGTCGATGTCGCCGGTGGCCAGGCGCTGTGTGTACCACTGGCGGCGCAGGCTGTCGGGATGTACCCGCGCGCTGGGTTCGTCGCGGAAGTACTTGTCGAAGATGGCAAGCAGCGCATCGCCGTCCTGGTCGATCGGATGGCCGGTGCTGCGCGAACCCCAGGGATCATCCTCGGCCACGACCACGCCGCCGGCCGCTTCCACCGCCGCGTGCAGCCCCGTGTGATTGAGCGGGAAGCCCCGGACCAGCAGGCGCGGGCCAGGGCATTCCCGGCCGCCGTCGGCGAGCGCGTCGAGCAGGCGCGCGCTGTAGTGGTCGGGCAGCATGAAACGACCCGCGCCCAGCAGCATCAGCGCATCGGTGCCCGACTCGAGCGCCGGGGAATTCCCGCGCCGCGCCAGCAGCGCGCCGCGGGCGACGTGGCGACGGTTGGATTCGACAATGGCTTGCCCCAGGTCGTCGTCGGTGATCGGGCGTCCGGCGCACTGCGCCAGTCGCGCCAGCAGTTCGCGCGTGCGCTCGATGCCGTAGCTGCGACTGCGCTGGGTGCGGGTGTGCAGGAGGTCGTACAGGTGCAGCGGCGGCACCTGCGCGCCGTGGCCGATGCGCTGCACTTCGGTTAGGTACAGGAACAGTTTGAAGTACTGGTCGGAGGTGCGCGGGATCACGCACAGGGCCAGCGGCCCGAAGCGCCCGGTCAGCAGCCCGTCGAACACCGCGCGCACTTCCGGCTCGAAGAACGGCTCCATCCAGCGGTCACCTTCGGGCGTGGGACCCGCGCGCCCGGTCAGCGTGAGCGGGAAGCCGCCGGCGGCGCGAATCAGTTCGACCGGCACCGTATTGCCCAGCACGCCCACCACCGGCAGCCCGCTGGAGTGAGCCTGCGCAGCCGCGACGTCCAGGCGCGAGTAGAGGTCGCGCAGCTGGCTGCGCGCTGTGCTGGCGTCAGGTGCTGGGCCTGGAGCGGCCACATCGGGGAATTGGGCAGGCATGGAAGTCCTTGGCGAAAACCAGTGGACGCGGCCCGTCGTCACGACTCACCGGGCAAGTGAATACTTGCATACAATGAGTCATGGATGCAATTCCCCGGCCACCCGCCCATGCCGGTGGCGCCAGCGGTCCTTGCGGCGCGCCATTGGTCCGGCCGCGGGGCGGCAGCGATGCCGTCGCCAGGCGGCGACCGGTCAACAGGTTGGAGACCCGTGCACCGCGATGCGAACCGGACGGCGTGCAGCGTGCTGCGAGCAAGCGTGCAGGCCGCGCGCGATGTGCGGCCGGATGGGTCCGGCGGCCGCGTGCCGCCGGGATGTGGCCGTTACTTCCTGGCTTTTGTCTTCGTACGGGCGCTGGCTTTCGCGGGGGCGACGAGGACCGCGTCGCTTTCGTGATGGACATGCGCCAGCGCGTGGGTTGCGGCGGCGTCGGCATCGCCGTCCTCGATCGCCTTCCAGATCCGGCGATGGTCGGCCAGGGTCGAAGGCGCATGGGCAGGGTCCGGCCCCTCGCCCCGGTTGGACGAAATCGAATATTCCAGCAGTTCGCCCAGCAGGTCCGCCAGCCGGGTATTGCCGCTGGATTCCTGCAGGATTGCGTGGAACTTGATGAACTCGTCGCGCAGTTCCTGCCAGCGCTCGCGTTCGAGCAGGAATTCGCACAACTCGATGTTGTCGCGCAACTGGCGCCGGAATGCCGGATCCGGGTTGAGCGCGGCGCGCCGGGCGACGATGGCTTCCAGCGGCGCGCGAATCTCGTAGATCTCCTGGAAATCCTGCGGCCCCAGCCCGCGCACGATGATGCCCCGGCGGTCGGAGATCGACACCAGCCCGCCGGACTGCAGCAGGCGGAAGGCCTCGCGCAGCGGCGTGCGGCTGATGTCCAGCGCGCTCGCCAGCTCCACTTCGGTGATCCGGTCGCCGCCGATGAGATCGCGCGTCAGGATTGCGGCGCGCAGCGCGCGATAGACGCGCTCACGCAACGGGCCTTCCGTTTCACGATCGAAATGCGCGCGAACCAGGGCCAGGCGAGCGTTGGCTGCCAACATGCGTCCCCTCGAGGTTGTCTCTGTATGCAGGAAGTCCCCGCCGGGCCGGCGGCCACGGCAGCCGCCCATTCTACTGATGTCGCACAGGGTGTATACCCGCACACACTTGCGCATGCTTGCGGGCGAATGCATTCTTGTGCTCAAGTATACAATTCAGCGTGAGCACAACGATGAGTGGCTCCACTGCCCCTAGCGCGACGTCCGATGCAGGCGCCCCGCGCATCCCGTTCGCCGCCTGGTATGCGGTCGCGATCTGCATGCTGATTTCGTCGATCGCCGTGCTGGACCGCCAGATCCTGTCGCTGCTGGTGGATCCTATCAAAAGCGATCTGGCCATCACCGACATCCAATTCAGCCTCCTGACGGGGCTGGCCTTCTCCTTCTTCTATGCCATTGCCGGGTTGCCCATCGGCGCCCGGGTGGACCGCGGATCGCGCGTGGTGATCCTCGCCAGCGGGCTGCTGGTGTGGAGCCTTGCCACCACCGTCAGCAGCCTGTCGCGCAGCTTTGCGTTCCTGTTCGTGTGCCGCTCGGTGGTCGGTGCCGGCGAGGCGGCGCTGCAGCCGGCCACCAAGTCGCTGATCACCGACCTGTTCTACGGCCGCCATCTGGGCAAGGCCATCGCGATGGTCGCGCTGGGTTCGTCCATCGGCAGTGCGGCTGCCCTGCTGATCGGTGGCGCGTTGCTGGCGCAGGTGGGGTCTGCGCAGTACGTCGACGTGCCTGTGCTGGGCCAGCTGCGCCCCTGGCAATTCGTGCTGGCATGCGTGGGCCTACCGGGCATCGTGCTCGCGCCGCTGTGCCTGCTCACCCTCAAAGAACCGGTGCGACAGCGCGTGCTGGTCACCAGCGAAGGCAAGGACGCAGAGTCGTCCTACCGCCAGCTGTGGCATTTCTGCCGCGAATACCGGCGCGCCACGCTGTGCGTGATCCTGGGCTATGCGATCTACTCGATGGCCTTCCAGAGCGTCCTGGCCTGGGGGCCCACGTTCCTGATCCGCCAGCACGGGATGAGTCCTTCCGACGTGGGCGCATGGCTGGGCAAGGCGACGCTGGTGACCAATGTGCTGATGACGCTGGCCAGCGGCTGGTTCGTGGACTTCGCCGTGCGTCGTGGCATGGTCGATGGCGCGCTGCGATGGTCGCTGGGTGCGGCCTGTCTGGGCGTGCTGCCCACCCTGGCGCTGCCCTGGGTGGCCGATGCCGGCGTCGCCTCGATCTTGCTGGTGCTCACGACGGTTGGCACCAGTGGCTATGTCATCGGCGCGATCCCGCTGATGCAGCTGATGCCCAGCCAACTGCGCGGCAAGGCCATGGTCAGCTTTCTGCTGCTCAACAACATCGTGTCGGGCATCTGCGGTCCGTTCATGGTCGCCTTCTTCACCGACCGGGTGTTCCAGGATCCTGCCAAGGTGGGCTATTCGCTGGCGATCGTGGCCGGCGCCTCGTTGCTGATCACCATCGCCCTGATGATCTGGGGCCGCGGCGCCTATCGCGCCGCGATCCACGCCGTCAGCCGGCAGACGCGCTGAGCCGCCGTCGACCGGGCCGGATCGGGCAGGGTTGAGATCCCCCCCCTGAGCGCGTCGCGGGAGTGGCGCGCGAATGTGCAGTGCGCGCCGAGCGTGGCAACCGCTTGCGCCGATGCCGCGCGGAGCGCGCTGCGTATGCCGACGGATCATGGCCCGGCGTGGAGGCCAGGGTTCAGGACGGTGCCGACGTCCGGGCACCGCTCCGGTGCCGGTAGTCGCGTGGGGAACATCCCATGGCACGGCTGAAGAAGCGGCTGAAATAGGCCGGATCGCTGAAGCCAAGTTCGTCGGCGATCACCTGCACCGGCTTGTCGGTATAGGCCAGGTGGCGGCTGGCCTCCAGCACCAGCCGCTGGTGCAGCAGCGACTGTGCGCTGTCACCGGCCAGGTCGCGGCAGGTGCGATTGAGGCTGGCGGTGCTGGTGCCCAGGTGCCGGGCGAAGTACGCAAGCGGCAGGTGCTTGCGGTAGTGCTGTTCCACCAGTGCGCGGAAGCGGTCCAGCTGCCGCTCGCGTACCGGTCGCGGGCCGGACGGCAGGCGCGCATCGCTGGACTGGTGGCGCAGCATGCGCACCAGGATCTGCAGACACAGGGCATGCATCATCGGCTCGCGGGCCGGGGCCTCATGCAGGTATTCGCGGTGCAGCTGCGCGAATGCAGTGGCCAATGTCGCGTCCGTTTCGCCCGCGACCATGCGCATGGGATGTCGCAGCCGGTCGCCTGCACCCAGTTCGTCGCCCAGGCGCGCCAGCAGCGGTGCGGCGAGCGTGACCACGTGACCCTGCACGTCGTCGCTGAAGACGAAGCCGTGCACGCACAGCGGCGGCACGTACTGCAGCACCGGACCCTGCGCCCTGTGCTGTTGCCCGTCCAGCTGGATGCGTACCTGTCCGCCCGTCAGCCACAGCAACTGCGCCAGTCCCGAATGCCGGTGCGGCGCGATGACCCAGCCGTGCACGCGGCTGCGCGCAGCAATGGTTTCGCAATGCAGCAGGTCCGGCAGCGGCCATGGCGCGCTATCGCCATACAGCGGGAACAGCGGGATCGACGTGCCGTCGCAGGTGCGGGGGCTGGCATCGGCCACTCGGGTCCTCCGTGGTTGGCCCGGGAAAGACGTTATGTAGTATAACTACAATCGTGGCGGCGTTCCGGCCCGCCACGCCCGCCCCGTGCTCCAGGATGTCCGGCCTTGCTGCGCGGAAAGTCCCTGCAAATGTGCGCCTGCGTGCATTCCGCATCGTCGCGCGCCCGCCAAGAATCGGTCAGGGCGCGACGTGCGCCGGATCCGTTGGAGTTCAGATGAAGACCCAGGTCGTGGTGATCGGCGCCGGCCCCTCGGGGCTGCTGCTGTCGCAGCTGTTGGCGCATTCGGGGGTCGAGGTGGTGGTGCTGGAGCGGAAGACCCCCGACTACGTGCTGGGGCGCATCCGCGCCGGCGTGCTGGAGCAGGGCACCGTCGACCTGCTGCGCCTGGCCGGCGCCGGTGAGCGCATGGATCGCGAAGGCATCCCGCACGAGGGCTTTCACATCGGCGTGGACGGCGAGCTGCACCACATCGACCTCAAGGGCCTCACCGGCAGGCAGGTCATGGTCTACGGCCAGACCGAACTCACCCGCGACCTGATGGAGTTGCGCCAGGCACAGGGCGGGGTGATCCACTACGGCGTCGCGGACGTGGCGCTGCACGACATCGATGGCGCCCGCCCGGCGGTGAGCTTCACCCATGAAGGCCGCCAGCAGCGCATCGAGTGCGATTACATCACCGGCTGCGACGGCTTCCACGGCATCAGCCGTCGCAGCATCCCGGCCGGGGTCATCACGGAACACGAACGCGTGTATCCGTTCGGCTGGCTGGGCCTGCTGGCCGATACGCCGCCGGTCGACGAGGAGCTGATCTACGCACGCCATGCGCGCGGGTTTTCGCTGTCGAGCATGCGCAGCCGCAGCCGCAGCCGCTACTACCTGCAGGTGCCGCTCACCGAAAAGGTCGAGGACTGGTCGGACCAACGCTTCTGGGACGAGCTTCGCCGCCGCCTGCCGCCGGCGCACGCCGCGCGCCTGGTCACCGGCGCCTCGCTGGAGAAAAGCATCGCTCCGCTGCGCAGTTTCGTGGTCGAGCCGATGCAGTACGGCCGCATGCTGCTGGTGGGCGATGCGGCGCACATCGTGCCGCCCACCGGCGCCAAGGGCCTGAACCTGGCCGCCTCGGACGTGTTCGCGGCCTGGAAGGTGCTCGAACGCGCGCTGTGCGCCGGAGACCCGGCGGTCATCGCGCGCTACTCGCCGCTGTGCCTGGACCGGATCTGGAAGTCGCAGCGGTTCTCGTGGTGGATGACCAGCCTGCTGCACGACTTCCCCGACACGCCGACATTCGACGGCCGCATCCGCGAGGCCGAACTGTCCTACCTGCTGGGCAGCGAGGCGGGCCGCAGGACCATCGCCGAGAACTACGTGGGCCTGCCGTTTCCCGAGCTGGACTAGGCAGGCGCGGGACAATTGCAGTGGTGGCTGCGTCCGGTACGGGGGCGCGGATGTGGCGTGCCTTCGCTGTTCGCCACTGAAGCCCTTCCAGGGCGAATCTTCAGCGGCGTCACAGCCAGAAGGTCGGCGCACCGTCGCGATCGTCGCGCGCCGGATCCAGCGCCGCCGGCAGGCCCGAGCGCAACAGCGTGATCATCGATTGCTGCGCCTGGGTGGTCGGCCGCTGCGCGCTGGTGGCAAGCAGGATGCGCGCGCTCAGCGTCGGCGAGACGATGGGGCGGGCCAGGAAGCGCCCGGGCTCGGCGGCGGTACGTACCGCGTTGGCGCTGAGCAACGCATGGCCCACGCCGTCGGCCACCAGCCCGAGGATGGCATCGACGCCGTCGACCTCGATCGCGATGGTCGGCGCCAGCCCGTGCCGGGCGAGTGCGCTCTCGACCAGCATGCGCAGGGTGTTGGGCCGGCGTGGAATCACCAGCGGCCGCCTGGCCACCTCGCTCAGCGCAATCGGGTCGGGTTGCGCACCGGCGCTGGCGCGCGACACCAGCAGCAGCGCTTCCTCGTACACCGGCTCGCTGGCGATGCCAGGCCAGGACACCGGTTCGTAGACCAGGGCCACGTCCAGAGAGCCGCTGCCGAGCGCTTCGAGGGTGGCGGAGCTGAGGCCCTCGCTGATCGATAGCGTGACCCCCGGCAGGTGGCGCGCGGCTGCGCGTACCAGCGGCACCGTCAGCACCTTGGACAGCGTCGGCGGCATGCCCAGCGCGACCCGCCCGCGGGTGCCTTCGCCCAGCCGCGCCAGTTCGTCGCGCAGGTTGTCGACCTGGTGCAGCAGGCCGCGGCCGCGCTCCAGCAGCAGGCGCCCGGCCTCGGTGGGCGTCACCCCGCGGCCGGTGCGCAACAGCAGCGGTTGGCCGAGTTCGACCTCCAGCAGCCGCACCTGGCGGCTGAGCGCTGGCTGCGCCACGTCCAGCACCAGCGAGGCACGGGTGAAGCTGCCCAGCTCGGCTACTTGGACGAAATACGTGATCTGGCGCAGATCCATCCGCTTTCTCCTTGCACAGGCGGCGACAGAGGCATTGCCGCATTGCTCGTGGCGCTGGTCAACCGTCCAGATCCAGGACCAGCCGCGGCGACAGCGCGCGCGAACAGCAGGGGGTGAACAGCGCGTTGGAGGCGCGTTCGTCCGGGGTGAGATAGCTGTCGCGGTGATCGGGAATACCGCCGCGCAACGGTGTGACGCAGGTGCCACAGATGCCCTGCTCGCACGACAGCGGCACGAACACGCCATGCGCCTCCAGGCACTGCGCCACGGTCTGCCCGGCGGCCACCTGCAGCACGCGACCGCCGTTGAGTTCAACCTCGAACGGCAGGTCCGCAGCGTCGGCGCCCGCAGTCGGGGAAAACGACTCGGAGTGGAGCCGGTCCTCGCCCAGGCCCGCGGCGGCACTGGCGCGGCGCGCGGCCTCGATGAAGCCGGTCGGCCCGCAGACGTAGACGTGGGTGTCCGGCGGCGCCCGCCCGACGATATCGTCCAGGCAGTGGCCGGGCCCGCCATCGCCATCGATGTGGATCTGCACCCGCGAGGCCCATGGGCCGTCGCGCAGCCGGTCCCGGAACGGCAGCCGGGCGGCGCTGCGCGCGCAGGCGTGGAGGCTGAAGTGCCGGCCATCGCGGTGCAGTGCGGCGGCCATGCCCAGCAGTGGGGTGATGCCGATTCCGCCGGCAAGCAGCAGATGGTGGCTCGCGGCGGCAGCCAGCGGAAACGAATTGCGCGGTACGCCGATGCGCAACACGTCGCCTTCGCGCAGCTCGTGCGCCGCGCGTGAGCCGCCGCGCGATTGCGCATCCAGCAGCACGCCCAGTTCGTACCAGGGTTCGCCCGCAAGGTTGCACAGCGAGTACTGGCGCACCAGGCCCGGGCCCAGGTGAAGGTCCACGTGCGCACCGGGCTCGAACGCCGGCAGCGCCTCGCCGCCCGTCGCGGCCAGGCGCAGCGAGACCACGTCCTCGGCCTCGGGCGCGCGGCCCAGCACGCGCGCCTGCAGGGTCGCGGTCACGACACGGTACCGGGGCCCTCGGCGGCGATCATGCGCTCGATCATGCGCCGGGCCTGTACGCCGCCTGCGTCGATGTTGAGCTTGAGCAACTCCCGTCCCGGGTGCGCGAGCAGGTTGCGCTGCTGCGACTGCAGCATCTCCATGTCCTCGGCGAAGATGTGTCCCTGGCCCTCGCGGATGCTGGCGGTGAGCGCGTCGTCGTGCACCTGGAAGCGACGCGCCATGCCCCAGAAATACCAGTGGCTGGTCTCCGTCTCCGGAGTGAGGAAGTCGACAACGACGCTGGCGGCCTTGACCGCATCCGGCGCGGCATGGCCGCCGTGGCCGGCCAGCGCCACGCCGACCTCGATCATGATGTGGCTGGGCGGGGTGAAGCGGCAGATCTGCCAGCGGTCCACCAAGTGGTCGTCCGGCAGCCCGTTGCCGCGCAGCGCCATGCGCCAGAAGGGTGGCGCGGTGATGTTCTCCATGAAGCGGCTGGTCACCACTTCCGGGCCAACCATGCGGGTGGACACCGGGGCCTCGTCGATCTCCTTCTGGCCGATGCTGGTGGCGTGGACGTAGGTCTCGTGGGTGAGGTCCATGAGGTTGTCGACCATCAGCCGGTAGTCGGCCTGCACGTGGTACAGGCCGCCGCCGTACGCCCACTCCGGGCTCTCGGCCCATTCGAAGTGGGGCAGTGCGTCGACGCTGGCGTGCGCCGGGTCGCCCGGCCACACCCAGACGAAGCCGTAGCGTTCGATCACCGGATAGCTGCGGATGCGCGGGAAGCCACCTACGCGCTGGCCGGGCATCGACACGGTGCAGCCGTCGCGGCCCATCACCAGACCGTGGTAGCCACACACCAGATGGCCCTCGCACACCGAACCCAGCGACAGCGCCGCGCCGCGATGCGGGCAGAAGTCCTCCACCGCCGCCGCCTGGCCCTGGCCGTCGCGATACAGGCACATGGCCAGCCCGCAGATGCGGCGGCCCAGTGGCTTGTCTTCGATCTCGTCCGGGGTGCAGGCCACGTACCACGCATTCAGGGCGAACATGCAACTGCTCCTGGACAGGTGCGGCGGCGGGCATGTTCAAGGCGCCCGCCGGACAGGCCGCTCCGGATCAATGGTTCTTCCACACCACCTCCTTGCCGGTGACCGGGTTGGGGAAGTTGAACGGCAGGCTGACCGAGCGGACCATCACCTGGTTCTTGGCGAAGTAGCAGCCGAACTCGTCGATCGGGATGGTCCGGTCGGGCCCGCGCCAGTTTTCCGGGTACAGCGTGGTGGTCTGCGCCGAGGCATCCTCGTCCAGCCGCTCCTGGCCTTTCCACCAGTCCTGCGGCATGTCAGCCGGCGCGCCTAATACGCCGGCCACGGGCAGGTTGGCCATGCCGGTGGCGATGGCGCCTTCGGCGACGATGCACACTTGGAAAAAACTCATCTTCCACACGCCCTCGTGCCTGCGGTAGCCGGTGCGGTACCACACCGAGTGCTCGGCGCCTTCGCGGCTGAGGCTGTTGAAGTTGTTGCGTGGACGGTGCGAGAAGAAGCGGTCGGACGAGGTGCGGAAATACGCGCTGGCGTGCTCAAGGTCGTCGGAGACGGTGATCACCGGTTGCGCCATCTTGTGGTCGATGAACGCCCCGTAGATGGGCCAGTCCACATAGCCGGTATAGGTGCCCCAGTAGCCGACCCAGAGCCGATGCGCGCCATCCAGGCCGTTCCAGGCGCCGTACTTGTAGAGGAACGTCCCGTCCGGATGCGCAAGCCCGGCCTGTGCCGACTTCAGCAGGTGGTCCTGCTGGAAGCCGTAGATATGGTGGAAGCGCACGATCTCGTCGGCCGCGCCCACCTTGCCGATGCGGGTCAGCGCCTCGTCGTAGTCCATGGCGCCGGCCGCGGCGGCCGGCAGCAGGCACGCAAGCAGCGCGATTGCGGCGGCGCGGCGCGCGCGGCGGGGCCGCGCCCGCTGCAGGGGGTTGTTGTCCATCGACGTCTCCCACGTTGCGGTCGCCGCAGGGGCGCGGCGTGGCCCGCAGCGGCGCGAAGCGCGGGCTGGCGGGCGTTAATGACCATTCGGTCATATAGTGACCAATGAGTCAAGTTCGGTGCATCGCGATGCGCGGCCGCGTGATCAAGGCGGCCGGGGCGTGGTGGTGGACGCATGGCGCAAAGCCGGTTGGCGCGCGGCGCCGCAGGTGGAAGATGGGGCTGCGCCGGAAGAAAGAAGTTATTGACAATAACTATCTGCTGTGGCTTTCTCGACCGCTGGCGCCACGTTGCGGTGGCTGATGACGGCAGGCAACTGGGGACTGGAATGACGCAGGGTGGTCGCGGGGCGACGCACAGGACGGCATGGTTGACGTTGGCGCTGTGCTGCGCGGTGTCCGTGTTCGAAGGTTTCGATCTGCAGGCCGCAGGCGTGGTCGCGCCGCGGCTGGCGGGCGTGTTCGAGCTGGGGCCGGAGCAGTTGGGATGGTTCTTCAGCGCCGCCACGTTCGGCCTGATGATCGGCGCGGCCATCGGCGGGCGCCTGTCCGACCGCCTGGGTCGCAAGAACGTGCTGGTGGCTTCGGTGCTGGTGTTCGGCACGATGTCGGCGGTCACCGCCTTCAGCTGGGACGCCAACAGCCTGCTGGTCACGCGTTTCCTCACTGGCGTGGGCCTCGGTGGCGCATTGCCCACGCTGCTGGCGCTGGTGACCGAGAACGCGCCGCCGAACCGGCGCAACTTCGTGGTAGGCGCCCTGTACGCGGGGCTGCCCACCGGCGGCGCGCTGGCGGCGCTGACCAACACCTTCGGCGTGGAGCCGGAAAGCTGGAAGAACGTGTTCCTGGTTGGCGGCCTGGCACCGATCCTGCTGGTCGTGCCGCTGATGCTGTTCCTGCCCGATTCGCGCGAGCAAAGTCGCCTGGAGACACGCGTGCGCGTCGGCGTCGGCCGCGCGCTGTTCGGCGAGGGCCGTGGCGTGTCCACGGTGGCGCTGTGGGCGGCGTTCTTCCTCGCCCTGCTGGCCATGTACCTCCTGCTCAACTGGCTGCCCTCGCTGCTGGTGGGACGCGGGCTGAGCGTCAAGGACGCTTCCTGGGTGCAGATGCTGTTCAACATCGGCGGTGCGGTGGCCAGCATCGCCACCGGCCGGGTGATGGACGGGCGCTGGCGCAACGTCGGCGTGCCGGTCGCCTTCCTGGCGACCATCGCCGCGCTGGTGGGCATGGCGGTGTCACCGGCCGCGCCGCTGGTGGCGATGCTGTGCGGCTTCGCGATCGGTGCCACCGTTTCCTCCACCCAGACCATCCTCTACTCGCTGGCGCCGAACATGTACCCCACCGCGGTGCGTGGCACCGGGGTCGGCGCGGCCGTGTCGGTCGGGCGCCTGGGTTCGGCCGCCGGCCCGCTGTTGGCGGCGATGCTGATCGGCGGTGGCGGCAGCGCCAACCAGGTGCTGCTGGCACTGGTGCCGGTGCTGTTGGTGGCCGGCGCATTGACCTGGTGGATCACCCGGCGCACGTGGCGGGCCCCTGCGGCCCCTGCGGCCCCACGTCCCGGGCATGAGGGCAAGTCGGCCATGCCCGAATTCGATAACAGCTAGTGCGCAGGCGGGGTGGTCGGGACCGCCCCCGATCAAAACAATGTCCATCATGCAGTGCGCCATCCCCAGCCTGATCATGCGCGGCGGTACTTCGCGCGGACCCTTCTTCCTGGAATCGGACCTCCCGGCAGACACGGGCGTGCGCGACCGGGTGTTGCTCGCCGCGCTGGGATCGCCGCACCAGCGCCAGATCGACGGCCTCGGAGGCGGCCATCCGCTGACCAGCAAG
Organism: Luteimonas sp. A482; assembly: GCF_054072655.1. Classification (NCBI taxonomy): domain Bacteria; kingdom Pseudomonadati; phylum Pseudomonadota; class Gammaproteobacteria; order Lysobacterales; family Lysobacteraceae; genus Luteimonas; species Luteimonas sp. A482. Next base: position 34,770 of record NZ_JBSVRO010000002.1, read on the forward strand.
ATCGGCATCGTGCGCGCCGGCACTGCGCCCGGGATCGACGTGGAGTTCCTGTTCGCACAGTTGCAGCCGGATGCGGACACCGTCGATACACGCCCCAACTGCGGCAACATGCTGGCGGCAGTGGTCCCGTTCGCGCTCGAAACCGGGCTGTGCGCGGCGCAGGGCGACACCACCACCCTGCGCGTGCTCACCCGCAACACCGGCATGGTCTGCGAAATCACCGTGTGCACGCCCGGCGGGCGGGTCAGCTACGAGGGCGATACCCGCATCGACGGCGTCCCGGGCACCGGCGCGCCGGTGCGCATCGACTTCCTGGACGTGGCCGGTTCGGTCTGTCCCTCGCTGCTGCCCACCGGCAACGTGCGCGATCGCATCCAGGTCGAAGGCCCGGGGGTGGAGCCGTTCGAGGTGGAGTACACCGGCATCGACAACGGCATGCCGCTGGTCATCGTGCGCGCTGCGGACTTCGGCATCGACGGGCATGAAACACCGCAGCAGCTCAACGCCGACGTTGCGCTGAAGGCGCGTCTTGAGGCGCTGCGCCTGGCGGTGTCCCCAGGCCTGGGCCTGGGCGACGTGAGCGCGCGCAACTACCCGAAGATGACCCTGGTGTCCGCGCCCACCGCCGGCGGTTCGATCAGCACGCGCAGCTTCATCCCGCACGTGTGCCATGACGCGGTCGGCGTACTCGCGGCCGTCACCGTGGCCACCGCGGCGGTGCTGGAAGGCTCGATCGCCCACGAGGTGGCGCGGGTCGGCGAAGGCCGCCTGCGCCAGGTGGAGGTGGAACACCCCAGCGGCCGGTTCGCGGTCGAACTCGGCCTGGACGCCGAGCGTGGCGGCAACGTGGTGCGCGCGGGCCTGCTGCGCACCGCGCGGCTGATCATGCGCGGCGAACTCATGATCCCGGCTTCAGCATGGAGTGAACACACGCAATGATCATCGACTGTCACGGTCACTACACCACCGCGCCGCCGGCGCTGGAAGCCTGGCGCAAGCGCCAGGTGGCGGCCATCGGCAACCCGTCCGCGATGCCGCGCGCCTCGGAACTGCAGATCTCCGATGACGAGATCCGCGAGAGCATCGAGACCAACCAGCTGCGGCTGATGCGCGAACGCGGCGCGGACCTGACCATCTTCTCGCCGCGCGCCAGCTTCATGGCGCACCACATCGGCGATTTCCAGGTGTCCTCGGCCTGGGCGACGCTGTGCAACGACATGTGCCACCGCGTCAGCCAGCTGTTCCCGCGGCACTTCATCCCCGCGGCGATGCTGCCGCAGAGCCCCGGCGTGGATCCGGCCACCTGCATCCCCGAGCTGGTGCGCAGCGTGGAGCAACTGGGCGCGGTGGCGGTGAACCTCAACCCGGATCCGTCCGGCGGCTACTGGACGGCCCCGCCGTTGACCGACCGCTCCTGGTATCCGATCTACGAGAAGCTGGTCGAGTACGACATCCCGGCCATGGTGCACGTGAGCACCAGCTGCAACGCCTGTTTCCACACCACCGGCGCCCATTACATCAATGCCGACACCACCGCGGTGATGCAGCTGATCCAGGGCGACCTGTTCCGCGACTTCCCGCAGCTGCGCATGATCGTCCCGCACGGCGGCGGCGCGGCGCCGTACCACTGGGGCCGCTACCGCGGGCTGGCGCAGGAGCTGGGCAAGCCGCTGCTGGCCCAGCACCTGCTGCGCAACGTGTACTTCGACACCTGTGTCTACCACCAGCCGGGCATCGATCTGCTGGCGCAGGTCATTCCCGTCGACAACATCCTGTTCGCCAGCGAAATGATCGGCGCGGTGCGCGGCATCGACCCGGAGACCGGGCACTACTACGACGACACCCTTCGCTACATCGAGGCCAGCCCCGGCCTGACCGCGCAGGACCGGCAGAAGATCTACGAGGGCAACGCGCGGCGGGTGTTCCCGCGCCTGGATGCGGCGCTCAAGAAGCAGGGCAGGTAAGTCATGTACGAACTTGGAGTGGTCTACCGCAACATCGAGCGCGCCGAGCCGGCGGTGGCCGAGGCCATGGCCGCGCTGGGCTCGGCGACCGTGCACGAAGCCATGGGCCGGGTCGGCCTGCTCAAGCCGTGCATGCGCCCGATCCACGCCGGCGCCCAGGTCTCCGGCACCGCGCTGACCGTCCTGCTGCAGCCGGGCGACAACTGGATGATGCACGTGGCCGCCGAACAGATCCGTCCCGGCGACATCGTGGTGGCCGCGGTCACCTCCGAATGCAGCGACGGCTACTTCGGCGACCTGCTGGCCACCAGCTTCCAGGCGCGCGGCGCGCGCGCGCTGGTGATCGATGCCGGCGTGCGCGATGTCAGGACGCTCGGCGAGATGGGCTTCCCGGTATGGAGCCGCGCCATCAGTTCCAGGGGCACCATCAAGGCGACCCCGGGCTCGGTCAACATCCCGGTGGTGTGCGCGGGCATGTGGGTCAGCCCGGGCGACGTGATCGTGGCCGACGACGATGGCGTGGTCTGCGTGCCGCGCGCGATGGCCGCCGCCACGCTCGAGGCGGCGCGCGTTCGCGAGGCCGGCGAGGAGGCCAAGCGCAGGCGCCTGGCGGCCGGGGAACTGGGCCTGGACATGTACGCCATGCGCGAGCCGCTGGCGCGCGCCGGGCTGAGGTACATCGACTGATGCGCAGGATCGCGCTGATCGGCTATGGCGAGGTCGGCAAGATCCTGGCCGAAGACCTGCGCGCCCGCGACCTGGAGGTGCATGCTTGGGACCGTGACCTCGATGCGCCGCGCGGCGACGCCATGCGCAGCCACGCCGCGCTGCACGGGGTGGCGCTGGGCGCTTCGGCAGCCGCGGCGGTGTCAGGCGCGGACCTGGTGGTCAGCGTGGTCACCGCCAGCCAGACGGTCAACGCGGCGGCGGACTGCGCGCCCGGACTGCGGGCCGACGCCTTCTTCCTCGACCTCAACAGTGCCTCGCCCGCCGCGCGCCATTACGGCGTGGAGGATGCGGTGCTGGTGTCGCCGCGCGAAACCTTTCCTGGCATCCATTGGGAAAGCCAGGCCAGCTACTTCTTCCAGCGCACGATTGAGCATGGTCGCCGCCGCAGCGAGGAGATGCGCGAGGCGGCGCGCAGCGTGACGGGAGCCGGACTGGAACCGTTGTCGGCCTCTGCCGCGGCCGAGCGCCAGGGCTGGATGGCCGACCTGGCCGACGCCGGGTGTTTCGGTGCGCGCGAGGACGTCGGCTACGCCCGCAGCGCCGACTGGCGCGTGGAGGCCGATCGCATTCTCGGCCGCACGCCGGGGACACGCTGATGGCATTCGAGAAAACCCCCGGCTGGCTGGACTGGCATCCGGCGCCCAGCCACCCCGCATTCCGCCTGCCGCCAGGCGCGGTGGACGCGCACTGCCACGTGTTTGGGCCCGGACACCTGTTCCCCTATGCGCCCGAACGCAAGTACACGCCCTGCGACGCCAGCCGCGAGCAGCTGTTCACCCTGCGCGGCCAGCTGGGTTTCGCGCGCAGCGTGATTGTCCAGGCCACCTGCCACGGCGCCGACAACCGGGCCATGATCGATGCGCTCCGACACGCCGGCGGCACCGCGCGCGGCGTGGCCACCGTGCGCGCAACGGTCACCGATGCGCAACTGCAGGCGCTGCACGAGGCCGGCGTGCGCGGTGTGCGCTTCAACTTCGTCAGGCGGCTGGTCGACGCCGCCCCGTGCGAGGAATTGGCCGCCATCGCCGGTCGCATCGCGCACCTGGGCTGGCACGTGGTGGTCTATTTCGAGGCGGCCGACCTGGCCAGCTACCGGGACTTCTTCGCCTCGCTGCCGACGCCGGTGGTGGTCGACCACATGGGGCGCCCGGACGTCAGCCAGCCGGCCGACGGCCCGGAGTTCGACCGCTTCGTGCGTTTCATGGCCGACAACCCGGCGGTGTGGTGCAAGGTCACCTGCCCGGAGCGGTTGAGCGTGTCCGGCCCGCCCGCTCTCGACGGCGAGCGACACGCCTACCGCGACGTGGTGCCGTTCGCGCGGCGCATCGTCGAGACCTTTCCCGACCGGGTGCTGTGGGGCACCGACTGGCCCCATCCCAATCTCACCACGCACATGCCCGACGACGGGCTGCTGGTCGACTTCATCCCCCACATCGCGCCCACCGCCGACCTGCAGCGCAGGTTGCTGGTGGACAACCCGATGCGGCTTTACTGGAGCTGAGCCATGGCACTGGAAAAACCCTACCTGGACATCCCCGGCACGACCATTTTCGACGCCGATCAGTCGCGCAAGGGGTATTGGATCAACCAGTTCTGCATGTCGCTGATCAAGGCCGAGAACCGCGAGCGGTTCAAGGCCAACGAACGCGCCTACCTGGACGAATGGCAATTGAGCGTGGAGCAGAAGCAGGCGCTGCTGGACCGCGACCTCAACCGCTGCCTGGCGCTGGGCGGAAACATCTACTTCCTGGCCAAGCTCGGCGCCACCGACGGCAAGTCATTCCAGCAGATGGCCGGAAGCATGACCGGCATGACCGAAGAGGAGTACCGCGAAATGATGATCAAGGGTGGACGTTCGGCCGAGGGCAATCGCCGCCTCGGCGAGACGGGTGACGCGCAGCCGCACGGTGACGCTACCAGCGCCCGGGGAGAGAACGACTGATGGCCCGCATCAGCGCATCGGTGTACACCTCGCACGTGCCGGCCATCGGCGCGGCCCTGGACCTGGGCAAGGCTGGCGAGGACTACTGGAAGCCGGTGTTCGCCGGCTACGACTTCTCGCGACAGTGGCTGCAGGACAACCCGCCGGATGTGGTGTTCCTGGTCTACAACGACCACGCCACCGCCTTCAGCCTGGAGCTTATCCCGACCTTCGCGATCGGCACCGGCGCCGAATACGCGCCGGCTGACGAGGGCTGGGGGCCGCGTCCGGTGCCCACCGTGCACGGCCACCCGGAACTGGCTGCGCACATCGCCCAGAGCGTGATCCAGGACGAGTTCGACCTGACCATCGTCAATCGCATGGACGTGGACCACGGCCTGACCGTGCCGCTGTCGCTGATGTGCGGACAGCCGCAGGCCTGGCCGTTCAAGATCATCCCGTTCGCGGTCAACGTGGTGCAGTACCCGGCACCCTCCGGACGCCGCTGCTACAACCTGGGCAGAGCCATCCGTCGCGCGGTGGACAGTTTCGACCAGGACCTCAACGTACAGATCTGGGGCACGGGCGGCATGAGCCACCAGCTGCAGGGACCGCGTGCGGGCCTGATCAACCGCGAGTGGGACAACGCGTGGCTGGACCAGCTGATCGCGGACCCGGGCGCGGTGTCGGAGATTCCGCACATCGACTACGTGCGCGAGGCCGGTTCGGAGGGCATCGAGCTGGTGATGTGGCTGATCGCGCGCGGCGCGATGGCCGACGCGGCCGGCGGCGCGGCGCCGCGACTGGCGCACCGTTTCTATCATGTCCCCGCCTCGAACACGGCGGTGGGACATCTGATCCTGGAGGAAAGCTGAGATGAGCAGCATCAAGGTGGCGCTGGCAGGCGCCGGTGCATTCGGCATCAAGCACCTGGACGCGATCGCCGGGATTGATGGCGTGGAGGTGGTGTCGCTGGTCAGCCGCGACCTGGACAAGACCCGTGCGGTCGCAGACCGCTACGGTATCGCACACGTCAGCACCGACCTGGACGAGGCGCTGGCGCTGCCGCAGGTGGACGCGGTGATCCTGTGCACGCCCACCCAGATGCACGCCGCCCAGGCCATGGCCGCCATGCGCGCCGGCAAGCATGTGCAGGTGGAGATCCCGCTTGCCGACAGCCTGGCCGATGCCGAGGCGGTGGTCGCGCTGCAGCGGCAGAGCGGGCTGGTCGCGATGTGCGGGCATACCCGCCGCTTCAACCCCAGCCACCAGTACGTGCGCAGGCGCATCGAGAATGGCGAGTTCAACATCCAGCAGATGGATGTGCAGACCTACTTCTTCCGCCGCAGCAACATCAATGCCCTCGGCGATCCGCGCAGCTGGACCGACCACCTGCTGTGGCACCACGCCGCGCACACTGTGGACCTGTTCGCGCACCAGACCGGCGGGGAGATCCTGCAGGCCCACGCCATCCGGGGCCCGATCCATCCCGAGCTTGGCATCGCCATGGACATGTCGATCCAGCTCGCGTGCAGCACCGGCGCGATCTGCACCCTGTCGCTGAGCTTCAACAACGACGGCCCGCTGGGCACGTTCTTCCGATACATCGGCGACACCGCCACCTACATTGCCCGCTACGACGAACTGGTCCAGTCCAGCGGCAAGGGCGGCGAGGTGCCGGTGGACGTGAGCAAGGTCGATGTGAGCATGAACGGCATCGAGCTGCAGGATCGCGAATTCTTCGCCGCGATCCGCGGCAACCGCGAGCCGCAGGCCAGCGTCGCTTCCGTGCTGCCCTGCTACCGGGTGCTCGACCGGCTTGAACGGATGCTGGGCGGGTAGGCAGACAGCGCCGGCTGGTCCGTTCCGGCGCGCACCGCGGTGGATACCGGCGGTGGCTGGATGGCGCTGCCGGCGAAGGTTGTGCCGAAGGTGGTCGCGGCTGAAGCCGCTCCTGCAGCGGGTTCGCGCGTCGAGCGTTCCCCTCCCGGCGCCGGCCGCGAATCGCGGTCTGCAGGAGCGCCTTCAGCCGCGATGGGCGGTGAGGCCACGATCCCCTGCATGAACCCTTGCCCGGACGGCAGCACGCCACGCCGGGATGCCGATCTCGCCGGAACTGTTCAGAGATTCCCTAGGGAATCTCTGAACAGTTCGCCCTGACGCTGTAATTTCGGTCTTCTGCTGCGTCAGCAACCTTGAGCAAGCCTGATTCGCGCCGCTTTCGGCGTGTTCGTGCGGGTTTCCCCGCATTTCAGGCACAACTATCTCACCGCACGCAACAACTGCCGGCGCGCCATCCACAGATTCGACAGCGCGAACAGCGTCAGCATCTGCGATGTGTTTTTCGCCAATCCGCGGTAGCCCACTTTGACGAAGCGGAACTGACACTTCACCACCCGGAACGGGTGCTCCACCTTCGAGCGGATGCTGGCCTTGTGCCGCTCCCAACGCTTTGCATAGTGACGCTCGCGTTTGCTCTTGATCGTCCGCAGCTTCGATGGCTTCGCAGCGATCAGAAAACCCGCCTTCACCGCCTGCCGTTCCTCACGCTTGTCCGCGCCGGTATAGCCGCTGTCGCCATACACCGTCTCTTCCTCGCCGTGCAGCAGCTTGTGTACCGGGTCATTACGTCGCGGAAGACATCCGGAGCACCGGTAGTCGGTCCGGATCTCTTCCACACTCGACAGGTCCGGGTCCGGTGGCGGCAGGCGGCCCTGAGCACGCACGCCTGCCATGACGCCCACCAGCAGCAACGCCGCCGACGATCCAACGCGACATGTCCACCCCCCCCCCCCCCCCACGGATCCCGGGTGTCGCGCGGCACTGCCCCCACTGCAAGTATCCAGTTCGTCCGCCCCCGGCCCGTCGGAGGGGCCGGTCCGACCTGGCGCGCCGAAGCCGGTCTGGATATGCGAAGGACCTCAGCGCTGCACGGAAGGCGCAGCCATCATTCGGTGGAAGTCCCCACCTCGACGGTGATGGTCACCCGGCGTCGCGTGTGGTCGTCGATGCCGTTGCCCGGCAAGGGCTGCGTCGACCAGTGCACGTCGAGCAGGGACTCCGAGACGCCGAGGTCGACCAGCGTCCTCCTGACTCGCGTGGCGCGCCGTTCCGCGATGTCGGCGGGCTCGACCAGGTTCTCGCCATTGTTCAGTCGCGAGACGCCACGGGTCGCCTCGATCCGAACCGCGTGCGGCTTGCTCAGCTCGATGAAGCGCACCAACTCCTCGAGCTTGCGCGTGTTGCGTCGGGCCAGGAACTCGCTGTCGAACTGGAGTTCGAGCACGTACTGGCGGCTCACATAGGGTGGCTCGGGATCGACCCGCGGCGTCGGCGGGTGCGGCCGCACGGCGGGGCCCGGGCCGCGCTGGTACGGCGGAGGCTCGAAGCCATCCGTCGGCAGGATCGTCTGGCAGGACGGATCGATCTCGTGCATCACGGAGACCTGGACGGCCTCGAGCGGAATGCCACCGCAGATGCGCGCGCCGCCCGCCACCTTCGCCTCGATCAGGGCCTTGTGCTTGAACTGCGGCGAGTAGAAGCTCGACGCACTGTCGCCCTGCAGGCCCAGGAAGTACAGCTCGTCCTCGTACTCCGCCAGCCAGCAGGGAAGCTCCGTATCGCGGATGATCGGGCAAGCGACGAAACTCAGATGACGCCCTGCTTCGGGGAGCGTCCCGGCAGCCGCGATGGTCGAACACACCACCGCCAGGAAGATCCACCACGCGCGCCTTCGCATCACAGCGTACTCATGAAGTTGACCAGGTCCTGCTTCTCCTGCTCGCCGAGCTCCATCTCGAAGCGGCGATCATAGAAATCGACGACCTCCATCAGGTCCGCCGCCACACCGTTCGCGAAGTACGGCGCACGTTCTGCAAGTCCGCGCATCTGCTGCAGATTCACGGCGCCCACGTCGACGCACTTGCCGGTGATCAGCGCGCGGCCCGGGTCCGTCGTCAGGATGGTCCGTCCGAGGTACGGATGCGGGCGCGTCGTCGGGGCGCAGGTCACCTTGAACAGCGGCAGGTCGTCCGTCTTCTCCGCGAACGGCAGGGTGTTGGTCCCGAGGTCCATCCACCCGGGCGCGCCGTCGATGCCGACGTGCTGCATGTTGTGGCATGTGGCGCAGGTGCGCTTGATCGGGTTGCCCATACCGATGATCGTGTTCAGGTGCGTCACGTCCCGGATGTAGAACGGCCGCATCATGAAGATCTCCTCGCCACGCGCGACGGACTCCCGGAACGCGCGCTGCTCCGCCGTCACGTCGCCACCCGCCGGCGTCTTCCAGGCCTCGAAGTATGGGAAGACGCGACGCTCGACGTAGTCGCCCAACAACGGCTTGCCTTCCACCACCGAGGCGGCACCGGCGGTCGCGCCGCCTGCATCGAGGCGACCGCCCACGTGGTGGTTCACGGCGGCCATGTAGACGCCGCTCAGGAACCGGTCCAGCTCCAGGATGTCCGCTTCGCTGAGCGGCTCGCTCCGTTGGAGATGCGTCTTCGCCGCGTCGCGCGACTGCATCCGGAGCGTGAGGAACCTCGCATCGGACAGGAGGTTCATGTTCTGGCGCTCGCCCGTCTCCGGGTCCCGCATCACGGGAACGCCGGTCTTGATGTTGAACAGGTTCGGCACCGTGAGGATGTAGCGGAGGTTCGCGGTGGGTCGCGGCCGGCGATAGACGGAGATGGTCGGCGTCGCGCTGGCCAGGCCGTACTCCGGGCTTGGATTGCAGCCGGTCGGGTCGCGCACGACTTCGATCGAGAACTCCAGCGCCTCGCCCTCCGGTAGCTTCGGCGGCCACGGCAGGCCGATACGTATCAGGCCGCGCTCGAGCAACAGCGAGTGCGACTCGCGCTCGCCCGGCGTGCCGTTGGGGCAGTTCGCCCCGTCGACCATCGCGAACAGCGGGTCCTTGCCTCCCGACAGCGCCCACATCTCGCGGATGGTCGCCGTGGACAAGCTCATGCCGTCCGAGGGTTGGTGGCAGGTGACGCAAGCCCGGCCGTTCGCCCCGATCGGCGCGAAGAACGGGTGGTCCGCCGCATCGACCGGCAAGTCCGGCCCGATGGTCTCGATATCGACGCTCCGCCCCTCGAACCGCATGTGCGGATGCCAATGGCGCTTCTCGCCCGGACGCCACCACCTCCGCTCGCCAGGGACGACCTCGACGTGCCCGTCGCCTTGCGCGGACGCGGCGCCCCCGGGCGCGCCATCCACGGCTTTCGGGCTGAAGAAGAACGCCAGCGCAACTGCGCCTGCGGCAAAACCAAATTTGAGGTAGGTACGGTTCATATGCCTGTCAACAATGCTCCCACGTCGCCCATTTCATCCAAGGATGCCACGGACGACGCAAGCTGTTCGATCCGGTCACGCTGCGGACGCGACGCGCTCAGCAGTCCGCACTCGATGAACTTCGCGTGCAGTTCCTGATGCGTCAGCGGATCCTCGACGGATCCGCGCAGGTGCTGGACATCGCGTGCATTTCGGGACCCATCGGCCATGACGAGCTCGACCACGGCGCCGCCGCCGGCGCTGGCGGGGCGCGCGCGTTGCGCGTCGTGTACTGCGCGCACCCGGGCGGCGAGCGCCAGCGTCGCGGGATCCCCCAGTGCTGCGTCGCTGAACGAGGCCAGCGTCACCTGGCCGGTGCGCAGCGCCGTAGCCACGCAGAATGGAATGCTGAACTTGGCGTCGATCGCGCTGACCGGTCGCTGCTTCTCCGGCGCACACAGCTCCGCATTGCGCGGATGGATCGTGCACACGATCTCTTCCGGGTCGGTCAATCCCTGCCGATGGAGGTCGATCGCGGCCTGCACGTAAAGGTGCGTGCCGCGACAGGACGGCCATGCCTTGAACGCCACGTCCGCGTTGTGGAAGCGCGTCCCGAGCCCGTCGACCACCATCTCGGGCCGATACAGGCCGCGCGCGAACATCTCGTAGAAGCCGGCCTGGCCCTCGAACGGACGCTCGAACCCGACGACCCCGCTCCGGGCCAGCTGCGCGGAGACGAGGCCGGCCTGCGCGGCCAGGCCGTCGCGCACGGCGCGGATGTCCGCCGACGGGCTGTACAGGATCTCGGCGCTGCACGAGGACTGGCACAACGTCATGGAGAAGGCGGCCAGGGTTTGCTGCACGTCGAGGCGCAGCAGGTTGGCGGCCGCGGCAGCGGCGCCGAACGCGCCCACGATGGGCGGGATGTACCACCCGTGGCGCGTCCAGTCGTCCGTGCGCGCCAGCGCCAGCCGGATGGCGACCTCGCTGCCGGCCGCGACGGCCGCGATGAGCCGCTTGCCGTCGACCTGGCCGAGCTCCTCGGCCAGGGCCATCGCGGCGGCGATGGTCGCGGCGTTGGGATGGGTCGACGAGGCCTCGTGCACGTCCTCGTAGTCGAGGGCGTGCGCCAGGGCACCGTTCGCCAGCGCCGCATACGACGCGGGCGCGGTGAACCCGAAGCCCAGGACATGCGCACGCCCCTGCCCGGCGAGCGCGCGCGCGTGCTCGACGAAGGGCGTGCATACGGGCTCCAGCCCCGAGGCCGCCAGGCCCACACCGAGCGCATCCAGGATCGAGCGGCGCACGCACGAGACGACCGGCTCGGGCAACTCCTCGTAACGCAGACTCGACGCGAACTCGGCGAGACGCGCGGACAAGCCCGCAACCGCGTCGGGATCGGCCACGTCACCCGTGCGCGGCGGCGGGGAAACCGCCCCGGCAAGCGCCGCACCCGCGCCGAGCGCGGGTGCGGCCAGCGAGCTGGCGAGAAGCTGTCGTCTGGTGAGCTTCACGACGGACGCGTTACCACTGCTTTCGGATCCCGAACATGATCTGGCGCTGGATGAGGCTGGCGACCTGCGGGTCGAAGGCGAGATTGCCGTTGATCACGACCGGTGGCTCCTCGTTGAACAGGTTGTTCACGCCCAGCGAGAAGCTCACGTCGCGGAGCAGGGAACTGTCGGTTGCGGGGACGTAATTTAGGGCGAGGTCGACGGTCGTGTGGGAGTCCACGGAGGCCACCGGCGTCACCGACGTGTTGTCGTAGCTGCCGGTGTAGTTCAGGTAAGCCGCGACGGACAGGGGCCCGCGCTCCCAGCGCACGCGCCCGCGCCCGGACCACCCGAGCGGGTAGTTGATCGTGTTCGCGAAGTCGACCATCGGTGTCGACGGGATCAGCGATTGCTCGTAGCCACGCACGTGCTGCAGGTCCAGACCGATGGTCCAGTCGTCCGTATCGCTCCACCAGCCATAGCTCGCGCTCAGCTCCACGCCATCGGTCCTGACCCGCCCGATGTTGCGTGGACGGCCGTCAACGAAGGCCACGATCGTCGCCGGATTCTGCGGCAGGCCCGTGTAGCTGGGCATCGACAGATAGTAATCGACCAGGTCCGCCGGCGGATTGCGCATGATGAAGTCGGCGAGGATGTCCTCCTTCGTCAGCGGAGAGTTGTCGTTGCCCGGCGCCGCGATCCGGTCGGTGTAGTCGACGTTGAAGTAGTTGAGCGACAGGTTGAGGCCCGGCAGGGACGGCGGGCTCAGGTCGGCGCCGAGCGACCAGATGGTCGCGGTCTCGGGACGCAGGCCCTCGACGCCGCTGCGCACCCACAGCGTGCGGGCGATTCCGCCCGCCGCGGTCGGATCGACGAAGTCCATCACGGAGATGACCAGGCCCTTGTCTGCGCCGGGGCCGGCAGGCGCCTTGAACGACTTGCCATAGCTGCCGCGGAACTGCACGCCCTGCGTCGGCACCCAGCTGACGCCGAGCTTCGGGTTCGTCGTGGTGCCGACGTCGCTGTAATCGTCGTGACGGGCCGCGAGCGAGAAAGACAGGCGCTGGATGCCGGGCCTGGCGTTTTCGCGCCCGATCACCGGCACCAGCAGTTCGGCGTAGGCGGAGTTCAGGCGACGCACGCCGCTGACGTCGTTGATCGCGTAGAGGCTCGTGTCCGCCGTACCTGTATTGCGCCGCTCGAAGGTGCCCAGCTCGCTGCGCAGATGCTCGACGCCTACGGCCAGCTTGACCTTGCCACCCGGCAGCTCGAACAGATCGCCGCTGCCGCCGACGCCGAAGTGGAGCATCTCGTAGCTCCAGTCGATCTCGTTGGTCGCGCGGATGCTCGCGAGCGTCTGCGGATTGGTCAGGCCGCCACCGCCGAAGGGATTGAAGGCGTTCGCCGGATTGCTGTCGGCGAGCGCCGCCGCCATGGCCCGACTGTTGATCTCGTTCCGGGTGGTTTCCTGGTGGTTGTACCCGTAGCTGCCGAACACCTCCGCGGTCCATGAGCTGCCCACGTCGAACTCCAGGCTCGTCGTCAGGAATGCGACGCGCTCGGATGCCTCACGCACCTGGTTGCCGAAATCCGCCTGCAGGTTGTACGCCACCGACGCGGACGTCGCCGCCGGGTTGGTCGGGTGCACGAAGAACGGATTCGTGCCCGGCACGGTGAGCGTCTGGAGGAAGTTGCCGGGTCCTGAGCTGCGCTCCGACTCGCGCACGGCGTACAGCCCCTGCGCCTTGAAGCGCACCGACTCGGTGAACTCCTGCTCGAGGTTCAGCGCGACCGAGCGCCGCTCCTGCCTGGGAAGGGCGTCGGCGCGCGTGTGGGCGCTCTGCCGGTTCGGCGCACCCACGATGAGGTCGGCGGGCGTCAGCGCGGTGCCATCCTGGCCGGCCGGGATCGCGTAACGCACTCCGCCGACCACGATGTTGCCGGGCGTCGCGCTGTACGAGCGGCCGTCCGGGCCACCGTAGGGACGCAGGTCATCAGTGAAGTAGCTGCGGTCGGCCGCCGCCAGGTTGTCGCGCTCCTGCCACTGGGCGGCGATCATCAGGCCACCGGAGCTCCAGGTCCTGCCGACCGCGGCGTCGACGGAGTTGGTGTCGAAGCCATCGGCCCAGCCGTGCCGCATGCCGACCTCCGCGCCATCGAACGGACTGCGCAGCAGGATGTTCACCACGCCGCCCACGGCGTCGGCGCCGTAAAGGGCCGAACCACCGTCGGCCATGACCTCGACGCGCTCGACCGCCGACGTCGGCAGGAGCGAAACGTCGAACGCACCCGTGCCCGCGGTGGTGCCGAGCGTTGGGGAGATCGGCACGCGGCGGCCGCCGATCAGGCTGAGCGTCGCATCGGGACCGAACCCGCGCAGGTTGATCGCAGAGCCGGCGGTCAGGTTGCCGTTCGCACCCTGGACCGCGTTGAAGCGGCTGTCGTCCGCGCCGAGGTTTGCGACCTGGGGCACGTTCCGCAGCACGTCGGTGAGGGTGGTCACGCCCGCGGACCGGATCTGCTCCTGACCGAGGGACAGCACCGGGGCGCCGACCGGAGCCGCGCCGCGGATGCGCGTACCCGTGACGACCACGCTCTCGAGCGTGGTCTCCGCCTCACCATCGTCGGTGCTGGGAACCTCCTGCGCGAGTGCCGAAGCACACGCGACCGCCAGCGACAGCAGGCTGATCCCAGGAATGGGTCTGAGTACAAACTTCTTCACTATTGGTTCCCCCAAGAGATGGCGTCGGGCGACCGACCTGGAATGGATGTGGCGCGATCCGAGCGACCGGGTAGCGAATGGATCGGCGTTTTCTTTGTGTTTTCGATCATAGGCGCTGTTCCCCCCGGGTCGGCATGCACGAGGGTGATTCCGGATATTCCGAACGGCGATGCGCGCGCCGACACCGCCAGGCGCGCGAACGCCTCGGTCCCACGCCACGCCCTTTTGGATCCAGATGTCCTAGGCGGCCGAAAGATTCTTTCGCAGGTCGCGACCCGCCAGGAAGAAATGCACAGCCGCCCATGCGGCCAGGCTGAGCACGCACAACATCGCGTAGCGCAGCGAGTGCTCTCCCAGCGCCGGTGCAAGCAGATCGCTGATCGCGCCCACCAGAATCGGGCCAATTCCGTAGCCGACCAGATTGGACAGCACGAACAGCAAGGCGGCCACCGTGGAGCGCATGCGCGGTGCGACCAGGCTCTGGCTTAGCGCCGCGACGGTCGGAAACCAGAACAAGACCGCGGCGGCGAAAACCACAACGCCCGCAAGCGCCGCATTCGGGTTGGTGGTGAGAACGGACCAGGTGCCGATTCCCAGGGTGGCGATCGCGGCGAACCCGATCAGGCGCGTGCGGTTTCGCTCGTCTCGGGCGCCCAGGAAGTCCGACAGGGTGCCGGAGATCAGGTTGGACGCCATCCCCAGCACCGCGATGCCGATGCCGATTATCGGTCCCACCTCGTGGAGTTTGAGATCGTGGCTGCGCACGAGGAAGGAGAAGTGCCAGGACCCCATGCCGGCCACGACCACGTAGCAAAGCGTGGCGCCGATCAACAGATGGCGCAGCGATCGTTGTCGCCAGATGTGGGCAAGCGTTTCCCGCAGCGGCGGCGCTTCGTCCGCGCTCTGCCTGCGGTCGGCGAGGCCCCTGACCGGCTCGTGCGCCGTCAGCAGCAACAGCGCCAGCGCGAACCCGGGGAGCGCCGCGGCCACGAGGGTCATGCGCCACCCGTAGGTGTGCGCGATCTGGGTCGCGAACGTGAGATTGATGAGCGCCGCCAGTTGCGTTCCCGTCGCGAACACGGCCATCGCCGTCGCGCGACGGCGCGGCTCGAAGCTGTCCGCGATCATCGATAGCGCAGTGGGCCCCCCGCCGGCTTCGCCGACCCCGACGCCAATCCTGGCGAGAAGCAGGTGCCACATGTTCTGTGCCGCCGCGCAGGCGAGCGTCATGGCCGACCAGGCGGAAACACAGATGGCGGCGAGATTGCGACGGTTCATGCGGTCCGCAAGCATGCCAAGCGGCAGGCCGGCCGCGCCCATGAAGATGGCGTAGACCAGCCCCATCAATGCGCCAAGCTGGCCATCCGACAGGCCGAACTCCGCACGGATGGGCTCGATCAGGATGCTGAGTACGATCTTGTCAAGGACTAGCAGCAGGTTGAGGAGCGTCAAGAGCGCGAGCAGGTAATAGCGCCGCGCCGCCGACACTTCTGCGATCGCTGCGTTGGAACTGTCGGCAGCTGCAGAGTTCTGACTGGGCATGCTGTGAAGGATTCCTGATGGACGTCGGCGGTGCGACGGGCATCGCCGCCGTTTCGGCAATCAGATAGGAGCAGGGGACGCCAAGTCAATTTCGCGCATCGATTTCGACTATGCGGGCCGCGAATATCCCCTCAAGGGCGGTCCCCGACTGCCTGCCGCGCCGCCTCGGAGATCATCGCCCGCAGCCACCGGTGCCCGGGTTCGTCGTGCACGCGCGGGTGCCATGCCATCGACACCGCAAAGGGCGGGAACTCGAGTGGCGACTCGTGGATGCGCAGCCCCGGCAGTTGGGCATAGCGCGACGCGAGTGCCGCAGGGACCATCGCGATCAGGGGAGACTCGAGCACGACGAACGGGGTCGCCGAGAAGTTGGACACGAGGGCGCCGATATTGCGTTGCAACCCGTGCGCGGCGAGCGTCATCTCCGCCATGTTCTGCGCGGTACGCTCGTCCGGCGAAAGCACGACATGCTTGAGCGAGAGGAACGTCTCGACGTCCAACTCATCGCCGATCGCCTTGTTGTCCGCGCCGCTGATCACGACCAGGCGCTCCTCGAAGAGCTTCCTGAGGTGCCAGTCCGCGGGGAGCGCCTGGAACCACCCGACCAGCAGGTCGAACCGGGTGGCCTCCAGATGGTTCATGTCCAGGCGGCGGCTGTGCACCGACAGCACCTTCAAGGTGGCGCGCGGCGCGGCCTCGGCGAACAGGCGCTGCAGGGGGGGGAGCAGCACAACGGCCGCGTGGTCGGTGCACGCCAGGCGGAACGTGGCATCACTGTCGCCCGGCACGAACTGGTTTGCACGCCCCAGCACCTCGATCTGCGGCACAAGGTGGGTGACGTGCGCCAGCAACCTATGGCCATACTCGGTCAACACGAACCCGTCGCGACCGCGCACGAGCAGGTCGTCGCCGAACGTCTTCCTGAGGCGCGCGAGCATGTGGCTCATCGCAGGTTGGCTCAACCCAATGCGCTGCGCCGCCTTGCTGACACTGCGGTCACGCAGCAGTGCCTCCAGAGCGAACAGGGCCCGCAGCTCAAGCTTCGCGATATTCGAGTTGTGCATACCCAGTATGACCGTGCCGGTGTATCGGCACTTGCGCAGCAAGAAATAGTATAGCTGGCTCATTATCCCCATGCGCAACGGCAGCGAGGCTTCGGACAGCGTGACACCCAGAATACAGCGGCTCATGAGATCATTGGACAACGTGCGCGACTGCCGTTTCGACGTCAGCATCGCGAAGGGCGTCCTGGTGACGGAAGCATTCCGCGCCAGCGAAGGCGAGCCGCAGGTCGTTCGCTGCGGTCGTGCGCTTGCGCGCGTCCTCGACGAGATCCCGATCCACATCGACGCGGATGATCTCCTGCTGGGCAACCTCGCCAGCCGCCCCGCGGCGGTGGAACTCAGCTGCCTGTGGGCCACTTGGCCGGACGAGGAACTGGACGCATTGTGCGCAGGTGGCTTCGCCGTCGCCGATGCCGACCGGCCGCGCATCCGCGAGATGAACGGCTACTGGCGCTCACGCTGCATGACGGCGCGCATGACCTCGCTCTACGACGAGGAGCATCTGTGGCCGTACGCGCAGCTCGGCGTGGTGCTCCCTCCGTTCCGCAGCAAGGAGGAAGGCTGGGGCCCGGGTGGCATGATCGGCTGTGGATGGGGGATCCACCACGAGATCAGCCAGATCATCGGTGTGTTCCAGTTCGAAAAGGTGATCCAGTCCGGCCTGGACGGGCTGATCGGGGAGGCCAGGCGCGAGCTCGCCCAGACACGGATCTTCAGTGCCGAGGCAGTGGCAAAGATCGACCAGCTGCGCGCCATCCTGATCGCCCTCGAGGCGGTGAAGCACTATGCATCCCGGTTCGTGGACTTGGCGGAGCAGACCGCGCAGGCAGAGCGCGACCCCGCGCGGCGCGAGGAGCTGCTCGAGCTCGCGCGCATCTGCCGCCACGTGCCGGCCAACCCGGCGCGCACCTTCCGCGAGGCGTTGCAATCATTGTGGTTCATGATCCTCATGGTGCTGCCGTCCGGCGTGCTGTCGTTCGGCCGCTTTGACCAGTATCTCCATCCGTACTATCAGGCCGACCTCGAAGCCGGGCGCATCACCGAGTCAGAAGCGCTCGAGCTGATCCAGTGGCTGCGCATCAAGGATTCGCAGATCGTGATCACGGCCGGGCGCACGCACCGCTCGAAGTACGGCGGTCTTGCCAAGTGGCACAACTGCGTGATCGGCGGGCAGACGCCCGAGGGGAAGGACGCAACCACTCCACTGTCCCATCTCGTGCTGCGCGCCGCGCGCGAGTGCCCCACCCCCCATCCGACCGTGACGATGCGCGTGCACGCGGCCACGCCGGACGCGTTGCTTGCCGAGGCGCTCGACCTCATCGCGACAGGCATCGGCGTGCCGGCGCTGATCAGCGATGAATCGACGATCCCGTATCTGGTATCGCAGGGCGTGTCGCTCGAGGACGCCCGCAACTACGCCGTCGCCGGCTCGCTCGGCGTCAACGTCCCCGGGCAGTCGCGGACGATCGCTTGGCCGATGTTCACGGCGCCGCGCGTACTCGAGTTCGCCATACACGGCGGCAAGGATCCGCGCACCGGAGCGCAGGTAGGGCCCGAGACCCGGCCGCTCTCCCAGTGCAACTCCTACGAGGAGTTCGTGTCCGGCCTCAAGACGCAGCTCTCGCACTTCATCGCCCTGCAGGGCGAGTTCAACAACGTCACGATGCAGGCCTACGCCGAGAGCTTTCCGCAGACGATCGAGACGGCCCTCACCGAGGGCGGCCTGCAGTCACACAAGAACATCCTCGGGCGGACGTTGCCCTTCGAGAACGGCTCGGCCATCAATCCAATCGGCATGATCAACGTCGTGGATTCGCTGGCGGCCATCAAGAAGCTCGTGTTCGAGGACGGCGGCGTGAGCGCCGCGCAGTTCCACGAAGCACTGGAGAGCGACTGGCAGAACGAAGGTGGCGCGGGGCTGCGCGAGCGCGCGCTGGCCGCCCCGAAGTACGGCAATGACGACGACTACGCCGACGCGATCGCGGCCGACCTCTACGCCTTCTGGGCGGACCAGGTGTCCTCGCTCACGACCGTGTACGGCGGCCGGTTCATCCCGGCGGCGATCACGATCGGAACGGCGAATTGGCCCGGCGGCGCCCTGACCGGCGCGACGCCGGACGGGCGCCGCGCGGGGGAGAACCTGGCGGCCGAGTCGCTCACGCCCATGAGCGGCCGCGAGCGGCATGGCCCGGGCGCGGTGCTCCGCAGCGCCGAGAAGATCGACCAGCAGCGCTGGCAGTCGATGTCGCTTGAGCTGTTCCTGCAGCCCGATGCGTTCTCCACTCCGGAGAAGCGAGATGCAGTCGCGGGCGCCGTGCGCCAGCACTTCGCACGCGGCGGGAAGCACCTCCAGTTCAACGTGATCGATCCGGATACGCTGTCCGCGGCGCGCGCCACGCCCGCAGAGTACCGCGACCTGATCGTCCGCATCGGCGGTTGCAGCGCCTATTTCACGCAGTTGCCCGAACCCGTGCAGCTGGAGCTGATCGAACGGGCCGCGCTTGCAGGCACGTTCGACAGGACGCAAGCGGTGCCGGAACGCGGCGTCGGCCACGGCTGAGCACAAGTGCAGACATCCGGCAGCGCCACTCTGGCCGACAAAGTGGCCGTCGTGACCGGCGGTGCGAAGGGCATCGGTGAGGCTATCGTGCGCGAGCTCGCCCGAGAGGGCGCGCGCGTGGTGATCGTCGATGTCGACATCAAGTGTGCCGCCCGGCTCGCCAGCGAGGTGGATGGTGTCGCCCATGCGGCTGACGCCACCGATCCGCAAGCGCTCGCCAGCGTGTTCAGGCGGATCGACGCACAAGAGCCCGGCGTCGACATCCTGGTCAACAACGTGGGCGGCGGGGCGCGGCGCACGCTGGAACAGATGACCCTCGCGGACTGGCAAGACACGCTGACCCTGAACCTCACCTCGGCCTACGTCGCGACCCGCGGCGTGCTCGACGCCATGCGCCGCCGCGGCGGAGGCTCCATCGTCAACGTCGCCTCCATCGCGGCGCATTCGATCTCGCCGCTCGGGGGCGCAGCGTACGCGGCCAGCAAGGCCGGGCTTCTATCGTTGACGCGCCAGACCGCCCACGAATGGGCGAAGTACCGGATCCGCGCCAATGCGGTGTGTCCCGGACCGACGCGGACGGAGCTGACCCGGACCTCCCGGCGCCAGGACGCCGACTTTCCCCTGGGCACCTGGGTCCAGCCCGGCGACATCGCAAGCGCCGTGCGCTTCCTCGCCTCGTTCGAGGCTGCGATGTGCACCGGCGCGGTACTCGACGTCGACGGCGGCGTGGGTGTGGCGTAGGCCCGCCACCCCGGGCCAAGGTCGCTCGCCCCCGCCGGCGCGCACGCACCAGCCGCCGCGAAATGCGCACTTGACCGGCCGCGACGCGGGGAGTGAACTGGCTGTGTCCATCCCGGGCGCCGGCCGGCGGAAGCGATCGTGGACCGCGGCTGCGACACGAGCAGCGGGAATCGAAGTAGTGGCGCGACGCGCGGCTCAGCGCTGGGGGCGGGGTATGAAGACACCAGCTGAGGCGTATGCGTTGGCGGCCTGACCTGACAGCGCGAACAGCGGCAACATCTGTGACGTGTTTTTCGCCAATCCGCGGTAGCGCACTTTGACGAGGCGGAACTGACACTTCACCACCCGGAACGGTGCTCCACCTTCGAGCGGATGCTGGCCTTGTGCCGCTCCCAACGCTTTGCATAGTGACGCTCGCGTTTGCTCTTGATCGTCCGCAGTTTCGATGGCTTCGCAGCGATCAGAAAACCCGCCTTCACCGCCTGCAGTTCCTCACGCTTGTCCGCTCCGGTATAGCCGTTGTCGCCAATACACCCTCTCTTCCTCGCCGTGCAGCAGCTTGTGTACCTGGGTCACGTCGGCCACGTTCGCTGCCGTGCATTCCCCGTGGTGCACCAGGCCGGACTCCTCATCCACGCCGATGTGCGACTTCATCCCGAAGTGCTACTGGTTGGACTTCTTCGTCTGGTGCATCTCCGGATCACGCTGGCCGTCGGCGTTCTTCGTCGAGCTCGGCGCCGCAATGATCGTCGCGTCCACGATCGTGCCCGCACGCAGGCTCTGACCCTTGCGCGAGAGATGCGCGTTGACCCGTTCGAAGATCTTCGCGGCCAAGCCATGCGTCTCCAGCAACCGGCGAAAGTTGAGGATCGTCGTCTCGTCGGGAATCGCATCCAGGCCGCTCAGCTGCGCGAAGCGCCGCAGCGTCGGGATCTCGGACAACGCCTCTTCCATGCCCGGATCGCTCAGGGCGTACCACTGCTGCAGGAAGTGGACGCGCAGCATCGTCGCCAGCGGATACGGCTGCCGGCGAGGGCGGCCCATCTTCGGATAGTGCGGTTCGATCAGCGCTAGCAGCGCCTTCCACGGGACGACCTGGTCCACCTCCGCCAGAAAGATCTCCGGCGCGTCCGCTTGCGCTTGCGCAGGCCTTCGGCATCACCGAACGTCAGCTGCATTGATCGTCATCCGCATCAGGTCGCGCTATTGTCGCGCGGAACAGGTGAGTTGTTCAGACCTTCCCTAGAGCGGGCCATCGGCCGCCAGTCAGGTCCCGGTGCGGCGGCGCGACGGTGTCTGGCCCCGTGCACGCACCTGCGCGCGGCAGGCGTTGCGCCAGCGCGCCGGCGACATGCCGAAACGGCCCTGGAAGGCGCGCTGGAACTGGCGCTCCGATTCGAACCCCAGGTCGTACAGCAGGAACGTGATCGTGCAGTCCGGCTCCTCGCGCAGGCGCCTGTGCGCGAGCAGCAGCCGCCGTTCCCGGATGTAGCGCGCGACGCCGCCAAGCGGGCGGAACATGCGGTACAGCGTGGGCCGCGAGACGAAGAATCGGCGCTGCAGGGCATCGCCGCCCAGCGCCGGGTCGCACAGTTCCTCCTCGATGCAGCGCAGGATCCGCGGCAGTCGCGGATGCGCCGCTGGCCCCGGCGGTGCGGCGGGCCGGGCAAGGCCAGGCGGCATGGCTGCAGCCGGCAAGGGCTGGCCGGTACCCCCGCTGGCGGCGTCGTTGGGGCGGTCCATGTGCATTGCGCAAGGTCTCCAGGGCGGGCGGTCGTGTGCCCGTTACCTGTCCATTGCGCAAAAGGGCGGCAAAACCCTTCACCGGCATCCGGCCGGCCCGCACGGCGCGCGCCTGAGACGAAATGTCGGGTTTGCCCGAAGGCGCGTTCCTAAAGTCGATGCGCTGGCCGGGCCTGCATCAGGCCGGCCGTACGCGGGGCAGGGAGCCGGCACACACCGACGCGACACGAATCGGATGGGGCGGATCGTTGCCAAGCGGGGCCCGTCGGCCGGTTGCCACCAGGGTGGCGACGGCGACGGACAGATGCGTATCCCGGGCCTGCCGCAAGGCGGCCTGCCGTGCCGGTGACAGGCGCGGCCGGGCGGGGCCTGCACCAACATCGCCGACGGAGGCCACAGCCATGGCAAACAGCCAGAAGTTCATCGCGCGGAACCGGGCACCGCGCGTCCAGATCGAGTACGACGTCGAGGTCTACGGCGCGCAGAAGAAGGTGCAGATCCCGTTCGTGATGGGCGTGCTGTCGGATCTGTCCGGCGCCAATGCCGCGGACCTGCCGCCAGTGGAGGAGCGCAAGGCGCTGGAGATCGACGTCGACAACTTCGACAGCCGCCTGCAGTCGATGAAGCCGCGGGTCGTGGCCAAGGTGCCCAACACGCTGACCGGCGAGGGCGAGATTGCGGTCGACATGACCTTCGAGAGCATGGACGACTTTTCGCCGGCCGCAGTCGCGCGCAAGGTCGAGCCGCTGGCCAAGCTGCTCGAGGCGCGCACCCAGCTGGCCAACCTCGACACCTACATGGACGGCAAGGCCGGCGCCGAGAACCTGATCGCGCAGGCGATCCGCGATCCGGCGCTGCTGCAGGCGCTGACGTCCGCAGCCAAGCCCGCCGACGGCGACAACGGGGAGTAATCGACATGGCCACCGAACAGCTTGCCGAAACCGGCGCAACCGCCGAAGCCAAGAGCCTCGATGCGGGCGACTTCGCCTCGCTGCTGAGCAAGGAATTCAAGCCCAAGAGCGAGCGCGCCAAGGAAGAAGTCGAAACCGCCGTGCGCACGCTCGCCGAGCAGGTGCTCGGCCGCGGCGACGTGGTGTCCGACGACGTCTCGCAGACGATCAAGGCCTACATCGCCGAGATCGACCGCAAGCTCAGCGAACAGCTCAACCTGGTGATGCACAGCGCCGAGTTCCAGCAGCTGGAGAGCGCCTGGCGCGGCCTGCACTACCTGGTCAACAACACCGAGACCGACACCCAGCTCAAGCTGCGCGTGCTGAACATCTCCAAGAAGGACCTGGGCAAGGTGCTCAAGCGCTACAAGGGCACCGCCTGGGACCAGAGCCCGGTGTTCAAGAAGATCTACGAGGAAGAGTACGGCCAGCTCGGCGGCGAGCCCTATGGCTGCCTGGTGGGCGACTACCAGTTCGACCACAGTCCGCCGGACGTGGAGCTGCTGCGCGGTATCGCGCAGGTCTCGGCGGCCTCGCACGCACCGTTCATCTCCGCCGCCGCGCCGACCCTGATGGGCATGGAGGGCTGGAACGAGCTGTCCAACCCGCGTGACCTGGCCAAGATCTTCACCACGCCCGATTACGCCGCTTGGCGTTCGCTGCGCGAATCGGACGATTCGCGCTACCTCGCGCTGGCGATGCCGCGCACGCTGGCGCGCCTGCCGTATGGCGCCAAGACCGACCCGGTCGAGGAGTTCGACTTCGAGGAGGACACCGCTGGCGCCGATTCGAGCAAGTACACCTGGCAGAACGCCGCGTACGCGATGGCGGTCAACGTCAATCGCTCGTTCAAGGAATACGGCTGGTGCTCGCGGATCCGTGGCGTGGAGTCGGGCGGCGCGGTGCAGAACCTGCCCACGCACACCTTCCCGACCGACGACGGCGGCGTGGACATGAAGTGCCCGACCGAGATCGCGATCACCGACCGCCGTTCGGCCGAGCTCGACCGGATGGGGCTGATGCCGCTGGTCCACCGCAAGAACTCGGACATGGCGGCCTTCATCAGCGCGCAGTCGCTGAACCGGCCCGAGGAGTTCGACGACCCCGACGCCACCGCCAACGCGGCGCTGGCGGCGCGGCTGCCGTACATGTTCGCCTGCTGCCGGTTCGCGCACTACCTCAAGTGCATCGTGCGCGACAAGATCGGTTCGTTCAGCAGTCGCGACCAGATCCAGAGCTGGCTGCAGAACTGGATCCTCAACTACGTCGACGGCGACCCGGCCAACTCCAGCGAGGAGGCCAAGGCGCGCAAGCCGCTTGCGGCGGCCGAGGTGGTGGTCGAGGAAGTCGAGGGCGCGCCGGGCTACTACAGCTCGAAGTTCTACCTCAAGCCGCACTACCAGCTGGAGGGCTTGACCGTCTCCCTGCGGCTGGTCTCGCGCCTGCCGTCCGAAGCCGCGGCCTGACAGACCGCGCACGCCGTCCCGCGCGCGGCGCCGATGCGCCGCGCGCACCACACCACGATGCGGGCGACGCCCGCGACACACAGAAGGGAGCATCGCCATGGCGTTCGACATGCACATCAAGTTCGGCAAGGGCAAGGTTTCGATCGAGGGCGCGTCCGACCACGGCAAGCACAAGGGCGAGGTACCGATCCTGGCCTGGTCCTGGGGCCTGTCCAATACCGCCGACCTGCATTCGGCCAGCACCGGCGCGGGCGGCAAGGCGCACGTGCAGGACATCTCGTTGACCAAGTTCGTCGACTCGTCCTCGCACGCGCTGCTGCAGGCAGCGTCGACCGGCGCGCGGATCGAGGAAGCCTGGCTGTACGTCACCAACGCCACCGGCGAGCAGACCGACTACGTCGAGCTGCACCTGAGCAACGGCGTCATGGTGACCTCGGTCTCGACCGGTGGCTCCGGCGGCGAGGATCGCCTCACCGAGAACGTCACCCTGCACTTCGGCAAGTTCAAGTACGGGTTCCAGCCGCAGAAGCCGGATGGTTCGAAGGACGGCGCGGCCAAGGAATTCACCTACGACATCCAGGCCACGGCCGCGGCCTGACCGATCGCGATGTCCACCACCGTGCAGACCAGCTTCCGCGCGCAGCCCTCGCCGGCCGAGGCGCTGCTGCGCGAGGGACGCCCGGACGAGGCGCTGCAGGCCCTGACCGCGCAGGTGCGCGCGGCGCCGGCGGATGCGGCGGCGCGCGTGTTCCTGTTCCAGCTGCTCGCGGTCTGCGGGCAGTGGGCGCGGGCGCGCACGCAGCTCGAGGCGGCGGTGCGGCTGGATGCGGCCAACGCGATGCCGGGCGCCGCATGGGCGGCGCTGCTGGACGCGGAGGACGTGCGCCTGGCGGTGTTCGCCGGCGAGCGGCTGCCGGTGGTGATCGGCGAACCGGCGCCCTGGCTGCCGCCGCTACTCGAGGCGGTGCGCCAGGATGCGCGTGGTGCGCATGCGGCGGCCGCTGAACTGCGCGTGCAAGCCTTCGATGCGGCGCCAGCAACGCCGGGCCGCATCGACGGCGTTGCGTTCGCGTGGATCGCCGATGCCGACACCCGCTTCGGGCCGTGCCTGGAGCTGGTGCTGCAGGGCGGCTATGGCTGGGCGCCGTTCGAGCGCATCGCCGCGCTGCAGTTCGAGCCGCCGGCCAGCCTGTCCGACACGCTGTGGGCGCCGGTGCTGGTGACCTGGCGCAACGGCGGCGAAGCGCACGGCTACGTGCCGGTGCGCTATCCGCACAGCGAGAGCCACAGCGACGTGGCGCTGCGCCTGGGCCGCGCCAGCGACTGGTCGAAGCTGGGCGAGGACACCTGGATCGGGCACGGCCAGCGGATGCTGGCGAGCGAGGGCGGGGAACACCCGCTGCTCGAGTTGCGCTCGATCGAGTTCGACTGCGACGACGGCTGACGACGGCGATGGCCGAGCTCACCGCCCAGGAGCGGCTGCAGCCCTCGCTGCTCGACCGCCTCACCGACGATGAGCCGGCGCGCCGAGAGGAGGGTCGCGACGCGCGCGTGATCAGCGCGCAGCGCCTGCGCGAATGCGTGATCCGCGACCTGTCGTGGCTGCTCAACTGCACCCACGCCGAAGCGACACGGCCGCTCGACGATGCGCCGCACGTCGCGACATCGGTGCTGAACTACGGGATTCCCGACCTCGCCGGCGTCGCCGCCAGCGGCCTGGACCTGGCGCGCGTCGAGCGTCGCCTGCGCGAGACGATCCTGGCCTTCGAACCACGGCTGATCGCCGACACGCTGCAGGTCCGCGTGCACCGCGACGCGGTGCGCATGGACCGGCGCTCGCTGGTGTTCGAGATCGAGTCTGAGATGTGGGCGCAGCCGCTGCCGCTCAACCTGTACCTGAAGACCGAGGTCGACCTGGAAACCGGGCGCATGGACCTGGCCGAGGCCTGGGGCTGAGCCATGGACCCGCGCCTGATCCCGCACTACAACCGCGAGCTGCAGTTCGTGCGCGAGATGGGCGCCGAGTTCTCGCGTGAGTACCCGAAGATCGCCGGCCGCCTCGGCCTGGACGGCTTCGAGTGCGCCGATCCCTACGTCGAGCGCCTGCTCGAGGGCTTCGCCTTCCTCACCGCGCGCGTGCAGCTCAAGCTCGATGCGCAATACCCGGTGTTCACCCAGCACCTGCTGGAGATGCTCTACCCGCACTACCTGCGGCCGGTCCCGTCGATGGCGGTGGTGCAGTTCCACCCGGACCCGGCGGCGGCCGAGCTGGCGGGTGGGCACCCGGTGCCGCGGCAGACGCCGCTGCGCGGCCTCCCCGGCGTCGACGAGCGCACCGCCTGCGAGTTCCGCACCGCGCACGCGCTGACGCTGTGGCCGCTGGAACTGGCCGATGCGAGCTACCTCGACACGCCCGCGGCGCTGGCCGCCGCCGGGGTCGAACCGCCGCCCGGAGGGCGGGTGCGCGCCGGCCTGCGGCTGGCGTTCCGCACCACCGGCGGCATCGACGCCGGCACGCTTGCGCTCGACGCGCTGCCGGTGTTCCTGGCCGGTGCCGACGAGCTGCCCAAGCGGCTTTACGAGCAGTTGCTGTCGGAGGCCGAAGGCTTCCTGGTACGCGGTGAGGGCGCGCATGGGCAGGTGTCCGTGTTCCGCCGTGGCGATGCGATCCGCGCGCGCGGCTTCGACGACGAGGATGCGCTGCTGCCGGTCGATGGCCGCTCGTTCAGCGGCTATCGGCTGCTGCAGGAATACTTCGCCTGTCCGGAGCGGTTCCTGTTCGCCGAGTTCACCGGCCTGCGCGAGGCGCTGCAGCGCCTGCGCGGCCAGTCGTTCGAGATCGTGGTGCTGCTGCGGCGCAGCCTCGGCGCCGCGGCGCGCGGCGTTGGCGCCGGCAACTTCCGCCTGTTCTGCACCCCGGCGATCAATCTGTTCCCGCGCGCGGGCGACCGCATCCACCTGCGCCAGGAGCAGGTGGAATACCACGTGGTGCCCGATCGCGTGCGGCCGATGGACTTCGAGGTGGTTGGCCTGGAGCGCGTGGAAGGCTTCGGCGACCGCCAGGAACCGGAGCTGCGCTTCCAGCCCTTCTACGGCGGCGACGCGCGCACCTGGCACGAGCGCCACGGCGCCTACTACACCCTGCGCCGCGAGCCGCGCCTGCTCTCGGGCCGCCAGCGCCGGCGCGGCGCGCGCTCGAGCTACGTCGGCAGCGAGGTGTTCATCGCCCTGGTCGACGCAGGCGAGCGGCCGCTGGCCACGCCGCTGCGGCAGCTGGGCATGCGCCTGTCGTGCAGCAACCGCGACCTGCCGCTGCACATGCCGGTGGGCAAGTCGAAGACCGACTTCCATGTCGATGCCGGCCTGCCGGTGCAGCAGGTCCGCTGCGTGGCCGGCCCGACGCGCCCGCGGCCGGCGGTCGCCGGCGGCGAAACCGCGTGGCGGCTGCTGAGCCACCTGCAGTTCGACTACCTGTCGCTGTTCGAAGGCGATCCTGCCCAGGGCGCCGCTGCGCTGCGCGAAATGCTGTCGCTGTACTGCGACCACAACGACGCTGCCGCGCTGCGCCAGATCGAGGGTGTCAAATCGGTGTCCTCGGCGCAGATCGTGCGCCGCCTGCCGGTGCCGGGGCCGATCACCTTCGGTCGCGGCCTGGAGATCGCGCTGACCTGCGACGACAGCGCCTTCGAGGGGACCGGCGCCTACCTGATCGGCGCGGTGCTGCAGCACTTCTTCGCGCGCTACGCCTCGGTGAACGCATTCACCGAGACCGTGCTGCGCACCCTGGAACGCAACGAGGTGGCGCGATGGCCGGCGCGGCTGGGCACGCGACAGGTCGCCTGACGCCGGTCGCGCTGGCGACGCCCGCGCCGGCCGCGGACGATGCCGCGCTGCGCGCGCGCCCGCACGGCTTCGAGCTGTTCGCCGCGCTGCGCCTGCTCGAGCGCGTGCATCGCGAGCGCCCGCGGCTGGGCCGGTCCACGAAACCTTCCGAGGATGCGGTGCGCCTGCGGCAGCCGCCTTCGCTGGCGTTCGCGCCCGGCGATATCGCCGCCTATGCACCCGCCAGCGGCGCGGGTCCGGCCACGCTCGACACGCACGTGCTCGGACTGTTCGGCCCCAACGGGCCGCTGCCGCTGCACCTGACCGAGTACGCGATCGAGCGCGCGCAGAACGCACGCGACCACACCCTGCGCGCCTTCGCCGACGTGTTCCACCATCGCATTCTGGCGCTGTTCTACCGCGCCTGGGCCGATGCGCAGCCGGTGGTGCAGGGCGACCGTCCGGAAGAGGACCGCTTTCGCTTCCATGTCGGCGCGCTGATCGGCATGGGGCCGTGCACCGGCGACGCGGTGGTGTCCACCGGCGCGCGCCATTACGCCGGGCGGATGCTCTCGCACGCGCGCAACGCCGAAGGGCTGCGCTGCCTGCTGCGGCGGGCGTTCGCGGTGGCGGTCGACGTGCAGGAATTCGTTGGCGAATGGATGCCGCTGCCGGACGAGGCCTGGCTGCGGCTGGGCGGCGCGCCGGCGGTGTCCACCCTGGGCGCGACCGCCGTCCTGGGCGCACACGTGCGCGGCGCGCAGCATCGCTTCCGCCTGCGGCTCGGGCCGCTGGACGGCGCCGCCTTCCGCGCCTTCCTGCCCGGTGGTCGCACGCTGGACGAACTCGCGGCGCTGGTGCGCGCCTACATCGGCGACGAACAGGCCTGGGACGTACAGCTGGTGCTGCGCGCCGGCGACGTGCCGACCTCGCGGCTGGGGCAGGCCGGCCGGCTCGGCCTCGACACCTGGCTCGGCCGCCGCAGCTGGGACCTGGACGACGCCCGCGACGTCGTCGTGCGGCCCGCCGCGCGCGCAAAGACACGACACTGAGGAGATACAGCCATGGCGGAAATCACCCGCAACGCCCTGTTCGGCAAGCTCAACCCCACCACCTACCGCGCGATCGAAAGCGCCACGGTGTTCTGCAAGCTGCGCGGCAATCCCTACGTGGAGCTGGTGCACTGGCTGCACCAGTTGCTGCAGCTGGAAGACTCCGACCTGCACCGCATCGTGCGCCATTTCGCGCTCGATCCCTCGAAGCTCGCGCGCGACGTCACCGCCGCGCTGGACCGCCTGCCGCGCGGCGCGACTGCGATCTCCGATCTGTCCTCGGCCATCGAGGAGGCGGTCGAGCGCGCCTGGGTGTTCGCGACCCTCATGTTCGGCGAGGCCCAGGTGCGCAGCGGCTATCTGGTGGTCGGCGCACTGCGCACCTCGCAGCTGCGCAACGCGCTGCAGGCGATCTCGCCTGAGTTCGCCAAGCTCAAGCCCGAAGCGCTGACCGACGGTTTCGACGCGATCGTCGGCGACTCGCCCGAGAACGGCATGCGCGCCAGCGACGGCTTCGACCTCGGCGGCGCCGCGCCGGGCGAGGCCAGCGGCGCGATCGCGCCGGCGGCGATGGGCAAGCAGGAGGCGCTGAAGAAGTTCACCACCGACCTCACCGCGCAGGCGCGCGAAGGCACGCTCGACCCGATCATCGGCCGCGACGACGAGATCCGCCAGGTGGTCGACATCCTGATGCGCCGGCGCCAGAACAACCCGATCCTGGTCGGCGAGGCCGGGGTGGGCAAGACCGCGGTGGTCGAAGGCTTCGCCCAGCGCATCGTGCGCGGCGACGTGCCGCCGGCGCTGCGCGATGTCGAACTGCGCGCGCTCGATGTCGGCCTGCTGCAGGCCGGCGCCAGCATGAAGGGCGAGTTCGAGCAGCGCCTGCGCGCGGTGATCGACGAAGTCCAGGCCAGCCCCACGCCGATCATCCTGTTCGTCGACGAGACCCACACCCTGGTCGGCGCCGGCGGCGCGGCCGGCACCGGCGATGCCGCCAACCTGCTCAAGCCCGCGCTCGCGCGCGGCGTGCTGCGCACCATCGGCGCCACCACCTGGGCCGAGTACAAGAAGCACATCGAGAAGGACCCCGCGCTGACCCGCCGGTTCCAGACCGTGCAGGTGGAAGAGCCCGACGAGATCAAGGGCGTGCTGATGATGCGCGGCGTGGCCAGCACCATGGAGAGGCACCACAAGGTGCAGATCCTGGACGAGGCGCTGGAGGCCGCGGTCAAGCTCAGCCACCGCTACATCCCCGCGCGCCAGCTGCCCGACAAGTCGGTGAGCCTGCTCGACACCGCCTGCGCGCGCGTGGCGGTCAGCCTGCACGCCACCCCGGCCGAGGTCGACGACAGCCGCCGCCGGATCGAATCGCTGGAAATCGAACTGGCGATCATCGCCCGCGAACAGGCGATCGGCATTCCCGTGGTCGAGCGCGAGGCAGAGTGCCGCGCCGCACTGGTATCCGAGTGCGCGCGCCGCGACGGCCTGGAGCAGCGCTGGGAATCGGAGCGAACCCTGGTCGACGAACTGCTGCTGCTGCGCGGCAAGCTGCGCGAAGGCCTGGCGCCGGTGGAAGGCACCGGCAGCCCGCTGGAGGCCGCGGCCGAAGCCGAAGCCGACGCGGTGGCTGACGCGGCCGACGTGCCCGCCGCCGTGGAAGGCGACGACCGCGACGCGCTGCTGGCGCGGCTGCGCATCGTGCAGGCGGAGCTGGCCGAACTGCAGGGCGAATCGCCGCTGATCCTGCCCACCGTCGACTACCAGGCGGTCGCCTCGGTGGTCGCCGACTGGACCGGCATTCCGGTCGGGCGCATGGCGCGCAACGAGATCGAGACCGTGCTGCGCCTGCCCGAACTGCTCGGCCTTCGCGTGATCGGCCAGGACCACGCCATGGAGATGATCGCCAGGCGCATCCAGACCAGTCGCGCCGGCATCGACAACCCCTCCAAACCGATCGGCGTGTTCATGCTCGCCGGCACCTCGGGCGTGGGCAAGACCGAAACCGCACTGGCCCTGGCCGAGGCCCTGTACGGCGGCGAGCAGAACCTGATCACCATCAACATGAGCGAGTACCAGGAAGCGCATACCGTCTCCTCGCTCAAGGGCGCGCCGCCCGGCTACGTCGGCTACGGCGAAGGCGGCGTGCTGACCGAAGCCGTGCGCCGCCGGCCGTACTCCGTCGTGCTGCTGGACGAGGTCGAAAAGGCCCACAGCGACGTGCACGAACTGTTTTTCCAGGTCTTCGACAAGGGCTGGATGGAGGACGGCGAGGGCCGCAAGATCGACTTCCGCAACACCCTGATCCTGCTGACCACCAACGCGGGCACCGACCTGATCGGCAGCCTTTGCGCCGACCCCGAACTCATGCCCGAACCCGAGGGGATGGCCAAGGCCCTGCGCGATCCGCTGCTGAAGATCTTCCCCCCGGCGCTGCTGGGACGGCTCGTCACCATTCCCTACTACCCGCTCAGCGACGAGATGCTCGGCCAGATCGTGCGCCTGCAGCTCAACCGCATCAAGAAGCGCGTCGAGGCGCGCTACCGCATCCCCTTCGACTACGACGACGAGGTGGTGAAGCTGGTGGTCTCGCGCTGCACCGAGAGCGAATCGGGCGGCCGCATGATCGACGCGATCCTGACCAACACAATGCTTCCGGACGTCTCGCGCGAATTCCTCAACCGCATGATCGGGGCCATGGCGGTGACCGGTGTGCAGGTGGGCGTGAAGGATGGCGGGTTCTCGTACGCGTTTGGCTGAGGTGTGCGAGAAGTAAACCTGACCCCGCTAGTTTTTGAACTCGGGTGAGATGCCGCGGACGTTGCTGCACCTGCGGCTATTTTTGGTGAGGAGATTCAGGAATGTTGAAGCTTCGCATAGGAAATGTGGCTGCCACAGAGAAGGTGTACCAGACGGCCGACGAGGCCTACAAGGATATTGGCGACGGCCTGGCGGCCTCCACGAATATTGTCAATGCAGCAACGTCCGTCATGGCCGTAAAGTGGCATGCTAAATGGATCAAACACAGTGAAATCATTCGCCAGGTGCTGCAGGATTGGGTGGCATCGAGCGACTATTTTCTTATCCGGCTCTTATCGGGTCAGGCGTGCGAATCAAAGACGTACACCAGTTATCTTGGCGTCGCCAAGGCGGTGGTGGGCGAGGCGAAGTCGAGGCCCAACCTCCTCAAGGAGCGTGACCTCGCGCTTGACGCCAAATCCAATGGTTCCATTGACCGCGACCTGTGCGGATTGATCAAGAAGATCCACCAGAAAGTCGCCAATCCCGTCGGCTGGCGGTCGCCGTGCCCGAATCTGGCCTGGCATCGGGGCGCTTACTGGTCCATCGGATACAAGAGCTACAACTTTGAAACCCTGCTCGCCAATCCTACTGCGGATGGCAACGTCACCCTGAAGGTGGCCGTTCTGCACGACATCATGGACGTGCTCAAGGATCACGGGCCCTTGGCTGCCACCGTGGTCCCGGGGGGCAAGGACATGTGCAGCATCCTGGTGCCAAATCATGTCGGCGGACACACATATTACAACGTTCAGCAAAACAATCTCGGCCCCACGCTCGGCTTCCGGCGTGGCGACGACGGCACGCTGCTCGAAGAAAGTGGTGTCATTTCGTCCGCCCGAAAGAAGAAAATGCCGCTGTCCTGCGGTCCGTCCTACACAACGGGAAGGTTGATGCAGATGTCTTCTTGGGCAGGCGGTACAGTTGACGAAACAACGGCGATGGCGTGGGGTATCTTTGCCTTCTGGAACCAGGACTATTTCACCAGTTTTTCAGGCGTTCACCGATTTCACGAGGTCATGGACATGGCCAAGAACTACAGGGTCGCCTACAAGCCATTTTCCTACCCAGATGCCTCGCCGACGGATGAGGCGATGGACGTGGGCTGGCTGTTTGACCAGTGACGGTGCCGGAGTGCGATTGTTGGTAACGGGGTGGTAACGGGGTCAGGTTTACTTAAGGGGCGGGTCGGGAGTGCGCAGCTGGATGTTGGAAGTGCCCGGGCCCGGCGCTGCGTTTCCAGGTGGCCGTTTCGGACTGCGCCCCAGGTTTTGACTACGTATTCGACCTTGCCGAGCGCTGGGCGGCACGCCTCAGACGCGTGGGTCCAGCAGTCGATGAGCCAGCGCTTCCTATACGAGATCCACGAATGATCAGCTACTACCAGCTTGGCGGGAACAAGAAGCTCAACGAGATCGTGTTCGCTGGGAGTCACGACGCGGCGATCACGCAGGGCGGCGGGAATGCGAAGACGCAGGACCTGGACATCCATGGCCAGGCCAGCGCGGGCGTGCGGCTGTTCGACATCCGGATTACGGGCTCCATCCTCAAGAAGGGTGAGTCCGACAAGGTGCTCGCGCTGCGGGCCTACCATGGCACCGGCAGCAAGAAGGTGCAGACGGGGCTCGATCTCCGCACCGGCAACCGCACCGACCTGAGCGTCAAATCCATGAGCGGCGGCACTTATGGGCTCACGCTGAGCAAGATCCTGACGGATGCCGCCAAGTTCGTGAAGGAGAACGACACCGAGTTCCTGATCCTCAAGTTCGACAAGTGCGACAACTGGGGAGCGATCGCCGAGGCCTGCGTCGATCTTCTGGGAGACACGATCTTCCGCACGCGGGGCAATGTGAACCTCAGGACCTTGCGCGAACTGCGCGGCAAGGTCGTTGTGCTGTTCTCGAAGGCAGGGCAGGCGGCGACAGGTCTGGACAACCCCGTGAGGCACGGGATCCTGGTCTTCCAGAACCTCAAGGGCGGCGGTGGGTTCGACCAGGACTTCGATGGACTGCAGTACTTCGGCAAGGGGGGAACCAGCATCCTGAAGCCGTTCTCCAAGATCTCGCAGAACGTGAAAAAGCAGAGCAGCCTGATGCGCAAGGGCATCGGCTGCGGCCCCGAGGTCATGGGGATGATGTACTGGACCACGACCGGCGTGTTCGAGAGCATCCGCCAGCGCAACGACACGATGTGGACCAAGGTCAAGCGGGAATCGCTGAAGAAGATGTGGACGAACGGACTCTACGAGTCGATCCAGGAGCGGATGAGCTCCGCGATGAACGGCCGGGTCCATTCGAACGGTCCCGTGCTGAAGGCCTTCATGCCCAACATCGTGATGATCGACTTCGCCGACGAAGGAAAGTGCAAGACGATCTACGAACTGAATGTCGTGGCATCAGTCGACCTGACGGACGTCGCGACCGTGCTCGAACCTTTCCTGTTGACGGCCTGATCCGCGCGCGCGCCGGTTGCGGACGGCGGCAGACTCCGGACTTTTGGTCCGGGCCCGCGGCGACCGCCGCTGCGGGCGCGCCCGCATGTTGATGGGCGCAGTTCCGCGAGCACAAGCAGAGCGGTGAGCAGGTCCGTTCCCTCGAGCGGATCTGGTGTGGATGGGTGGTGCGGATGCGAGCAGCGCATCCGGAGCGGCGCCTGTGTCGATCCAGCAATCCCGCAACGGGCACCACTACATGCGCCGCCGCATGGTGACGGGAGTGGCCGATCCGCCGACCAGCGTCACCGGTTGGCAGCGCAACCGCAGCTGCATGCGCATATGATTGGGATCCGCCGCGGTGCCCGTTCGCGACACGGGACTGGCGGCCGGGGTGCCCGGTACGTGGCCGGCCAGGATCGACAGGGGCGGTGGGGCGTGGCTTTCGATGTCTTCGCCTGGGCGGGGACAGGGACGCAGGGGAAAGTGACATGAACGCCCGGCATACCTGCTATCTGCGGGCCAAAAGCATTGTGGAAATGGCCGACGAACTTCCGACGGAAGAGCGTGCGGATTTCGTCGCGCGCGAATGCGCGGGGGATGGGGCGCTGCTGGCCGAGATCGCGTGGATGCGCAAGGCCGCGGCCTCGGAAACGACACTGCATGCACTGCGCTGGGAGATGGCGGAGCCGCCCGAGCTGGCGGGCGAGCAACTCTGTGCCGATGCCGCGCGCGACTATCGCGTGCTGCGGCGGATCGGCCATGGCGGGATGGGCGTGGTCTATCTCGCAGAGCGACAGCAGGACGGTTTCGTGCAGCGGGTGGCGCTGAAACTGCTGCGGCGGGCGAGCGGCGACAGCAGGGTGGCGCTGGAGCGCTTCCAGCGCGAACGCGCGCTGCTCGCGCGCCTGGAGCATCCGGGCATCGCGCGCCTGGTCGACGGTGGGCTGCTGTCGGACGGGCAGCCTTTCCTGGCGATCGAGTACGTCGAGGGTGAGCACATCGACGCCTGGTGCCGCGAGCATTCGCCGGACCTGCGCCGGCGCCTGGAGTTGTTCCTGCAGGTCTGCGCGGCGGTCGAGTTCGCGCACAGCCACCTGGTGATCCATCGCGACCTCAAGCCGGGCAACATCCTGGTGACCGCGCAAGGCCACACCAAGCTGCTGGATTTCGGTATTGCACGCCTGCTCGAGGCGGCCGATGGCGCGCCGGCCGACGCCACCGAGTTCGGCCAGCAGGCGCTGACGATCGCCTACGCCAGCCCCGAGCAGATCAAGCAGACGCCGCTGTCGGTGGCGACGGACATCTATTCGCTGGGCGTGGTGCTGTACCAGCTGGTCTGCGGGCGGCAGCCGTTCGCCCACCACGTCTCTTCGTTCGACGTCACCCGCGCGATCGTGGCAGGCGAGGTGGTCCCGCCAAGCCGACAGCCGGCAGGCGGCGGTGGGATGGAGCGGATCCCGGCCGATATCGACGCAGTTGTGCTCAAGTCGATGCGGCCGGTGGCGGGCGAGCGTTACACCACGGTGGCGGCGCTGGCCGCCGACGTGCGGCGGTTCATGGCCAAGCGGCCGGTCGAGGCGCGGCGCAGCCGCATGGGCTATCGCGCCCGCCGTTTCGTCCAGCGCAACCGCTGGCCGATCATGGCCGGCACCGCGATCGTCGCAACGCTCACCGTCGGCATCGCCGTGTCGCTGTCGTCGCTGGGCCAGGCGCGCGTGCAGCAGCGGCTGGCCGAGCAGCGGCAGGGCCAGCTCGAACGCATCACCGCGTTCCAGCGCGGGGTGCTGGAAAGCGTCGACATCGACGCGATGGGCTATGCGCTTGCCGAGGCGCAGCGCGTGGCGGTGCAAGCCGCGCTGCGCGATGCGCCCGAGCAGGACGATCCTGCGGCCCGTCTCGATGCGGCGTTCGCCCTGGTGCCGGCGACCGACATCGCCCGCGAGGCGCTCGACCGCTACGTGGTCTCGCATGCGCTCGAGCGGGTGCAGCACGATTTCGCCGATGCGCCGCTGCTGGCGGCCGACCTGCGCCAATCGATGGCGCGCGTGCTGATGGGGATCGGCCAGTACGGTTCGGCCGTGGCCGAGCTGCAGCAGGTGCTCAGGAAACGGCGCGAATCGCTGCCCGACGCCGATCCGCGGATCGCCGCGGTCCTGGTCGACCTCGGACAGGCCCACTACCGTCGTGGCGACATGGATGCCGCGGCGCGCAGCTACGCCGAGGCGATGACCCGGCGCGACCGGCTCCTGCTCGACGACCCGCTGCGGCTGGCGATCGAGAGCGGCAACGCCCGACTGCTGGCCGCGCGCGGCCAGCAAGGCGAGGCGCTCGCAGCCCAACGGGCGCTGCTCGAACGCTGGTCCGGCGCGCTGCCCGCGGAGGACCCGGCTCTGCTCGAGCTGCGCCGCGACGAGGTCCACACGTTGATGCAGCTGGGTCGCCGGCCCGAGGCGCGAACCCGGATGCAGGCGCTGCTGCCGGTTTACGAACGGAGCTTCGGCGAGAACGCGCCGGCCACCCTGGCGGCGCGGCTGACCTTCGCCAACCTCACCAACATGCTCAACGACTACGAGGTGTCGCTGCGCGAAGCCCGGGCGGTCGCGGGCGAGCGCGAGCGTTCGCTCGGGCATGATCATCCGGACACGCTGCAGGCGCTGGCGCTGGTGGGCGCGAACCGCGTGCGCCTGGCGCAGGCGGAGCCCGCGTTCGCCGAGGTCGAGATCGTGATGCGCGACCTGCTGCAGCGGCAGCAGCGGATCCTGGGCCGCGACCATCCCCAACGGCTGGCGAGCATGTCCGAGCTGGTGCGCCTGCTTGCCAAGCAGGACCAGCCGGCGAAGGTCGGGCAGGCGATCGCGCTGCAGCGACAGGTGATGCTGGCGCGCCAGCGCACGCTGGGCGAGTCGCACCTGGACTCGATCGTCGCACTGGGCGGCCTGGCCAGCCTGCAGGCAAACGCCGGCGGCATGCGCGACGAGGCGGTCCGCAATGCGCGGCTGGCGCTGCAGCGCTACGAGCGCGTCGTACCCGGGCATCGCTGGATTTCGGCGACCTGGGACGTGATCGGCCGCGCGGAGTTCGGTGCCGGCAACCTGCAGGCGGCGCGCGACGCGCACCACCAGGCGCTCGCGCTGCGCACCGAGCAAGGCGGGCTGTTGGATGCGCACACGGTCGAGAGCGCGTCGCGGCTGTACGTGGCGCTGTTCGAGCTCGATGACCGCAAGTCGATGGAGGATCTCCGGACCCGCTACCTGGAGCCGGTGATCGCGCTGGAGCCGTCGACGCTCAATGCCGCCATGCTCAGCATCCGCGACTCCGCCCTGCTGGCGATCGAGGGGCTCCCGGACTAGCACGCGGGAAGAGTGCGCAACACGGCGGACGAATGCGGCCGCCGATACGAAAGGGAGGGCGACACAGATGAAGGTCCGGGAGGCACCGCATCCATGGCAGGCGGGCATGCCCGATGCCGGCGAGGTGACCGTCTGGCTCAAGGATGCGCTGGCCGGCGAGGCCGGGGCGATGGACCGGGTGATGCGGCAGATGTACGCGGCCCTGCGGCAGATCGCGCGCCAGCAGCTGGCAGGCGAATACCAGCAGCGCACGCTCGGCGCCACCGAGCTGGTCAACGAGAGCTTCCTGCGCCTGTTCGGCGGCGACGCGATGCCACGCGTCGAGGACCGTCGCCACCTGCTCGGCATGGCGGCCAAGGCGATGCGGCAGGTGCTGATCGACGCCGCACGCCGGCGCAGTGCGGCCAAGCGCCCGGCCGCCGAGGACCGCATCGCGCTGACCGAAATCGTCGATTCGCTGGCCGGCGGCGCCGAACCCGAGGCCCTGGGCCAGGCGATCGACGACCTCGAAGCGATCGACCCGCGCCAGGCGCGGATCGTGGAGATGCGCTTCTTCATCGGCCTGACCGAGGAGGAGATCGCATCGGTGCTGGGGCTGTCGGTGTCGACGGTGCAGCGCGAATGGCGGATCGCGCGGGCCTGGCTGCGGCGCGAGCTGGCCTGAGCACGCCCGCGGTCGCGCGCGGCTGAGACGAATCGTCGGGGCCGGCGTGGCGCGGCGCGCGATGATCGCGGCGAACCCTTGGGACCTGCGAATCATGAGGCCTGCCGCGCGCCTGACCGACATGCATGCCTGTCCGATGGTGACGGGCGTGGTGCCGCATGTCGGCGGCCCGATCGGCCCGCCCTGCGCGCCCACGGTGCTGATCTGCAGCCTGCCGGCCGCGCGCCTGGGCGACATGGCGGTGTGCGTGGGGCCGCCGGACACGATCGTGACCGGCGCGCCCACGGTCCTGATCAAGGGCCAGCCCGCGGCCCGGATCGGCGACACCAGCGCGCACGGCGGCGCCATCGTCATGGGCGCCTTCACCGTGCTGATCGCCTGATGGACGCGGCAACGGCAGGCGCGGCGTCCACGCATGTGCGGGACGACAGCATCGGCGCACTGCTCCAACGCGCGGTGGCCCGCCACGCCGATGGCGCGCTGGACGCGGCCCAGGCGCTGTACGGCCAGGTGCTCGCGCGCGCGCCGGAGCAGCCCGACGCGCTGCACTTCCTCGGCGTCCTGCGCCATCAGCAGGGCGACAGCGAGGCGGCGATCGCGCTGATCGAACGTGCGCTCGAGCAGTTGCCACGGCACGCCGACATCCACAACAACCTCGGCAACGTCCACAAGGAACGCGGCTGCCCGGTCGCCGCCGAGGCCTGCTACCGGCATGCGATCGCGCTGAAACCGGCGCACATCGACGCCATCGGCAACCTGGCCGTGGTGCTGGAAGTGCAGGGCCGGCTGGACGATGCCTTCAACGCCTACGGCCTGCTGCTGCGCGCCGCGCCCGGGTATGCGCGCGGCTACTACCTGCTCGGCCTGTTCCTGTGCAACCACGCCGCCGAGGCCGTGCACCTGCGCCAGTCGGTGGCCTGCCTGCGCAAGGCATGGAAGATCGACCCGCGCAACATGCGCGCGCTGCGCTTGCTTGGCGTCGTGCTGTATTCCATGGGCGAGAGCGAGGCCGCGATCCAGGTCTACCGCGACTGGCTGCAGCGGGTGCCCGACGATCCGCTGGCGCTGCACATGCTGGCCGCCTGCGGCGGCGCGCGGGCGCCGGAGCGGGCCGACGATACCTATGTCCGCGAACTGTTCGACGGCTTTGCATCCAGCTTCGACGAGCAACTGCTGCACAACCTCGACTACCGGGCGCCGCAGCTGCTGGCCGATGCGCTGCAGCCGGTACTGGACGGGCGCGGGCACCTCGACATCCTCGACGCCGGCTGCGGCACCGGCCTGTGCGCGCCGCTGCTGCGGCGCTGGGCGCGGCGTCTGGAAGGCGTGGACCTGTCGCCGGCGATGCTGGTGCGCGCGCGCCAGCGCGGCGGTTACGACGCGCTGGTCGAAGCCGAACTCACCGCGCACATGGACGCGCGGTCGAAGGCCTTCGACGTGGTGGCCTCCGCCGACACGTTGGTGTATTTCGGCGACCTGCACCGCGTGGTGGCGGCGGCTGCGCATGCGCTGCGGCCCGGCGGCTGGCTGGTCTTCTCGGTCGAGGCGATCGAGGGGGCGGACGCGTCCGGCGATGGCGTCGAGCTCGGTCCGAGCGGGCGTTACCGGCATGCGCGCGAACACGTGGAGTCGGCGCTCGGCCGCGCCGGGTTCGGACAGGTCCAGGTCCAGGCGCGGGAACTGCGCAAGGAAGTCGGGCGCCCGGTGCACGGCTGGGTGGTGATGGGGCGCCTGGGACAAACGGCCTGACCGCACTGCCGCTTGCGGGTGGCGCGCAAGCCGGCCCATGAGACGAATTGTCGCGCCGCCCGCGGGCCTGCATGTGAGCATCGAGTGCGAGCCCGAAGGGGTGCAGGGCCGCAGCGGCATGCCTGCGCGGAACCCGCCCCCGGCCGCGGCAGGCCCGACGCACAGGAGCACCATGTCGCGCAACCAGCGCAACTTCACCCTGCAATCCGACCTCGGCGACGCGCTGCGTTTCGCCGGCATGGACGGCAGCGAACGGCTGGGCGGACTGTTCGAATTCCGCATCCGCGCGGTGTCGCAGGACCCGAAGCTGGACCTGGTCGCGATGCTGGGCAAGCCGATGGCCGTGCACATGCGCATGCCCGATGGCTTCGAGCGCTGGTTCCACGGCATCGCCATCGAGGCTGCGCAAACCGGCTTCCAGGTGGTCGACGACCTGCGGCACGCGGTCTACGCGATCACGCTCGCGCCGATGCCGTGGCTGCTGACCCAGCGCCGGCACAGCCGCGTGTTCGCCAATCGCGACGTGGCATCGATCGTGCGCGAGGTGCTGGCCGGCGTCGGCTACACCGACGTGCGCCTGCAGCTGTCGGCAAGCTATCCGGTGCGCGAGACCTGCGTGCAGTATCGCGAGGACGACTTCAGTTTCATCAGTCGGCTGATGGAGCAGGAAGGCGTGTACTACTACTTCGTCCACCAGGACCGCCGCCACCTGATGGTGCTGGCCGATGGCATCGGCGCGCACGAGATGGCGCCCGGCGCCGCGCAGCTGCCGTGGCTGTCCGCCGGCGACCACCGCGCGCGCGCGACCGTCGGCGTTGGCGACTGGCGGCCTTCCAGCGCCGTGCATACCACCATCGCGCGGCTCACCGACTACGATCCGCTCAAGCCGCGGGCTTCGCTCGAAGGCAAGGGCGACGCCGGCCAGGGCGCGCCGCTGCACGGCGTCGACGGACTGGAGGCGTTCGACTTTCCCGGCGGCGAAACCAGCGCCGACCAACACAGTCGCCGCGCACAGGTGCTGGTTGAGGCCTGCAACGCGGCGCGCGCCGGCTTCTCCGGCAACACCGGGGCCTACGGCCTGGCGGCGGGCGCGCTGTTCAAGCTGGATGGCTCGCCGGGCGGGCAATGGGATCGCGAATACCTGGTGAGCGGCTGCGAGCTGATGCTGCGCGAGGCCGGGCTGGCCTCGAGCGAGGCCGGCGATGTGGACGAGCAGCCGTGGCGCTGCCGCTTCGAGGCCATCGACAGCCGCCTGCCGTATCGCAGCCGGCCTACCGCGCCGCGTCCGCTGATCGCGGGGCTGCAGACCGCCACCGTCTGCGATGCGAGCGGCGGTGGCGACGACGAGGAGATCGCGGTCGACCAACACGGCCGCGTGCACGTGCTGTTCCACTGGTCGTCCAGCGCGCAGGGGCGTGACCAGTCCCACTCCTGCCCGGTGCGCGTGGCCACGCCCTGGGCCGGCAAACAATGGGGCATGGTGCATATCCCGCGGGTCGGGCAGGAGGTCGTGGTCAGCTTCCTCGAGGGCGATCCCGACCGGCCGCTGATCGTCGGCAGCGTCTACAACGGCAACCACGCCACGCCGTATCCGCTGCCGGCCGAGAAGACCCGCAGCGGGATCCGCAGCCGCAGCGACGGCGGCGGCGCGGAGGACTTCAACGAGATCCGCTTCGAGGACAAGAAGGGCAGCGAGGAGCTGTTCGTGCACGCGCAGAAGGACCTGCGCGAAGAGGTGGAGAACGACCACCACCTGCTGGTCGAGCATGACGAGATCAGCGAGGTGAAGAACGACCAGGCCGGCAAGGTCGGCAACGACCGCAGCCACGAGGTCGGCAACGACGACACGCTGGACGTGAAAGCGAACGGAACCACCACCATCGGCCGCAAGTTCAAGCTCGACGCCGGCACCGAGATCGAACTGGTGACCGGGCAGTCGAGCATCGTCATGAAGAGTTCGGGCGAGATCCAGATCAAGGGGCTCAACATCACGATCAAGGGCCAGCAGTCGGTCAAGATCGAGGGCGGGGTGCAGGTCGGCGTGAAGGCAGGCGCGACGATGGACGTCAAGGCCGGCGCGACCATGACGGTCAAGTCCGACGCCATGCTGACGGTCGAGGGGGGCGCGATGGCGACGGTCAAGGCACCGATGCTGACGCTGCAGGGACAGGGGCTGGCGAAGATGTCGGCACCGTTGATCCTGATCGGGTGAGGCGGCGATGACCGACGTGGTGCTGGACGCTTGTACGCAGATGGGCATCGAGGCGGAGTCGCGCACGCTGCTGCCGCGCGGCGCGCTGCCGCAGGACGCGGTGCGGACGCTGCTGGACGCCGGCCGCGTGCAGTCGGCGCTGCAGCTGCTGGCCGCGC
The DNA here is from genome assembly GCF_054072655.1 of Luteimonas sp. A482. Classification (NCBI taxonomy): domain Bacteria; kingdom Pseudomonadati; phylum Pseudomonadota; class Gammaproteobacteria; order Lysobacterales; family Lysobacteraceae; genus Luteimonas; species Luteimonas sp. A482. The sequence goes on from NZ_JBSVRO010000002.1 coordinate 77,173, forward strand.
TGCTGCCCAAGCGCTACGTCGTCGCCTGGCTGTGCCAGTGCGCGCGCGGCGAAGCGCTTGGCGACGAGGACCGCGCCGGCGCCGTCCTTGCCGAGCAGTGGGTGCGCGATCCGGCCGAGCACAATCGCCGCACCGCCTACGAGTTCGCCACTGCGGATGGCTACCAGACGCTCGGGGGCTGGATCGCGGCGGCGGCGGGCTGGTCCGGCGGCAGCCTGGCGCCGGCCAGCCAGGACACGCCGGTGCCGCCGCCCGCGCTGCTGACCGCACGCGCGGCCACCGCCGCCATCAACCTGCTTGCGGCGATCGAACCCGATCGCTTCGACCAGCGCCGCACTGCGTTCGCGATGCGCGCGCTGACGCTGCTGTCGGAGGCGCCGCGTGCCGCCGCCACCATCGAACAATCCAGGAGGATGCCGCAGTGAGCGGAGCACACACCCTGACCCTGACCGTGCTCGGCACGCGGCTGCCGCCCGGCCTGCGCAGCAGCTACGAGTTCCACCAGTGCGGCGGCAGCATCGGCCGCTCCGACGACAGCGACTGGATGCTGGCCGCGCCGGGTATCTCGCGCACGCATGCGGTGGTGCGCTACGTGCACGGCCTGTACTTCCTCGAAGACCGCAGCACCAACGGGATGCTGCGCAACGGCGCGCCGCTGTCCCGCGGCGAGCCGGTGACACTGGACGATGGCGATCGCCTGCAGATGGACACGTTCGAGGTGGCGGTGGCGCTGGCACGCACGGCCGAAGCGGCAGCCGCGACGCCGGCGGCCGATCCGCTCGACAGCGACGCGACCATCGCGGTGCCGGCCAGGCCGCGGGCACCGCAACCGGCCGCGCCGTCCCCGGAACCGGCATTGGCGCCCGCGCCGTCCCCGCACGCGGGCGGCGCCGATCCCTGGGACCTGCTGCTGCCGCCCATGCCGGCGTCACGCGTCGTGCCGGATGGCGCCGACGCCGATCCGCTGGCGGGGCTGGGCGTGGCCGCCGAACTCGATCCGCTGCGCCTGTTCGATGCGCCGCCGCCGCCCCGGCCGCCGGCTGCCACCGGCGACTGGAACCACAGCCCCGGCAGCGCCGATCATTTCCGGCCCCCGCAGGCCGCGGCGCACAAGCCGCTGCTGCCCGAGGAGTGGGACCTCACCCGCGGCGACTTCGCCTCTGCGGCGGCGCCGGCCACGCAGCCCGGACCGGCGCCGGCGATGGTTGCGCCGGTCGCGCCAGCGCTTGCTGCAGCGCCGGCGGCTGCACCCGTGCCGCCAGACACCGAGGCGATCCTCGGCATCGTCGTCGACGGCGTGATGGAGGTGCTGCGCGCGCGCGCCGAGATCAAGAACACCTTCCGCCTGCCGGTCACCATCATCCAGCGCAGCGAGAACAACCCGCTCAAGTTCGCGGCCACGCCCGACGAGGCGATGCGCCGCCTGCTGCAGCCCGATGGCGCCTTCCTCAGCGGCGCCACCGCCTTCGAGGATGCGTTCGACGACATCCGCTGCCACCAGATGGCGATGCTCGCGGGCATGCGCGCAGCGTTCGAATCGCTGCTCGCGCACTTCAACCCGGACCGACTGGAGCGCGAGGTCGACAGCGGTGGACGCCGCGCGTTCTCCGGCAAGGGCCGCTACTGGGAACGCTACCGGGACGACTTCGAGCGCACCGCGCGCGACCCCGACGAGTGCTTCCGCACGCTGTTTGGCGACGAGTTCGCGCGCGCCTACGAGGCGCAGCTGGCGCGGCTCAAGTCGGCCCGGCGCCGCGATCCGCGCTGAGACGAATTGTCGGGCTGCGCCCGCGCCCGATCGCGAGAATCCAAGCGGCAAGGCGTGCCGTCGGCGCGCCACGATCTCACCGCAGCGGTCCGCCCTGGGGACGTCCGTCCGTCCGGCATGTGCGCGGCCGACGCGACGGGCGGGCAGCGGATGACGCAGAACAACAAGATCGTCTGGAGCGAGGGGCTGTTCCTGCGGCCGCAGCACATGCAGCAGCAGGAGCGCTACCTCGAGCGCCGCATCGAGCTGCGTGCCGGCAGCCTGCGCGCCCAGTCGTGGGGGTTCACCGAGCTGGAGCTGGAACCGGACCTGCTCGCCGTCGGCCGCTTCGGCCTGCGCCGCGCGCGCGGCGTGTTTCCCGACGGCACCCCGTTCTCGATGCCCGACGACGATCCGCTGCCGATGGCGCTGGAGGTCGAGCCGGGCTGCCGCAACGAGATCGTCTACCTGACCCTGCCGCTGCGTTCGCCGGCGCAGCCGGACAGCGCATGGCCCGACGCACCGGCCGAGCGCCTGGTCCGCTACCGCGTGCGCGAAACCGAGGCCGTCGACGCGTCGGGCAGCGTGGAGGGCGGCGTGCTGCTGGAAGTCGGCGGGCTCGCCACCCGGCTGCTGCCCGGGTCGCGGTCGCCCGAAGGCCTGGCCAGGATTCCGCTGGCGCGGGTGGTGGAGTGCCGCGCCGACAACCGCGTGGTGCTGGACGAGGGCTTCATCCCGACCGCGCTGGACTGTCGCGCCGCGCCGCGGCTGGCGACCTTCCTGACCGAACTGCTCGGCCTGCTGCACCAGCGCGGCGAAGCGCTGGCCGGGCGGGTGGCGCTGACAGACCGCGGCGGCGCGGCGGAGATTGCCGACTTCCTGCTGCTGCAGGCGGTCAACCGCTGGCAGCCGCTGGTCGCGCACTGGGCCGACGCCTCCACCCCGCATCCCGAAGCGCTGTACGCCGCGCTGGTGGCGATGGCCGGCGAACTGGCCACCTTCACCGCGCCCGGCAAGCGGCCGCCCGCGCTGCCGCCGTATCGCCACGAGACGCTGCAAGCCAGCTTCGAGCCCGTCGTCGCAGCGCTGCGCGGCAGCCTCAGCGCGGTGCTGGAGCAGAACGCGCTGGCGATCCCCGTGCAGCAGCGCAAGTACGGCGTCTGGGTCGCGGTGGCGGCCGATCCATCGCTGTTCGACAACGCCGCGTTCGTGCTGGCCGCGCGCGCCGACCAGCCATCGGAAGAACTGCGCCGGCAGTTGCCGGCGCTGGCCAAGATCGGGCCGGTCGAGAAGATCCGCGACCTGGTCAACCTGCAGCTTCCCGGCGTCGGGCTGTCGCCGATGCCGGTGGCGCCGCGGCAGATCCCGTACCACGCCGGATTCGTCTATTTCGAACTCGATCGCCAGGCCGCGATGTGGCGCGAGCTGAAGACTGCGGGCGGCATCGCCCTGCACTTCGGCAACGACTACCCCGGCCTGGACCTGCAGCTGTGGGCGATCAGGGGATGAGCGCATGAGCACGCATGGCTACGATCCGCTGGACGACGCGACCATCGTCCGCCCCCGGCAGCCGGCCGGCGCCAGCGCCGCGGCGCCGCCGGCAGCCTCCGCGGTGCCAGCGCCGGCGGGGGAGGAGATCAGCGCCTTCCTCGGCCGCGGGCTCAACCCGATGGTGCAGGCGGCCAGTCCGCTGCTGCTGCTGGCCGTGCAGCTGCGGCACAGCACCGCCGCCGGCGACCCCGAGGCGCTGCGTGCGCAGGTGGAGGCGCAGGTGCGCAGGTTCGAGGGCCGCCTGACCGAGCTGGGCGTCGGCACGCAGGCGGCGACGGCCGCGCGCTACGTGATCTGCGCGATGGTCGACGAGGCGGTGCTGAACTCGCCGTGGGGCGAGCACAGCGGCTGGTCGAGCCGCACCCTGCTGGTCACCTTCCACGGCGAGTCCTACGGCGGCGCCAAGTTCTTCCAGCTGCTCGAGCGCCTGCTGCAGGACGTGCCGCGCCACATCGAACTGCTGGAGCTGATGTACGCCTGCCTGGCGCTGGGGTTTTCCGGGCGCTACCAGATCGAGGCCGGCGGTCGCGCGCGGCTGGCCGATATCCAGGACGACCTGTACCGGCGCATCCGCGCCCATCGCGGACAACCCGACGAGGCGCTGTCGCCGCAGTGGCGCGGCATCGTGGCGCGCCGCAGCCGGCTGCTGCATCGCTTCGTGCCGTGGATCGCGGGCGGCGTGGCGGCCTGCGCGCTGCTGGCGGCGTTCACCTGGTTCCATTCCCGTTTGAACGAGCAGGCCGCGCCGATCGGCGCGGAGGCCGCGCGCATCGGGCTGGCCACGGTGCCGCCGCCGGGCGATCTGCCGCGCACGGTGCCGCGCCTGGGCCTGGCGCAGTTGCTGTCGAACGAATCGCAGGCCGGCCTGCTCGAGGTCGAGGAACGCGACGATGGCCAGGCCCGCGTGCGCCTGGCGGCCGCCACGATGTTCGCCTCGGGCGGCGACGCCCTGGGCGATGACGCGCGCGTGCTGGTGGCGCGCGTCGCCAAAGCGCTGGAGCAACTGCCGGGGCGTGTCCTCGTGGTTGGCCATACCGACGACCAGCCGCTGCGCTCGCTGCGCTTCAAGGACAACTACGAGCTGTCCACCGCACGTGCGCGCGCCGTGGCCGACGTGCTGACCGCGTCGCTCAGCGACGCGGGCCGCATCGACGTGGTCGGCGCGGGCGCTTCGCAGCCGCTGGCCACGCCGGTCGCGCTGGCGGAAAACCGGGCGCGCAACCGTCGCGTCGAGATCCTGTACCAGCCGGGGGACTGAGCCATGCGCAGGGTGTTGGAGGTGTTGAAGTCGGGCTGGTGCCTGTCGCTGCTCGCGGTGCTGGTGCTGTGCGCACTGGTGTGGGTCGCGGCGCCGTGGATTGCGGTCGCCGGCCATGTGCCGCTGGCGACGGCCACCGCGCGACTGGCGACGATGCTCGGCCTGCTGCTGGCCTGGGCGGTGGTGGTGCTGGTGCTGGCCCTGCGCCAACGCGCCCGCGCGCGGCGCATGGGGCAGGCACTGGACGCCGCCGCCAGGCCGGCCATCGGCGACGATCGCGACGCGGCATCCGAGGCCGAGCGGGCGCAGCTCGAATCGCGCTTCCGCGATGCGGTGAAGCTGCTGCGCCGGCGCGGTGGCCGCCGCAGCCTCTACGCGTTGCCCTGGTACGTCGTCATCGGCCCGCCGGGTTCGGGCAAGAGCACCCTGGTCCGCAACTCGGGCCTGGAGTTCCCGCTGGCCGGCCAGTTCGGCAAGGAGGCCCTGCGCGGCGTCGGCGGCACCCGCAACTGCGACTGGTGGTTCACCGGCGAGGCGGTGTTCCTCGACACCGCCGGCCGCTACACCACCCAGGATTCCGACGCCCGCGCCGACGCCGAGGGCTGGGGCGGCTTCCTGCGCCTGCTGCGCAGGTTCCGCCGCGAGCGTCCGATCGACGGCGTGCTGGTGACGATGAGCATGTCCGACCTGCTGCTGCTCGACGAGCGCGAGCGCGACGCGCACGTGCAGGCGGTGCGCCAGCGCCTGGACGAACTGGCCGAACACCTCAAGGTGCAGGTGCCGGTGTACCTGGTGTTCACCAAATGCGACCTGGTGGCCGGCTTCAGTGAGTTCTTCGACGACCTCAACCCGGAGCAGCGTGCGCAGGTCTGGGGCGTGACCTTCCCGGTGGCCAGGACCGTCGACGGCAGCGCCGCCCGCGGCTTCGCGGCCGGTTTCAACGAACTGCTCGACCGCCTCAACGCACGCCTGGTCGATCGCCTGCACCACGAGCGCGACCGCAACCGGCGCGCGGCCATCCTGTCGTTCCCGCAACAGTTCGCCTCCTTCGGCGACACCGCGCGCGAGTTCGTCGAGAGCGTGTTCGCCGGGCACGCCTATGGCCCTGCGCCGCTGCTGCGCGGCGTCTACATGACCTCGGGAACCCAGGAAGGCACGCCGATCGACCGCATGATGAGCGCGGTCGCGCGCACCTTCGGCGTCGACGCCGCGCGCGTGCAGGCGCCCGGCGTGCAGCGACGGACGTTCTTCGTCGAACGGTTGCTGCGCCAGGTCGTGTTCGCCGAGGCGGGGTTCGTGGGCAGCAATCCCGCGGGCGACCGCCGCCGCCGGCTGGCGATGGCCGCGGTGGTGGCCTGCATTGGATTGGGCAGCATCGCGATGCTGGCGGCGATGGCCACCAGCTACACGCGCAACGTGCGCTACCTGGCCGACGTGCGCGCCGCGCTCGACGCGCGTCCCGAGGTCGCCGCGCTGGAGTCGGCGGCCACGCCGCAGCAGTACTTCGCACTCACCCTACAGAGGCTGGAGGCGCTGCGGCCGGTGGTCGAGGTTGCCGATCGCCATCGCGGCGACGTGCCGTGGACGATGCGCGCCGGCCTCTACCAGGGCGCCGCGGCCGGCGGCCAGCTGCGCGATGCCTACCTGCGCGAACTCAACGCCAGCCTGGTTCCGGCGCTGGGGGCGCAGTTCCGGCGCGGCCTGGCCGGCAATGCCGGCGACCTGCAGGCGCTGTACTACTACCTCAAGGCCTATCTGATGCTGGGCCAGCCGCGCCACGCCGACGCCGAAGAGCTGTCGGCGTTGGCCGCGATCGAATGGCGCGGGCTGTTCCCGCGCGATCCGGTGCTGCAGGCGGCGCTGGCCTCGCACCTGCAGGCGCTGCTGGCGGAACCCGACGCACTGCGCGCGCTGCCGATCGACCAGGCGCGCGTCGAGCAGGCGCGCAACACGCTGGGTTCGGCCGACCTGTCCAGCCTGGTCTACAGCAGCCTGCGGCTGTCGCTGCAGGACCAGGTGGCGGACGAGGCGCGGCTGGACAAGGCCCTGGGCCTGCTCGGCGACGTGTTCCTGCGCGACAGCGGCAAGCCGCTGTCCGAGCCCTGGCCGGCGATCTACACCCAGCCGGTGTTCGCCGCGCAGGTCAACGGTGGCATCGAGGCCGAGGTCGAGCGCTTCCTGGCCGACGACCGGGTGCTGGGCGCCTCGCGGCGCGATGCGCTGGGCCGTGCGCGCACCGTGCAGCAGGTGCAGGCCCTGTACGAACAGGACTACATCCGCGCCTGGGACGGGCTGCTGGCCGACCTGCGCCTGCAGCCGGCCGTCGACCTGCAGCAGGCCAGCCTGGTGGCGGCCAAGGTCTCGGGCCCGGGCTCGCCGCTGCGGCTGCTGCTGCAGCTGCTGCGCAGCCACACCACGCAGATGCGGCAGCTGCCCGAGGCCGATGGCGCGGCGGCAGCGCTGAGCGCACAGGCCGCCGCCGCGGCCACGGCCGCAGCCGGGCAGGCAGCCGCCCGCAACCAGGCGCTGCAGGCCGTGCTGGGCAGCGCCGAGCCGCCACCGGCCGAACCCGGGCAGTCGATCGAGGCGCATTTCGCAGCGCTCAACCAACTTACCGAGGGCGCGGCCGGAGCGACGCCGCTGGACCGCACCCTGGCCGCGGTCGACGAACTGGGCAAGGCGCTGCTGACCATGACCGGCTTCGATGCCGGCCAGCCCAACCCGCAGCTGCTGTCGGCCCGGCAGATGGTCTCGCAGCTGCCGCAGCCGGTCGCCGGCTGGCTGGCAGCGCTGACCGGCGACAGCGAGTCGCTGGTGGCCAGCGGTGCGCGCGATGCGCTGGCCGAGCAGGCGCGCGAGGCGATCGGCAGTGACTGCGCCGACTACGTGCGCGGCCGCTACCCGTTCGATCCGGCGGCGGAGGCCGAGATCCCGCTGCAGGACTTCGGCGAACTGTTCGCCCAGGGCGGGCGCTTCGACCGTCTGCACCGCGAATCGCTGGCGCGCCTGATCGACAGCAGCCGCGACCCCTGGCGCTGGCGCGAGGGGCCGGGCATGACCGGCGGCCCGGCCGGGCTGCCGGCGCGGATGCAGGCCGCCGACCGCATCCGGCGCGCCTACTTCCGCGCCGGGCCGCTGCCGGAAGTGCGCTTCACCCTGCGCCCCGCGATCATGTCCGCGCCGATCGCGCGGGTGCTGGTCGACATCGACGGCCAGGCCTTCGATACCGCGCAGGGCAGCGAGCGCGTCGCACCGATGCAGTGGCCCGGCCCGACGCCAAGCCAGGCCTCGCTCACCGCGTTCAACGCAGAAGGCGTGCAGATTGGCCGGATCGTCCACCAGGGCGAGTGGGCGATGTTCCGGCTGCTGGGCGCGCAGGCGCTGTCGCGCGTGTCCGATGTCGATTTCGTGGCCCGCTTCACCATTGCCGGGGGCACCGTCGCGCTGCCGCTGCAGGCCGGCAGCCTGCGCAATCCGTTCCTCGATGACGCGCTGCAGGCGTTTCGCTGCGGGGCGCGCGCATGAGCGCGTCGCCGGGCTATTTCGGCAAGCTGCCCGGGGCCGGGGATTTCGTGCAGCGCCGGCTGCCGCCGGACTTCATCGATGCCTGGGACCGCGCGTTCTCGCATGCCGTGGCCGGCGCTCGCGACCGCCTCGGCGCGCGCTGGAGCGAGGCCTACCGCGCCGCTCCTGCGTGGCGCTTCCTGCTCTCGCCGGGCATTGCAGGCCGCGATGCGTGGTGCGGCGTGTTGCTGCCGGCCAGCGACCGCGTCGGCCGCTGTTTCCCGATGGTGGTTGCCGCGCGCCTGGCCGGCGGCCTTGCGCAGCCGGGCGTGCTGGCCGACGGCGGGCGCTGGTATGACGCGGTCTCGGCGGTGGCATGGGCGGCGCAGGCCGATCCGGCCATCGATGCCGCGCGCTTCGACGCCGCGATCGCCGCGCTCGGCCTGCCCGAGATCGAAGACGAGCCGACCCTGCCGGCACTGCCCACTGGCATCGATCGCCGCCGGCGCGACTACTGGCTGCCGTGGCCCGAGGGCGCAGCGCGCCTGCCGGCGGCGCTGTGGGGGCATCTGGGCGCGAACGGCTGCTCGCTGTGGTGGCATCCGGGCGACTTCGGCGGCAGCGGCGCCCTGCGCGTGGGCAGCGGGCTGCCCGATGCCAGCACCTTCGTCGGTTTGCTGCACGCCGGTGCGCAGGCGGAGGTGGCCTGATGCGCGCGACGCTCGCCCGCTCCTGCGGCCGCACCGACACCGGCAAGGTGCGGCGCTGCAACGAGGACGCGATCCTGGTTCGCGACGAGGCCGGCATCTGGGCGGTGGCCGATGGCCTTGGCGGCCACACCGCTGGCGACCTGGCCAGCAGCCTGATCGTCGAGCGACTGGCGGCGCTGGACCGGCCTGACGACCTTTGCGATTTCATCGACGCGATCGAAGACACGCTCGAAGCGGTCAACGCCGAACTGATCCGCATCGCCGGGCAGCGCGGCTTCGACCTGATCGGATCGACCGTGGTGGTGCTGGTGCACGATCGCGACGTAGCGTTGTGCGGCTGGGTCGGCGACAGCCGCGGCTACTGCTTCGACCGGCGGCGCCTGCGCCAGATCACCGTCGACCACGTGCACGGGCAGAGGGAGGACGTCACCCGCTTCGGCGGCGTGGCCCCGGTCGACCAGCCGCCACCGGGTGCGCTGACCCGCGCGGTCGGCGCCCAGCCGGAGCTGTTCGTCGACTGGACCATCGCCGCCAGCGGCCGCGATACCACCTTCGTGCTGTGTTCGGACGGCATCAACAAGGAGGTCGGCGACGAGGAACTCGATCTCGAATGCGGCCGCGCACGCGATCCGGAAGGACTGGTGCGGCGGCTGTTCGAACTCGCGCTCGAGCGCGCCGCGCGCGACAACGTGTCGGCGATCGCGGTGTGCTTCGAGGAGACCGGGCAATGAGCAGGAGCGAAGCGGACGTGGTGGAACTGGTGACCGCGCTGAGCCGCGGAGAGATCGACCTGGGCGGGGTGCTGGATGCGCTGTCCGCGCGCGGGGTGCTGCCGGAGGCCGAGTACAGCGCCGGCGTGGTGACGCTGCTGCGCTTTCGCGCCGAGCTCGACGAGGACACGATGACCACGCTGCGCACGCGGATGGAGGCGCTGCGCGCCGCCGCCAGCGACGATGCCACCGTGGTGATGCCGGTGGCCGGGCGCGCGCCTGCAGCCGCCGTCGAGGACGAGGCCACCCGGGTCTTGCCGCGCGCACCGCTGCCGCCGCCGCGCGAACCTGGCACCGGGCGCACCGGCGGCGACACCGGGGCCAGCACGTCCGCCAGCGTCGCCAGCGCCGAGTGGGCACGCATCGCCGATGCCGCGGCGGGCGAGGTTGCCGGCGTCGGCATGCTGCTCAAGGGCAGGTTCCTGCTCGAGCGCGAACTCGGCCGCGGCGGGATGGGCGTGGTGTACCTGGCCCGCGACGAGCGCAAGGTCGAGGCCCACGACCGCGATCCCTACCTCGCGGTGAAGGTGCTCAACGACGAGTTTCGCCGCCATCCCGATTCGCTGGTGGCGCTTCAGCGCGAGTCGCGGCGCTCGCAGCAGCTCGCGCACGACAACATCGTGCGCGTCTACGACTTCGACAAGGCCGGGACCATCGTCTTCATGACGATGGAGTACATCGACGGTTCCGACCTGCGCACCCTGATCCGCGAGCGTGCCTTCAACGGCATGCCGCTGGCGCAGGCGCACCCGCTGATCGAGGGCATGGGGCGCGCACTCGCGCGCGCGCATGCAGCCGGCATCGTCCATTCCGACTTCAAGCCCGGCAACGTGATGGTCACGGCCGACGGCCTGGTCAAGGTCTTCGACTTCGGCATCGCCCGGGCCGGCAAGCACGGCGCCGGCGGCAGCGGCGAAGTCACGGTCTTCGATGCCTCGACCCTGGGCGCGCTGACCCCGGCCTACGCCAGCCTGGAGATGATCGAAGGCGCCGATCCCTCGCCGTCCGACGACGTCTACGCGCTCGGTTGCGTCTGCCACGAACTGCTGACCGGCCGGCATCCCTTCGACAAGGTCAGTGCGGAGGTGGCGTTGCGCGAGGGACGCCTGCCGCCGAAGGTCAAGGGCGTGACGCGGCGCCAGGCGCGCGCGCTGCGGCAGGCCGTCGCGCTGCGCGCCAGCGATCGGCTGTCCTCGGTGGCCGAACTGCTCGAAGGCCTGCGCCACGTGCCCGCGCGCGAACGGCTGCTGCCGCTGGTCGGCTACGGGACGGCGCTGGTGCTGGCCGCCGGCGGCGCCGGCTGGGGCGTCTCGCACTGGCTGCACCAGCGCCAGCTGGCGGCGGTGGTCGCGGGCTTCACTGCCGACGGGGCGGGCGGTTTCCCCGACGAAGGCGCGGCCATGGCGGCGCTGTCGGCGCTGTCGCCGGAGGATCGCGATGCGCTGGTGCTGGGCGAGAACCAGCGCATCGAATCGTTCCTGCTGCGCCGGCTGGACGCGCTGTGGAACCCGGCGCAGGGCCGCTACAACTACGTGCTGGCGCAGGGGGTGTTCGCGCTGCGCAACCACCTGCGGCTGTTCTCGCCGACGCTCGACACGCGCGCGCAGCGCATGGCCGCGGAGATGCCCGACGTGCTCAACGCACTGGACAGCGAACTCACCGCGCAGATCGAATCGGGCGCGATCTTCGACGTCGCCGGCGATGACGATGCCGCCGACACGCTGGCCGACATCCGCGCGATCGATCCCGACAGCGTGCTGCTGCGCCATCCCGGGCTGGAGCTGGCGCTCGCCGATGCGGTCGCAGGCGCCACCGCCGGCGGCAGGCTCGAGCTGGCATCGACGCGCCTGCAGGAAGCGCGGACGCATTTCCCGCAGTCGTTGCGCCTGGAACTGGCCGCCGCCGACCTCGAAGCCGCCGTCGCGCAGGAGGCGAGCCGCAGCCGGCCCGCCGACGCCGCGCCGCGCGATGCCGAATCGGCGCGGACCCTGCTGGCGGCGCGGATCGCGCAGCCGTCCGGCGAGCCGGCATGGCGCACCGATGTCGCCGCGGCGCTGGCGGCACTGCGTGGGCTTGGCCTGGAGACGGAAGACCAGGCGCTGCTCGATGCGCTGGCGCGGGCAATCGCCCACCAGGCCGCGGGCGCACGCGAGCCCCTGCAGCTGGCGTCTGCATCGGCCCTGGTTGCGTTTGGCCTGGAACAGGTACCGCAGGCGCCCGCGCTGCTGGCCGAGCAGGACAGGTTGGCCAGCCTGCGGGCAGCGCTGGATGCGCGACTGGCCGGGGAAGCCACCAGCGCCGAGGTGCAGGCGCGCGCCGCTTCGCTGCGCCATGCCAGCGCGGCCGGCGACCTCGACAAGATCCGCGACTCCCTGCTGCGCCTGCGCGCGCTCGCGCCCGACGATGCGTTCACCACCACGGGAGCGCCACAGCTTGCCGCCGACGCCTGGCTCGGCGCAGCGTCCGGCGCCGCAGCGGCGGGCGACATGGGCCGGGCCTTGGCACTGCTTGGCGAAGCCAGCACCCTGCTCGGCGACCGCGAGGGCCTGCGCCGTGCCCAGGCCCGCTATGCTCTGGTCATGGCGATAGGGGTCGCAGGGGAGTCGCCACCCGGTGTTCGCGAACATGCGGCGCTGGTGGCGCAACTGGACGAAATCGTACGCAGCGATCGCGCCGGGCTCGAAATGCTCGAGGCGCAGCTGCGCGAACGCGGCCGCCTGCCGGAGGGCAGCCTGCGCGCCAGGCTGCGCGCGCTGGCGCCTGCGGCGGCGACCGATGGGGCAGGCGAGGCCGCGACACCGGGCCGTCGTCGCGCCGATCGACCTGCAGGCGTGCCGCCTTCGACCCAGGCGGCGACCGCCGCGGCGATTGACCCGGACGATGTGCTGCCACCGGTCCCCGACGGGCCGGATCCCTGCGGCCGCCCAGGCCTCGAGGGCCGCGGCCGCTTCTGCTACGACGCGATCGGCGAAGGTCGCGGGCCGACCTTCGTGGTGGTGCCGGGTGTTTCGGGCGGCAAGCCCTATGCGCTCGCTCGCGCCGAGGTGACGGTCGGCGAGTTCAACGTGTACTGCACCACCACCGGGCGCTGCCGGCCGTTGGCGGCCGCCAGCGGTGCCGCCGCCACCTTGCCGGCGACCGGTGTCCCCGTGGAGCAGGCGCGCGGCTATGCGCGCTGGCTGGTGCATGCCACCGGTGGCTGGCGCCATCGCCTGCCCACCGAGGCCGAATGGCGGCACGCCGCGCAGGCCGCCGCCGGCTGGCGGCAGGCGCCCGACAGCAACTGCGTGCCGCCGACCGCCGACGCCGGCAGCGGCGGCGCGCCGGTGTCCGCGCGCGGGCGCGCGGCCAATCCCTGGGGGCTGATCAACATGAGCGGCAACGTCTGGGAGTGGACCGACAGCAGGGGCAGCCTCGCGGTGCAGGGCGGCAGCTACGCCAGCCTGTGGTCGGAGTGCACCGTCGAAGCGCGTCGCGTGGATTCGGGCGCCGCGCAGGCCGATGTCGGCTTCCGTGTCCTGCGGGAGCTGAAATGAGCAGCTGGGAACACGATGCGAACGCGGCGCTGCGCGCCCTGGGCGACAGCTACCAGCAGGGCGGCATCAGCCGCGCCACCTACCGCGAACGTCGCCGCCGGGTGCTTGCCGCCATGCGCGAGCGCCTGGACGTCACCGAACGCAAGCCGATCCATGCCGGTCGGCGCGACGCGCCCGCTTTCGACCGCGCCAACCTGCATGGGGAGCCGGTGCCGCGACGCTGGCTGGCGTTGCTGATTGCCGTCGCCGTGGGGGTGGCCATCGCAGGCGCTGCCGCGGCGCACTGGATTCTGAAGATGAAGACGGAGTTGGGTGATGTCTGAAGTCGTTGCGATCGTCGGGTGCCGGGGGGGACGCATGCCGCGGTCGCTGCTGGCCATCGCCTGTGCATGCGCGCTGGCCGCGTTGGCCCCCGCATGGGCGCAGCAGGACCCGCCGCCGGCCGCCGGCTGGCAGCCGGCCGATCCGCAGCAGGCGCTGCGTGAAACCGAGGCCCCGCCTACGCTCGATGCGCCCGCGGTGGAAGTGCCGGCGCTGCGCGATCGCGCCACGGCCACGCAGGCCACCGTGCCCACGCGCGGCTTCCGCATCAGCGGCGTCGGCGCGCATCCGCGGCGCGGAATCACGCCCGCCTCGATGCAGGCCCTGCTCGATGAGAGGTTCAGGACGCTGGCCGGCGGCGCGGCGGAGATCACGCTGGACTTCGACCAGCTGCAGGACGTGGCGACGGAAGTCACCGCCGCCTACCGCAAGGCCGGGTTCGTTGTCGCGACCGCGTACATCCCGGTGCAGACCGTCGGCGCCGATGGCGTGGTCGCGCTGGACGTGCTGGAAGGCCGCCTGGGCCGGGTGCTGGTCGAGGGCAACCGGCGCGTGCGCAGCAGCGCGATCGCCGCGCCCGCGCGGCGCCTGGAAGGGCGCAGCCTGCACCGCGACGAGGTCGACACCGCGCTGCTGACCATGCGCGACCTGCCCGGCGTCGGCACCTCGGCGGTGCTGCAGCCGGGCCTGGCGCAGGGCGAGACCGACATGGTGATCACCGCGACCGAGGAGGCGCGGCCGTACTCGGTCACGCTCGGCGCCAGCAACCATGGCACCGAACTCACCGGCCGCTACCGCGGCCAGGTCGGCCTGACCTACCGCAACGCGCTGGGCCTGGGCGATGTCATCAGCGCCGGCTATGTGCACGGCTTCTCGCCCGAACAGAGCACCTCCGCCTACCTGGGCTGGACGGTGCCGGTCCACGCGGTCGATGGCCTCTCGCTGGCGGCCTCGTATTCGCGCAGCGAGATGGAGGTCGCCAGCGGCCCGTTCGCCGCGCTCGGACTGACCGGCCCCACCACCAACGCCCAGCTGGGCGTGGACTGGAAGTTCCACAACCGGCCATTGCTGCAGATGCACGGAACGCTGCGCCTGGTGCGCGAGCATTCGCAGCTGCAGGCACTGGGCTTCACCCTGTCCGACCAGGAGTTCGATGTACTCGACGTCGGCTTCGTGCTGCGCCACGTCGCCCGCCGCAGCCGCGGCGTCAACCTGGTGCAGGCCAACGTTCGCCACGCACTGGCAGACCGCTCGCTCGATCCCGACCTGGTCACGCCCGCGCGCGACAGCGACTGGACCCTGCTGCGCGTGTCGCTGGCGCGGATGCAGTACCTGACCCCGTCGCAGCGGCTGTTCGGCCGTCTGTACGGGCAGTACACCAGCGACGTGCTGGTGCCGATGGAGCAGATCGCGCTTGGCGGCCCGGACAGCATCCGCTCGCTGCCGGTGTCCGATGCGCTCGGCGACCTGGGCTACCAGGCCACGCTTGAATACCAGGTCGACGCGCCCGGTTTCGGCGACGTCGCCTCGCCCTTCGGCGGGCGCCCCTGGCGCGAGCTGCTGCAGTTCGAAGTGTTCGTCGACCATGGCCGCGTCATGGCCTCGGACGGCGGGCTGTCGCCGGCGCAGGCGCGCAGCTACCACGGTGCGGGCGCGGGGCTGCAGTTCCGCCTGCCGCATTTCCACGGCCTCGAGCTGCGGCTCGCGGCCGCAGTGCCGGTGGGCGGCACCGACGCCTCCGATGGCGACGACTTCCGCACCTGGCTCCGGCTCGGCATGACGTTCTGAGGACCCTGACATGAACCACATCTATCGCATTGTGTTCAATCGCGCGCTGGGACTGGTGCAGGTGGCCTCGGAGCTTGCATCGGGTCGTGGCGCCGGCGGCGCATCCCGCTGCGGGTCGCGCCCAGGGCGGCGGAGCGTGCTGGCGATCGCGCTGGTCCTCGCTTCCGGCGGCGCGCTGGCGCAGGTCGCGCCGGGGCAGCTGCCGACTGGCTGGGACGCAGTGGGCGGCATCGGCAACATCACTCCGGACGACACCACCCTGAGCATCACCCAGATCGACGACCGGGCCCTGATCCGCTGGGACACCTTCGACATCGGCACCATGGCGCTGGTGGAGTTCGAGCAGGTCGCGGGCCAGGTGGCGCTCAACCAGATCCTGGACGTGAACGCCAGCCAGATCCTGGGCAACCTCAGCGCCGACGGCACGATCTTCCTGATCAATCCGAACGGCATCGTGTTCGGCGAGGACGCGACGATCAGCGTCGGCGGACTGGTGGCTTCGACCCTGATGCCCGACGACCCCGATGAGTTCCTCGACATGGGCGTCGACAGCTTCGTCTGGCGCGAAGGCGGCACTGCGGGGACGGTGATCAACCGCGGCACCATCACCATCACCGCCGCCGATGGCAGCGTGGTCCTGCTCGGGGGCGCAGCGCAGAACATGGCGGGCGCCAGCATCGACGTGGGCACCGGCCTGGCGGCGCTGCTGGGGGGCGGACAGGCGCAGGTCGAGCTGGTGCCGGGGGGGACGGTCGTGCAGATCACCGGCCCGGTCGCCGGTTTGCCTGTGGGCATGAGCGCAAGCGTGCTGAACGCGGGGACGATCTCCGCGCACGGTGGAGCGATCCGGCTGCAAGGCGAGCTCGCGCCCGGTCTGTCGACGGCCGTGATGAACACCGGCACCCTCGCCGCCGGCAGCATCGGACTCGGCCCCGACGGCACCATCTCGCTGCTGGCCGGCGGCGCCAGCGGAGACCTGACGGTGGGCGGCAACATCGATGCCGGTGCGGGCCAGGTCGACCTGCAGGCGTCGGGCAATATCAATCTCTCTGCTGCGCTCACTACCGGCGCGTTCGATGTCTCCGCGGCGAGGCTGCTGCAGACGGGTGGTCAAGTACACGCATCCGGCGCGAGCAGCGTGGTCACCTCGGGAACGGCGCAGCTGAACCGCGCGGCCAACGATTTCGAAGGAACACTGGACCTTAGCGCTTCCTCGGGCGTCGTGCGCGATGCGAACGCGCTGCGCCTGGGAACGCTCGATGTAGGCTACCTGGAGGCGGTCAGTGCCGGCGCGCTGTCGCTGGGCACTGGCGTGATCAGCGGGGGTCTCGACGCAATCAGCACCGGCGGCAACATCACCCAGAGCGGCGGGTTGTCGGTGGACGGGTGGGTCTTGATCAATGCCGACACCGGCAATATCACACTGGACCACGTCGCCAACGACTTCACCGGGTCCGTGGAGTTCAGCGGTGGCGTGGTCAACCTGCGCGATGCGAACGCATTGACGCTCTACCTTGTCAGCGCTGACAGCCTGGACGTGGCCAGCACCGGTTCCCTGAACCTGGGGACTGGCGTCATCGCCGGAGATCTCACCGCAACCAGCTCCGGCGGGCAGATCGTCCAGACCAACGTGCTGGCGGTGGGCGGGAATGCCACCATCGATGCCGGCACCGGCGGCATCAACCTGATGGCCTTCGCCAACGAGTTCGAAGGAACAGTCAGCCTCAGCGGTGGCCCGGTCAGCGTGCGCGATGCGAACGCGCTGCGCCTGGGCACGCTCGACGCCAGCAGCCTGCAGGTGACCAGCGCCGGCGCGCTGTCGCTGGGCGAGGGCGTGATCGGCGGGAGCCTCATTGCAAACAGCAACGGTGGCAGCATCACCCAGGCCGGTGCACTGCGCGTGGACGGCGTCAGCACCATCAACGCGGGCAGCGGCGCGATCACGCTGTCCAATGCAGGCAACGACTTCCGCAACCTGGTGAACCTCGCCGGCGGCGTGGCCGTGCTGCGCGATATGAACGCACTGGGTCTGGGCGCGCTCAACGTGACCAGCCTGGCCGTGACCAGTGGCGGCGCGCTCTCGCTGGGTAGTGGCGCGATCGGCGGGAATCTCACCGCCACCACCACCAGCGGCGGCATCACCCAGACCGGCGCGCTCCTGGTCGCGGGCGCAAGCTCGATCGACGCGGGCGCCAGCGCCGTGACCCTGGCCAATGCCGGCAACGACTTCGCCGGCACGGTGAACCTGCGCGGCGGCGCAGTGGCGATCACCGATGCCAACGCACTGACGCTGGGCCAGGTCGATGCGGCGAGCCTGACCGCGGACGCGAACACGATCCGCCTGTCCGGCGACGTGACCACCAGTGGCAACCAGGACTACGACGGCGCGGTAGTGCTCGCCGCAAACGCGGCCCTGGCCGCCGGCGGCAACGTGGATTTTGCGTCGACACTCGATGGCGCGCATCGCCTGTCGGTGGATGCCGATGGCGCGGTCGCGTTCGGCGGCGCCGTCGGCGGCGTCACGACGCTGGCCGGGCTGGACGTGGATGCCGGCAGCTTCAGCACGGACTCGATGATCAGGGTGACCGGCGACCTGTCGATCGCGGTGCAGACGGGTGGCATCACGCAGTCGGTCGCGTTGTGGGGCGAATTCAGCGTTGGCGGCGATGCCATTTTCGATGTCGGTACGGGCAACATCACCTTGACCAACATCAACAACGACTTCGTCGGAGCAGTGAGCCTCCGCGGTGGCCCGGTCAGCGTGCGCGATGCAAACTCACTGAGCCTGGGTACCCTCGACGTCAGCAGCCTGCAGGCGGTCACTACCGGCGCGCTGTCGTTGGGGGAGGGTGCTGTCGCCGGTAACCTCACCGCAATCAGCCAGGGTGGCCACATCACCCAGACCGGCGCACTGTCGGTGGGTGCGGTGACCACGATCCTTGCCGGTGCGGGCGACATCACCCTGGACAATGGCGACAACGATTTCACCGGGAACGTGAGTTTCCAGGGTGCTGCGGTCAGCGTGCACGATGCGAACGTGTTGGGTCTGGGCAGCGTCAACGCTGCCAGCCTGACCGCGGGCAGTGTCGGTGCACTGTCGCTGGGGATCGGCACGATTACCGGGAATCTCGTCGCGACCAGCGGCGGCGGCGGGATCAGCCAGAGCGGCGCGCTGAGGGTGGGTGGGACGAGCACGATCGATGCCGGCGCGGGCGGCATCAACCTGGCCAATAGTGGCAACGATTTCACCGGTGCGGTGCAGCTGCGTGGCGGGACCGTGGCCATCCGTGACGCCAACCTCCTGCAGTTGGATGAGGTGGACGCCAACAGCCTGCAGGCGATGGCGACGACGATCGGCCTCGGCGGCGACGTGACGACCAGTGGCGACCAGGCCTACGCCGGCGCGGTGCTGCTCGGCGCGGACGCTGTCCTGGCCGCCGGCGGCCACGTGTTCTTCGGCTCGACGCTCAATGGCGCGCATCGGCTGCGGGTGGACGCCGATGGCGAGGTGATGTTCGTAGGCGCGGTGGGTGGCGGTACCGCGCTCGCCGGGCTGGACGTGGACGCCGGCAGTTTCAGCGCGGCTTCGACGATCAACGTGGGTGACCTGTCGATCGCGGTACAGACGGGCGACATCCTGCAGTCGGCGGTGTTCCAGGTGGGGGGCAGCGCCAGCTTCGATGCGGGCACGGGCAACATCACCCTGACCAACATCGGCAACGACTTCGTCGGACCAGTGGATCTCCGCGGCGCCATGGTCCTCGTGAACGATACGAACGCGTTGAGCCTGGGCACGCTCGACGTCGGCAGCCTGGATGTGGGCAGTGCCGGCGCGCTGTCGCTGGGGGCTGGTGCAGTCGCCGGTACCCTCGACGCCAACAGTGGCGGCGGCAACATCACCCAGACCGGCGCACTGCACGTGGGCGGCGACAGCATTATCTTCGCAAGTACCGGCTCGATCACGCTGTCCAATGCCGGCAACGACTTCGTCGGCACGACCAATCTCATGGGTGGCGCGATCAGCGTGCGTGATGCGAACACGTTGCGCCTGGGGTTCATCGACGCTGACAGCCTGACTGCGGCCAGTGCCGGCGAATTGTCGCTGGGCTACGGCGGGATTTCCGGAAATCTCGTCGCGACCAGCGGCGGCGGCAACATCAGCCAGCTCATCGAGCTGGCGGTGGGCGGGACGAGCACGATCGATGCGGGCGCGGGCGACATCACCCTGACCGACGCCCGCAATGATTTCGTCGGCGCGGTGGACCTGCGCGGCGGTGCGGTGGCGATCACTGATGCCAACGTGCTGACGCTGGGCCAGGTCGATGCGACGAGCCTGCACGCGACTGCAGTCACGATCGGCCTGTCCGGCGACGTGAGCACCAGCGGCGACCAGCAGTACGACGGCGCGCTGGGCCTGGGTGCGGACCTGGCCTTGACCTCCGGCGGCAACGTGGGCTTCGGCTCGACGATCGACGGCGCGCACCGCCTGTCGGTGGACGCCGATGGCGCAGTCGCGTTCGGGGCCGCGGTTGGTGGCGGTACGGCGCTGGTGGCACTGGACGTGGACGCCGGCAGCTTCAGCGCGGCCTCGACGATCGACGTGGGCGGGGACTTGTCGATCGCGGTGCAGACGGGTGGCATCGCGCAGTCGGGCGCGTTCACGGTTGGCGGCAGCGCCAGCTTCGATGCGGGCGCGGGCAACATCAGCCTGACCAACGCCGGCAATGATTTCATCGGTGCGGTGGACCTGCGCGGTGGTGCGGTCGCGATCGCCGATGCCAACGCGCTGACGCTGGGCCAGGTCGACGTGGCGAGCCTGCACGCGACTGCAGCGACGATCGGCCTGTCCGGCGACGTGACCACCAGCGGCGGCCAGCAGTACGACGGCTCGCTGCGCCTGGGTGCGGACGTGGCCTTGACTTCCGGCGGCAACGTGGGCTTCGGCTCGACGATCGACGGCGCGCACCGCCTGTCGGTGGACGCCGCTGGCGCGGTCGCGTTCGGCGCCGCGGTCGGCAGCGGAACGGCGCTGGCGGCACTGGACGTGGACGCCGGCAGCTTCAGCGCGGCTTCGACGATCGAGGTGGACGGCGATCTGTCGATCGCGGTGCAGACGGGCGGCATCGCGCAGTCGGGCGCGTTCACGGTTGGCGGGCTGTCGAACTTCGACGCAGGCACCGGTGCCATCACGCTGGACAATTCGGGCAACGACTTCACCGGCGCCGTCTCGCTGACCGGTGGCGCGGTGGCGATCGCCGACGCCAACGCGCTGACGCTGGGCCAGATCAACGTGGCGAGCCTGCATGCGACTGCAGCGACGATCGGCCTGTCCGGCGACGTGACCACCAGCGGCGACCAGCAGTACGACGGCACGTTGGACCTGGCTGCGGACCTGGCCTTGACCGCCGGTGGCGATGTGGGCTTCGGCTCGACGCTCGACGGCGCGCATCGCCTGTTGGTGGATGCCGACGGCGCGGTCACGTTTGGGGCCGCGGTCGGCGGCGACACGGCGCTGGCGGCACTGGACGTCGACGCCGGCAGCTTCAGCGCGGTCGCAACGATCGCCGTGGACGGCGACCTGTCGATCGCGGTGCAGGCGGGTGGCATCGCGCAGTCGGGCGCGTTCACGGTTGGCGGCAGCGCAAGCTTCGATGCGGGCGCGGGCAACATCAGCCTGACCAATGCCGGCAATGACTTCGCCGGTGCGGTGGACCTGAGCGGCGGCGACGCCGCGATCCGGGACAGCAATGCGCTGACCCTGGGCGCGCTTGCCGTCGATACCCTGTCCGCGAACAGCCGGGACGCGCTTGGCCTGGGCCAGGGCGTGGTCGGCGGCAACCTGTCTGCCAGCAGCCAAGGTGGCGGGGTCACGCAGTCGGGCGTCCTGCATGTGGGAGGCGCAAGCACGATCGATGCGGGCGGCGGAGCCATCACGCTGGCCGATGCCGGCAACGACTTCGTCGGCGCCGTGAGCCTGACCGGTGGAGTGGCCGCGATCCGCGACGGCAACGCACTGGTCCTGGGCGCGCTGGACGTCGAGGCCCTGTCGGCAAGCAGCCTGGGCGCACTCGGCCTGGGCAGCGGCACGATTGCCGGCGACCTGGTCGCCGACAGCCACGGCGGCGCGATCACCCAAGCGGGTGCGCTGCGCGTGGATGGCGCAAGTACGATCGATGCGGGCGCGGGTGCGATCACCCTGGCCAACGGCGGCAACGATTTTGCAGGGACGGTGTCGCTGGCCGGCGGCGCAGTGGCGATCAGTGACGTCAACGAACTGGCGCTGGGCACGCTGGATGTCGGCGCGCTGAGTGCGGGCAGCAACGGCGCGCTGGGCCTCGGCACCGGCACGATCGCCGGCCCGCTGGTGGCCAGCAGCCAGGGCGGCGCGATCACGCAGTCGGGGGCCCTGCAGGTGGCAGGCGCCAGCACGATCAATGCCGGCAGCGGTGCGATCACGCTCGACCATGCCGGCAACGATTTCGTGGGGGCCGTGGCCTTGAGCGGTGGCGCGGCCACGATCCGCGACAGCAACGCGCTGGTCCTGTCCGCGCTGGATGTCGACGCCTTGTCGGCAAGCAGCCAGGGCGCGCTCGGCCTCGGCAACGGGACGATTTCCGGCGATCTGTCTGCCGAAAGCCATGGCGGCGCAGTCACGCAATCGGGGGCGCTGCACATCGGTGGTGCAAGTACGATCGATGCGGGCGCGGGGGCAATCATCCTGGCCAACGCCGGCAATGATTTCGCTGGCGAGGTGTCGCTGAGTGGCGCTGCCGCGTCGATCCGCGACCGCAATGCCTTGACCCTGGCGACGCTCGACGTCGACTCGCTGACGGCCACCAACCAGGGCGCCCTCGGCCTGGGCAGCGGCGGCATTGCCGGTGCGCTCACCGCGGGCAGCGGTGGCGGTGCGATCACGCAGTCCGGCGCGCTGACGGTGGGCGCACCGGCCACGCTCGATGCGGAGCGCGGATCGATCACCCTGATCAACGCCGGCAACGATTTCGTCGGCGAGGTCTCGCTGGGCGGCGGCGCAGTGTTGATCAACGACGCCAACGCGCTGACGCTGGGCGCGCTCGATATCGGCTCGCTGGCGGCCACCAGCCACGGCGCGCTCGACCTCGGCGCCGGCACGATCGCGGGCAATCTGGCCGCGAGCAGCGATGGCGGTGCGATCACGCAATCCGGGGCCTTGCACGTCGATGGCACCAGCGCGCTGAATGCAGGCAATGGTGCGATCGTGCTGGCCAACGCCGGCAACGACTTCGTCGGCGAGGTCTCGCTGGTCGGCGGTGCGGTCTCGATCCATGATCGCAACACGCTGTCCCTGGGCGCGGTGGATGCGGCCAGCCTGCAGGCGTCGGCGAATGCCATCGTCCTGCGGCAGAACATCGCCACCGTCGGTGACCAGGTCTACGACGGCGCGCTCGCATTGGCCAACGACGTGGCGCTGGAAGCAGGTGGCAACGTCGCGTTTGGCTCGACGGTTGGCGGCGCGCATGCCCTGTCGGTCGACGCGGACAGACACGTCGGCTTTGCCGACACGGTCGCGGTGGGCGCACTGGCGGTGGATGCGGGCAGCTTCACTGCGGCCTCGACGCTGGACGTGGGCGGGGACCTGTCGCTCGCGGTGCGCAGCGGCGGGATCGCGCAGTCGGGCGCATTCCAGGTTGGCGGCAGCGCACACTTCGATGCCGGAAGCGGCGACATCGCACTGGACAACGCCAGCAACGATTTTGGCGGTCCGGTCGGCTTGGCCGGCGGCGCCATCACGTTGCGCGACCGCAACGACCTGACGCTGTCGCATCTGCGCTCGGGCCAGGACGCCAACGTGCAGGTGGTGGCCGCCGGTGCGCTGACCCTGCCGGTACAGGCCATCGACACCGGAACCGGAAACCTGCATCTGGCGGCCCAGGGCGGCACGCTGACCACGCGCGCCGCATTGGGCGGTGGTGATATCACGCTGCAGGGCGCGACCGGCGTGATGCTCAACAATGACGTCCTGGCAAGCGGCAGCCTGCATCTGGAAAGTGGCGGTGACCTGGTGCAGAGCAGCGGTCGAGTCGGTGCCGCCCTGCTGACCGGCAGCGCAGCGGGCGAGGCCAGGCTGGCCGGAGCCAACCGCATCGAACAGTTGGGCGCGTTCTCGGCCAGCCGGATCCACCTCGCCAATGCCGGCCCGCTCGCCGTCACCGGCCCGGTGGATGCGCGCACCGGCGCGCTGCTGGTGACGCTGTCCGAAGGCGACCTCGCGATCGACGGCCGCATGTCCGCGGCCGACATCCGGCTCGAGGTCGCCGGCGGCATCGCCCAGGGCGCGGACGGCCAACTGCTTGCGCGCACCCTCAGCGGCCGCGCCGGTGGCGCGGTGAATCTCGGCGACGCGACGCGCTTTGTCGACAACCAGGTCGAACGGATCGGCGACTTCACCGCGCGCAGCGGTTTCAGCATGACCAACGGCCGTTCGCTCACCCTGGCCTCGCTCAACGGCAGCAACTTCACCATCGATGCCGGCACCGCGGACTTCCACATCGAAGTCGACGGCGACCTGCACCAGGACGGTACCGACTGGCTCTACAACGGGCGCGGCACCTGGCTGGCGAGCGGCGGCATCGGCCTGCCGGCGTCGCCGATCTACGTCATGGGGCTGGAGTCGCAGGTCGCGACCCTGGGCGCGCCGCCCGCGTATTTCTATGCGGTGCGGCCCGATGGCTCGCTGCTGCCGATCGTCGGCGATGCAGTCAACGTGCCGACCTCGGTGTGGGCAGGGCGCGCGCAGACCTCCAGCAACCGCCAGGTGGCCTACGTGGACGTGGGCGCGGATGCCTCCAACTACCGGGGTTACGGCCTGGTCGAGCCGGGCGTGCGCCTGCCCGCCGACCAGCAGCCCGAATGCGACCCCGATTTCCCGAGCCCGGAATGCGAGGCACTGCAATGAGCATCATCGACAGGCACGTGCGACGGGGGATCACGGCATGAGCACGGGAGTAGACATCATGGCGCTGGCCGCGCCGCTCGAGGGCGATGCGCCGTCCGGTCCCGACCTGGAGTACGACGCCGGTTTCATGGCCCTGGAGCGGGCGGTTGCGCCGCGTGGAGAGCGTGTGGTCGGGGGCGACGATGGCGAAGCCGACGAACCCGACTGGGACCGCTTGGCTGCATCGGCGCTGGCCCTGCTCGAGCGCACCCGCGACCTGCGCGTGGCGGTGATCCTCGCCACCGCATGGCTGCGCATGCACGGCCTGCCCGGTTGGCGCGATGGCCTGGCGCTGGTGCTGGCGCTGCTGGAGCAGCACTGGGACGGCGTGCACCCGCAGCTGGATGCGGAGGACGACAACGACCCCACCGCGCGCGTCAATGCGCTGATGCCGCTGGCTGATCCGCAGGGCCCGCTGGGGTACCTGCGCAACACCCCGTTCGTGCAGTCGGCGCGGCTGGGCGCATTCGCCCTGCGCGACCTGCGCATCGCCAGCGGCAGCCTCAAGCCGGCCGCCGGTGACAGCGACGCTCAGGCTTCGACCACCGAAATCGAAGCCTGCTGCCTGGACTGCCCCGAAGACCTGCTTGGCCGCAACGCCGAAGCGGTGCATGCGGCGCTGGCGCACGCCCGCGCCATCGACGCGCTGCTGACCGAACGGCTTTCGACCAGCGCGCCGGAGTTCAAGCCGCTGCTGTCGGACCTGTACGAACTCGACCGCTTCCTGCAGGCGCAATGGTCCGCCCGCACCGGCACGGTGGGCGCGAGCGAGGAAGCCGGCGAGGCGGTGGCCGGCGACGAGGGTGCGGGCGCGCCCGCTGCCGGCGCGCCGGGCAGGATCGCGGGCCCGTCGGACGTGGTCCGGCGCATCGACGAAATCTGCGACTACTACGCGCGCCAGGAGCCCTCCAGTCCTGTCCCGATCCTGCTGCGTCGCGCGCAGCGCCTGGTCGGCCTCGGCTTCGAGGACCTGCTGCGCAACCTCGCTCCGGCAGGGCTGGGCGAACTGCAGAACGTGGCGGGGGCGGCGCAGGAATAAGGGTCTTCCCCGATCGAGGGAAACGACATGACGTCTGCAGGAGCGGCTTCAGCCGCGATCGAGACCGACCCACGACCAACGCCCGCCGACAGCAACGGCTGCCGCGAAGTTCGCAGCAAGGAAGGCTGCACGACACGTCCGGATCCAAGTCCGCTCCGCCTTCGCAAAGACGGGCCTTCCCCGGCTTGGGCACCCGTCCGAAACGAGCCCCTGGCCGTGTGCCACGGCACCACGGCGCCCCCCGGCGTGCGGCCCTACAGCATCCGCCGCAGCACGCCATCCTTCCTGATGAAGTGATGGACCAGCGCCATCCCCGCGTGGCCGACGACCATCAAGATCAGTAGCCATGCCAACGGCGAATGCAGGGTGCCGCCAAACGCGGCGAGCCAGGGGATCTTCGCGCCCTTGGCGACCAGCTCGATGCCGAACACGCTCAGACCGTAGCCGTTGCCGAGCATGATGCTGAGGCCCGTCACCGGCATCAGCACCAGCGCGGCGTACAGCGCCACGTGCCCCGCCTTGGCCAGCAAGCCAAGTGCCGCCGGCGGCGGTGCGGGCGGGCGGTTGCCATGGTTGCGCAGCGCCCAGAAAATCCGCGGCACCACCAGCACGAGCACCAGCACGCCGACCGAGATGTGCCACGGCACCAGGGTCTGGCCGATCCAGTGTTCGCCGTCGTCGATGCGGTCGAAGATCTTCAGCGCCTGCCACGCGACCAGCAGGGCCACGGCCCAGTGGAAGAAGCGGGAGACAGTTCCGTAGCGTTCCCGGGTGTCACGGCTCATGGTTGGCTCCTTGTTTCGTGGATTGTCCGTCGCCACGCACATGGTCGTCGCAGCCGACCATACGCGACGCCGGGCAATCGCGCGGCTCAGGCGTGCGGCCTGCTGGCGCGGTCGAGCACCTCCAGTGCGGACGCAGGCAATACCAGTGCGGCCGCGCCCATGATGTCGTCCAGCTGCGCGAGGCTGGTGGCACTGGCGATCGGCGTGACCTGCGGCCGCGTCATCAACCATGCCAGCGCGACCTGCGCCGGGGTGGCCGACAGATCGGCGGCGACCGCGCTCAGCACGTCGAGCAGCTTCATGCCGCGCGCGTCGAAGTAGCCCTTCAGGAACGCCTCGCGCGCCGTGCCTTCGAGATCGCTGGCGTTGTTGTACTTGCCGGTCAGGAAGCCGCTGGCGAGCGAGAAATAGCTCAGCACCCCAAGATCGTGCTCTGCAGCCACGCCAGCCAGATCGGACTCATAGCCGGCGCGGTCATGCAGGTTGTAGCCGGGCTGCACCACCCCGTAGCGCGGCAGCCCGCGCTCGGCCGATAGCGCCAGCGCTTCGCGCAGGCGCGCGGCACTGTAGTTGGAGGCGCCGATCGCGCGCACCTTGCCGGCTTCGACCAGTTTCGAAAACGCAGTCAGCGTTTCCTCCAGCGGCACCTGGTCGTCGTCCTCGTGGGCGAAGTAGACGTCGATGTGGTCGGTGCGCAGGCGCCGCAGCGAGTCCGCGGCCGCCGCCTCGATGTTCGCCGCCGACAGGCCCTTGCGCGGCGCCCACTTGGCGACCTTGGTCATCAGCACCACGTCGTCGCGACGGCCGCGCCTGGTCAGCCAGTTGCCGATCACGGTTTCTGATTCGCCGCCCGACAGCCCGGGCGCCCACGCGGAGTAGGCGTCCGCGGTGTCGATGGCGTTGAAGCCACGCTCGAAAAAGCGGTCGAGCAGCGCGAACGAGCGCGCCTGGTCGGCGGTCCAGCCGAAGACGTTGCCGCCAAACACGAGCGGGGCGATCTGGAGGCCGGAACGGCCAAGTTCTCGCATCTGCATCCTGGTTCTCCTGTGGTTTTCTGTGTTTCATCTTCCCCCGCCTGCGGGGAAAGTACCCGCGAAGCGGGGGATGGGCCAAGCCGACTCCCTGGCCTCAGGCAATGCTTTCCACGATGCCGCCTTCCACCCGCAGCGCCGCACCCGTCGTCGCGCTCGCCTGCGGCGATGCGATATACACGCACATGGCGGCGACCTCTTCCGGATCGGCAAAGCGACGCAACAGCGTCGACGGCCGGTTCTCGGCCAGGAACCGCGCCTCCATCTGCGAGGCATCCTCGCTGGACACGAACTGGATCCGCCCCCAGCCGCGCGCGCGCATGCCCTTCGCGTAATGGCGGCCCAGGCGCACGCCGCTCATGACGTTGACCTGCCAGAACTCGTCCCGGAGCGCGTCGTCGATGTCGAAAAACCCGTGCGCGCCATGGATGCCGAGGTTGTTGACCGTCGCGCCGATGATGGGCTGGATCGATCTCCATACAATTTCCTTTGCGGTCAATGACTTCACGATGTGGAGGCGGCACGTGTAGCAAAGAAGCTGCACTGGAGGTAGGCCGCACTGTTGCGGAACAAGCCCCGTACCGACGATCGGAAGGCAGAAGCTGGCGCTGGTATAGGTAGCCGCCTTTAACCCCATGCGCCGTGGGCGTGCGTTCTCGATGGGGCCTCCAAAACTTGGAACCCGAATGCCACGTCTTGATCAGAACTCGCCCGCGCCCTTTTTCCTTATAGCTCTTGCTTCGGTATCCCTGTTGGCCGCCTGCGGGCCACAGGGCATCGCAGACAGCAGCAGCGACACAACCCTCGTTGCCGTATCCGCCAGCGCGGAGATCAAACGCACTCCTGACCTGGCAGTACTCACGACGGGTGTCGTGAGTCGAGGGGCGGATGCCAAGGCGGCGATCGCACTGAACAGCAAGGAGATGGCCTCTGTCGTCAACGCCGTCACGGCAGCCGGAATCGAGTTGAAAGACATGCAGACTAGTGGCGTGAGCATCAATCCGGACTATGCCTATGTCGCCAACCGCCCCCCTCGCATCAATGGCTACTACGCCTCCAATACGGTGAACATCACCGTCCGCGAGATCTCCGCACTCGGTACGATCCTCGATGCGCTGATCGCTGTCGGGGCAAACCAGGTCAATGGCCCGATGTTCGACATCGCCGACAAGGACGCAGTGCTGGATGAGGCACGCGGCATGGCGCTGGTCAAGGCACGCAAGCGTGCGGACCTCTATGCGGAACATCTTGGACTACGCGTGACGCGTGTCGTCAGCGTGGATGAGACCCGCGGGCGCGCTCCCATCGGAGTCGCATACGCGCGTGGCACGGTCGTCGAGCAGGCGGCGACTGATGCGAGTGCGAACGTCCCTATCGCTCCCGGCGAAAACACCTTGAGCCTGGCATTGGATGTGGTGTACGAGCTGGCGGAATAGCACCAACCCGACGTCGCCGGGACTGCTGCACATGCTGAGCTGTGCGGTGGTCTATCTTCTGGTAGACCATGGTCGCGCTCTGGAGTGATGTGACGGCGCCCGATGGAATCGACCGCTCGGCGGATCTGCATCTCCAGCTCTGGTGGAATTGAACAATGGACAGCCCAATGAAAACCGCCTCATCCCGCGTCTGGCCGACGTACGTGGCCGCAGTGCCGGTCCTGCTGTTCGGCCTGTTCATGGCCATCGGCGGCGGCGTTCTCGTGAGCCGCGGCGGCAGCTGGTACTTCCTGCTTGCAGGCCTCGGCATGACCGCTTCGGCGGCGTTGATGTTCATGGGACGGCGGACGGGCGCCTGGCTGTATGCGGCGGTCTTGCTGGCCACGGTGCCCTGGGCGCTGCGGGAGGTGGGACTGGAGGCTTGGCCGCTGATCTCGCGGCTGTTCGCACTCGGCGTGATCGGCCTGCTGGTCGCCCTGGCGTATCCGTCGTTGGCGCGGCGCGATGGCCATCCTGGCCGGCATCGCGGCGCGTGGGGTGTTGCAGTGGCGCTTGGCGCCTGCCTGGCCGTGGGCGTGGTGGCGATGTTCACGCCGCAGGTGCTGGTGGAGGCCGATGGCGCCGGCGCCGCGGTGACACCCGTCGTCGCGGGCGAACGCCAGAGCGAGTGGCGGCATTGGGGACAGGACACCGCGGGCACCCGCTTCGCCGCACTCGACCAGATCGACCGCGACAACGTCGGCGCGCTGGAAGTGGCCTGGACCGCCCGCACCGGCGACATTCCCGAGAGCACCGGCTCCGGCGCGGAAGACCAGAACACGCCGCTGCAGATCGGCACCGACCTGTTTGTCTGCACCGCCTACGGCACCGTGCTGGCGCTCGATGTCGACACCGGCGAAGAGAAGTGGCGCTTCGATCCGCAGGCCACCGCGCCCAACTGGCAGCGTTGCCGCGGGCTCGGCTACCACGAGCAGGGCGGCGCCGGGCTGCCGGTCGGGTCGCAACACACGGCCGACCCCGGCGCTCCGGCGCAGCCGCCGGCCAGGACGGCGGATCCCCGCAGCGCGGACGGCGGCACCATGAGCCGCGACCCGACGAGCCGCAACGCCACGCCTCCCGTCGCAGCCATCGACGATGACGCGGCGACGGAGCAGGCCGCCGAGGCAGGCCCCGAAGTCGAACCCCGGGCCGCCTCCGAAGCCGCCGAGGGCGTCAACGTCAACGCCATGCCCACGTCGCGCGGCTGCCGCCGCCGACTGTTCCTGCCGACCCTCGACGCCCGCCTGATCGCGCTCGACGCCGATACGGGCCTGCCCTGCGCCGGGTTTGGCGACGGCGGCACGGTCGACCTGGGCGTCGGCATGGGCGAGATCCTGCCCGGCTACTACCAGCAGACCTCGAACCCGCTGGTGGCCGGCAACGTGGTGGTGGTCGGCGGCCGCGTGGCCGACAACTTCTCGGTCGACGAACCGCCGGGCGTGGTCCGCGCCTTCGATGCGATCAGCGGCGAACTCGCCTGGGCCTGGGATCCGGGCAATCCGGCCATCACCGGCTTGCCGCCGGAGGGTGAAACCTACACCCGCGGCACCCCCAACGTCTGGGCCGCGATGTCCTACGACGCAGCGCTCGGGCTGGTCTACGCGCCGACCGGCAACGCCACGCCGGATTTCTGGTCCGGCCATCGCAGCGAACTGGACGAGCGCTATTCCTCGGCCGTGGTCGCGCTGGACGTCGCCACCGGCCGGCCGCGCTGGCACTACCAGATGACCCACCGAGATCTGTGGGACTTCGACATCCCGGCCCAGCCGCTGCTGTACGACCTGCCCGACGGCAGCGGTGGCAGCGTGCCGGCGCTGGTGCAGATCACCAAGCAGGGCGAGATCTTCGTGCTCGACCGCCGCACCGGCGCACCGATCACCGAAGTGGCCGAAAAGCCCGTACCGCAGGGCGACCTGCCCGGCGAGCGCTATGCGCCGACCCAACCGTACTCGGTCGGCATGCCTTCGATCGGCAACCAGACCCTGGTCGAGTCCGACATGTGGGGCGCCACGCCGCTGGACCAGCTGCTGTGCCGCATCCAGTTCAAGTCCATGCGCCACGAGGGCGTCTACACCCCGCCGGGGCTGGACCGCTCGCTGCAGATGCCGGGCTCGCTGGGCGGGATGAACTGGGGCGGCGCGGCGGTCGACCCGACCACCCACACCCTGTACGTCAACGACATGCGCCTGGGCCTGGCCAACTACATGGTCAGGCGCGAGGACGTGCCCACCGATGCCAGCGGCATCGAGATGGGCATCGTGCCCATGGAAGGAACGCCCTACGGCGCCATGCGCGAGCGCTTCCTGTCCCAGCTCGGGATCCCGTGCCAGAAGCCGCCGTTCGGCACCATGACCGCGATCGACCTGGCCAACCGCCGGATCCTCTGGCAGGTGCCACTGGGCACCGTGCAGGATACAGGCCCACTCGGAATCAAGATGCTGCTGCCGATCCCGATCGGCATGCCGACGTTGGGCGGGCCACTATCGACACAGTCGGGGCTGGTGTTCTTCGCCGGCACCCAGGACTACTACCTGCGCGCGCTCGACGGCCGCACCGGCGAGACTTTGTGGAAGGGCCGCCTGCCGGTCGGCAGCCAGGCCGGCCCGATGACCTATGTCTCGCCGCGCACCGGCCGCCAGTACGTGGTGGTCACCCCCGGCGGCGCGCGCGTGTCGCCCGACCGCGGCGATTACGTCATCGCCTATGCGCTGCCGCAGGATCGGACCGGTGGCGCGCCCAACTGACGGTGGCTTGCCGTGGGGATGGAAGCCGCCGCTCCTGGGACCATGCCGCAGGCCTTCGTGGTCATTGCGAGATCCCTGTGTGGGGATTTTCGGATGCGGGAATTCAAGGCTTCAGGCTGGGGTCTTGTCGGCGCGCGCCGCGAGCAACGCCAGCAATGCGGCGGCCACCAATACGGCGGCGCTCACCACGAACGTGGTCGCATAGCCACTCGTGTCGAACAGCACGCCGCCGACCGTCGAGCCCAGCGCGATGGACAACTGGATGACCGCCACCATCAGCCCGCCGCCGGCCTCGGCGTCGTCCGGCAGTGTCCTGGCCACCCACGACCACCAGCCCACGGGCGCGGCCGTGGCCAGCAGGCCCCAGAGACCGAACAGCACCGCCACGCCGGCAAGCCAGCCGCCGAACGCGACCAGCGCCACCGCGATCACCGCCATCAGCAGCGGGATCGCGACCAGCGTGCGGTAGAAATCCATCTTCAGGGCGATGCCGATGACCGCAGTGCCGATGAGGCCGGCGACGCCGATGATCAGCAGGATGAAGGACAGCGTGGCCACGTCCACCAGCGTCACCATCTCGAGGAACGGCCGCACGTAGGTGAACAGCACGAACTGCCCCATGAAGAAGGCGCCGACCGCCAGCATGCCAAGCGTCACCACGCGGCGCTTGAACAGGCGAAAGACGTTGCCGGAGCCCGCCGTGCGCGGGCCGGCCGGCATCGACGGCAGGCTGATCCATTGCCAGACAAGCGCGATCAGCGCGACCGGCACCAGGCACAGGAATGCACCGCGCCAACCGATGACGCCGCCAAGCCACGCACCCAGTGGCGCGGCCACCACCACCGCCAGCGCGTTGCCGCCATTGAAGATGGCCAGCGCCCTGGGCACCTGATCGGTCGGCACCAGCCGCATCGCCACCGCTGCCGACAGCGACCAGAACCCGCCCACGACCACACCGATCAGCGCACGGCCGATCATGTAGGTCAGATAGTCGGGCGCCAGCCCGACGATGAGGCCCGACGCGCACATGAGCGCCGTCATCGCCAGCAGCAGGGTCTTGCGGTTCATCGTGCCGGCGAGGGTCGAGATGGACAGGCTGGTCAGCACCGCGAAGGCGCCCGAGATGGCGATCCCGTAACCCGCCCAGCCTTCGCTGATCCGCAGATCCGCGGCGATGGGCGTCAGCAGGCTGACGGGCATGAACTCCGAGGCGATGAGCGCGAACACGCACATCGTCATCGCGAACACGCCGCTCCAGTAAGCGGGTTGCGCCCCGGCCTGCTGGACGGCAGGCGTGTCGCTTGTGGCGGTGCGGGGATCCGGAGATGTCATGGCGTGCGTCCTCGTGCCGGAGCGGTCGCGGGTGCGGGATGCGTGCCTGCGGTCGCGTCATGATTGGTGGTGGACATCCACCACGCCGTGAACACCTGCGGTCGGTCATCGAAGTGCACCGGCTGGCCGATCGTCGGCGTCCACAGGACGTAGTCGCGCCCCTTGCTGGCCTCGACAAGACGGTCGAACGGGTCGTTCCAGTCATGCCGCGCGAGGGTGAAACGCCCCACGTGTTGCGGCGTCAGCACCCGCGCCCCGAGATCCACCGCGGCCTGGGCCGCCTGTTCCGGATTCATGTGCAGGTTGGCCCAGCGCGGGTCGTACTGGCCGGTGTCGAGTGCCACCCAGTCGAACGGGCCGTAGCGCTGCCCGATCGCGGCGAAATGGTCGCCATAGCCGGAGTCACCGCTGAAGAATATCCGCCGCTGCGGCGTCTCCATGGCGAAGCCGACCCACAGCGATTTGTTGCGGGTGAACGTGCGCCCGGAGTAATGGCGGGCGGGCGTGGCATGAAGCGCCAGGTCTTCCGTGAGCGCAAGCGTGTCGTTCCAGTCGAGCTCGTCTATCCGCGTGGCGTCGTAACCCCACGACTCGAAATGCGCGCCGACGCCGAGCCCGGTGACCACCCGGTCCACCACGGGCTCAAGTGCCAGGATCGTCGGATAGTCCAGATGATCGAAATGATCGTGCGTGATCAGCAGGACATCGATCCGCGGCATGTCGTCCGCCGAGTAGATGCTGGTGCCGGCGAACGCCTCGATGAAGCCCGGCAGCGGCGCGACCTGCTGCGCCGGGCGATGGGCAAGAAGAAAGTCGAGGAGATGGCCAAGGAGCGCGCCAAGTTCGAGGCCGGTGCGCTTGAGAGCCGTGGCATCCAGCCACGCGAAGCGGGCCCGATCTTCGACCTGCTGGAAAAATTCGCCGGCTACGGCTTCAACAAGTCGCACGCCGCGGCCTACGCACTGGTGTCCTACCAGACCGCGTGGCTGAAGACCCACTATCCGGCCGAGTTCATGGCCGCGGTGCTGTCCAGCGACATGGACAACACCGACAAGGTGGTCGGCTTCCTCGACGAGGCGCGGGTGATGGGCCTGGACGTGCAGGCGCCGGATGCGAATGCATCGGGCTACATGTTCGAAGCGATCGACGTGCGAACGGTGCGCTACGGCCTGGGCGCGGTGAAGGGCGTCGGCCGCGGCGCCTGCGAGGCGATCGTCGACGAGCGCGCGCGCGGCGGCGCGTTCGCCGACCTGCTGGATTTCTGCCAGCGGGTGGATTCGACCAAGCTCAACAAGCGTGCGCTTGAAGCGCTGGTCAACGCCGGTGCGCTGGATGCCCTGGGCCCGAATCGCGCTTCGCTGATGCTGCAATTGCCCGAAGTGCTGAAGGCGACCGAGCAACTGGCGCGCGAGCGCGACGCGGGCCAGGTGTCGTTGTTCGGCGGCGGCGATGATGCTGCCAGCGGACCGTCGCTGGCGCTGGAACTGCCACAGGCGCCGGAATGGCCGCTGCTGCAGCGCCTGCAGGGCGAACGCGAAACCCTGGGCCATTACCTCAGCGGCCATCCGCTGGATCCCTATCGCGACGAGCTGCGCGGCCTGGTTGGCCACGACCTGGGCGACCTGGACCGGATCTGGAACGACCGCCCGCAGGAAGAACGCCGCGGCTGGCGCCAGTAAGCGACCACGGTCGTGGCTGGTCAGGTCGTGGCGATGCGCAAGCGCGGCGACTCGCAGGCCTTCGTCCAGCTCGACGACGGCCACGGCCGGGTCGAATGCGCGTTCTTCGCCGAGGCCTGGCAGGACCATGCGCAGTTGCTGACCCGCGACCGCATCCTGGTGATCGAGGGCGGCCTGCGTGCGGACGAGTTCAGCGGCGGCTTCGCGCTGCGCGCGCGACGCTGCTGGGATTACACCGAGATCTGCCGGCAGCACGCGCAGCGCCTGTCGGTAAAGCTCGACCTGCGCGAAGCGGCGGCCGTGGGCGGCTTCAACCAGGCCCTGCAGGGCCACGCCGGAGCCACCCCGCTGCTGATCGAGGCGATCACCGACGAGGCCATCGGCCGGCTCAGCATCAACGGCGGCCAGGGCGTGCGTGCCGATGCCGCCCTGCCCGGGCTGCTGCGGGGCCTGCCGGGGGTGCGCGGGGTCCGCCTGCACCTGAACAAGCCGTGGGCGTCGTAGCGCCGAGCCATGCTCGGCTAAACTGGTGGCATGAACCCGAACTACCTCGATTTCGAGCAGCCCATCGCCGACCTGAAAGCCAAGATCCAGGAACTGCGACATGCCAGCCATGGGCCGGCGGTCAATGTCGACGCCGAGGTACACACGCTGCAGAACAAGCTGCGCCAGCGCACCGCCCACATCTTCCGCGACCTGACCCCGTGGCAGGTCTCGCAGCTCTCGCGCCATCCGGCCCGGCCTTACACGCTGGACTACCTGCGGGTGATCTGCGACGAGTTCCAGGAGCTGGCGGGCGATCGCGCCTACGCCGACGACGCCGCCATCGTCGGTGGCCTGGCCCGGATCGACGGGCGCCCGATGGTGGTGATCGGCCACGAGAAAGGCCGCGACACCAAAGCCAAGCTCAAGCGCAACTTCGGCATGCCGCGCCCCGAGGGCTACCGCAAGGCGCTGCGGCTGATGAAGCTGGCCGAGCGCTTCCAATTGCCGTTGCTGACCTTCATCGACACCATGGGTGCCTATCCGGGCATCGGCGCCGAGGAGCGGGGCCAGTCCGAGGCGATCGCCCGCAACCTGATGGAAATGGCCGAGCTGCGCACTCCGATCATCTGCACGGTGATCGGCGAAGGCGGCTCCGGCGGCGCGCTGGCGATCGGTGTCGGCGACCGCACCCTGATGCTCGAATACAGCACCTACTCGGTGATTACCCCGGAAGGCTGCGCCTCAATCCTGTGGAAGACCGCGGCCAAGGCCAAGGACGCCGCCGAGCAGTTGGGCCTGACCGCGAAGCGGCTCAAGGGCCTGGGCCTGGTCGACAAGGTCATACGCGAGCCCATCGGCGGCGCCCACCGCAACCCGATGCAGATGGCCAAGCGGCTCAAGGCCGTGCTGATGAACGAGCTCAACGCGCTCGAGCAGCTGCCCCTCGACGGCCTGCTGCAGCGCCGCTACGAGCGCCTGCGGGCCTACGGAGCCTACGAGGCGGCCTGAGCCGGGCCGGGCTAGACTCGGGGTGCCGGTAAGCCGCCGGCGCGACCCTGGGGAGGGGTTCGAATGGTCATCAAGCGCATCGACGTACTTTCCGCCGGCAAGATCATGGGCATCATCGCCGCCGCGATCGGCCTGATCGCCGGCAAGAACGGGGTCAGGTTCTAAGGTTTCCCCACGTTTTCATGCGGCCAAGGCCATCTGATCCAGCACCGCTCGGGGCAGAGATCGCACGCGATCCAGCCACTTGGATACCGGTTCCAGTGGCCATCGCCTGACCAGCGCTTCGCGTCCAATGCGTAAGGTCGAGTAGAGCTTGCGCGTGCTTCGGATGGGCGAGAGCCAGTGCGCGATACCGGTCGCCTCGCAGCCCAGACCTGCGAGCCAGCTGACGAAGCTGGCCAGTGTGCTCACGAGCAGCAGCATCTGTAGACGTGCGCCGTGTCGGGTCAGGCTGTCTTCCATGCCTTGTCCGTAGCGATGTGATTTGAGATCGCGAAACGCGAGTTCGATCTGCATGCGCCGCGCATAGAGATTCACGAGTTGACGGGCGCTGGGGGCGCGGAGTTCGGACGAGGCGATGATCAGCCAGGGTTCCCGCTCTCGGGCAGACGCTTTCAGGCTTGCCATCGAGCGTGATGTTTTGATTCGCGTGCGTCGATTCGGATTCGTCCGTCCTTGTCGCGCTTTGGCGTAGACCACAGGCGACACTGGATCGGATCGCTCCGGTTCGCCAGCATTGTCGGCAATTCGTGCGGCCTCGTCGAAGCCAGCACATGTAACTGGCGGCTATCGACCCATTAATCGAGGCTGTCGGGCGCGTCCTGCGGCTTGACCTGTGTACGCCCACGCAATCGACCGACCCAATGCCAACCGATCGCCGAGACCGCGCGAAACCACGGTGTGCGGAAGCCAGCATCGGTCACCAAGATGGGCGTCACGCCCTCGGGCACGATGGCGCGCAACTGCTGCAGGAATCGCTTCTCCGGCCCCGGTGCGCCTTGCTCGCGGCCCGGTACGACCATGTCGAGCAGCGTCAACGTGCGCCCGCCGACCGGGACTACAGCGCGCAGCAGACACCAGCTTTTGTCCGGCTTCAGGTCGGACCAGTCGATAACGATCACCGGCTGCGGACCACGCAACAGCCAGCGCGCCATCTCGTGATCGATTGCAGCCCGCTCGGCATGCAGGTGTCTGTTGCTGAGCAATCGATCGAACGCCTTGAGCGGCGCCCGAATGCGTGTTGCATCGGGCCATGCACGCGCAACATCCATCAGCGTCAGCCGCCGGCCTTGCAACAGTGCCTCGACTGCACGCAGCAAAGCGCGCTCGCGGAGCGCATGCATGCCGGAAAGTGAGCGAGGCAGACACTTCTGCAATACTTGGCTGGCGCGCATGGTCGTCAGTCCTTCTCTGGCTTAGTCACCTCGAAGGCTGCGCCATGCGCGCACTTGTTTCCACCGAAATCAGCGCAAGCTTCTGATCTCGCGGGAGAAAACGCGGGGAAACCTCAGGGTCGGGTTCACTTTTGGGGAGGATGTAATTGAACCTGGAGTGCCCCGTTCTTCGCCAGCGCATTCGCTCCGCTGCCGCGGCCCGACGCGCTGTTGCCGATCCCGCTGCACCGCGCGCGCCTGCGCGAACGCGGCTACGACCAGGCGCTGGAGCTCGCGCGGCCGCTGGCGCGCGCCCTGTCGTTGCCGCGGTGCCGCGGCACGTGGCTCTGGTCGATGACGTCATGACCACCGGCGCCACCCTGCATGCCGCGGCAACGGCGCTGCGGCGCGCCGGCGTGGCCTGGGTCGATGCATGGGTCGCGGCGCGGGTGCCCTGAATGTCGCGCGCCAGCGGTCGTGGCTAGGCCGACCGGTTGGGATCGATCAGCGGTTCGCTCAGCGCCGACGGCCCGGCGACGGCAACCGTGTGAAGGGCGCTGGTCTGGCGTTCGATCATCCGCCGGACCTGCGGCGCGCCGGGCCCCTGGTGCAGCGCGCGCAGATGTTCCGGAATGGTCGCGTCGTCGTGGGTCAGGCGGCTGTTGTGGCGGATGTAATCCAGCCACGTCGGCGTCTCGTAGCGCTCGATCCAGACCTGCGGATCGGCGAGATCGCGCAGCACCCTCCAGTTGCGTGCCCCGTCGCGGCGACGGATGCGCCGCCGCTCCGCCATCGCTTCAAGGAACTCGAGGACGTCCTCTTCGCGGATGACGTACTCGACGGTGACCACCACCGGACCCGTCCGCGACTGGACCGGGACGGCGGTGGCCGGCTCCTGCCAGCGGCGCAGCGGATCGAGATTGAGCTCCGTCAGTTTCGCCAATGGCAGCCAGCGGCCAAGCGCCGCGCAGACGATCATGACCCCCGCTGCTGAGAGCAGCGCCGTCCGCACGTCGCCGCGCTCCGCAACGAATCCCCACAGCCAGCTGCCTGTCGCTATGCCGCCGAACGCGGCCATCTGGTACAGCGACAGCGCGCGCGCCACCACCCAGCGCGGGGTGGACAGCTGCACCGTGACGTTGAATGTCGACAACGCCAGCACCCACGCGGCGCCGCCGAGCATGAGCGCTGCCATCGTCAGCAACAGCTGTGCGCTCACGGCAGCGAGCGCCGCGGCAACGGCAAAGGCGATGCAGGCGCAACACACGAGACCCTCGGTCGACAGCACGTCGCGCAAGTACGCACTGCCCATCGCGCCGCCTATCGCACCCACGCCGAATGCGCCGAGCAGCAGGCCATAGCTCAGCGGCCCGCCGGCGATCAGATCCTTGGCCACCAGGGGCATGAGCGCCATGACCGCACTCGCGCCGACACCGAAAACGGCGCTGCGGACCAGGACGCTGCGAATGGCGGGTGACATCGCGACATAGCGGATGCCTGCGGCGATCGCGACCCCGAGCGTTTCCGGCGGCAGCACCCGCGGATCCCGCGGCGGGCGCCAACGCGCCAGCACGACGATCAACGCGATGTAGCTGACGGCATTCACCGCGAACGCCGCAGCGGCGCCGGCGGCCGCGACAATGGCGCCGCCAATCGCGGGCCCGACGCTGCGGGCGATGTTGAAGCCCATGCTGTTGAAGGCCACCGCGCCCGGCAACTCCGCGCGCGGCACCATGTCGCCGACGGATGCCTGCCACGCCGGCGCGTTGAACGCCGCACCGCAGCCGATCAGGAACGTGAACAGCAGCAGCAACCACGGCGTGATCAACGCGGACCAGGCGCACACCGACAGCGCGACCGACACGAGCAGCATGAACAGCTGCGCGCCGAGCATGATCTTGCGCCGGTCGAAATTGTCCGCCATCGCGCCGGCCACCAGCGAAAACAGCATGACCGGCAGCGCGATCGACCCCTGCACCAGCGCCACCATGCGCTCCGACTGCGCAATCGAGATCATCAGCCAGGACGCGCCGACCGACTGGATCATGCCGCCGAAATTGGAGGAGGCGCTCGCCAGCCAGACCTTGCGGAAGATCGGGTAGCGCATTGCCGACAGCGCAGTAGGGCGCTGCGCGGGATCTGGTGGAGTCAGCGGGATAGGAGCCATCAGCAACCTGGCCGGAGGGAACGTTGGCGATTAAGCCAGATCGGCTGCCTCCGCCCCGTTAGGGTCGATCTCACGTGCCGCTCAGCGCGAAGTCTGCGGCGATGCCCGCGAACACCGCCATCCCCACAGGACCGCGGTCGACTTCGAGCCCACCTTGACGTCGTCGTCGCGGTCGACCATCGCGTACCAGGTGTTGTAGGCGGTCGACCGGATATCGGGGTCAGGTTCAGTTTCAACGTCAGGTCCGGCTCTTGATGAGTAGTGGCCCTTTGAAGTCGCCGAATCAGCGCTAGGCGGCTTCCAGTGCGATGCGGACTTGTTGGCCCAGCGATGCCGCGATGTTCACCAGCGCATCCAGCGAGAAGCGCGAGATGCGGCCGCGGAGCAGGTCGTTGATGCGTGGCTGGGTGATGCCGCAATGCTCGGCCGCCGCGGCCTGCGTCCAGCCGCTTTCCTGGATGAGCGAGGCGATCTTTCGCATCAGTTCCGCACGGACCTTGAGGTTGGCGGCTTCCTCGGCGGTGTCGGCAAGCGCATCCCAGACGCTGGCATATCGTTCGGCCTTGGACTTGTTCATGGTCACTTCCTGCTCAACAGGGCGAAGCGCTGCTTCGCGAGTTCGACATCCCGCTTCGACGTGGCTTGCGTCTTCTTCTGGAAGGCATGAAGCACATAGACGGCATCGGCCAACCGGGCGGTGTACAGGACGCGGCGGTAGGCGCCCGTGTCGTCCCGCACCCGGATTTCCTCGACGCCCTTGCCGATCGTGGGCATGGGTTTGAAGTCGTCCGGCTGCAATCCGTGCTGCACGCGGTCCAACTGGTAGCCGGCGTCTCGCTTCGCGTCATCGGTGAACTCCCGGAGGCGGTCCAGAGAACGCGATTGGCTTGGCGGGCATTAATATATCCGTATTGATATAAATGGCAAACGGATGCAGGCTGGATCTTCACGGCGAGCTTTTCGCCACTCAGGTCGGAGGTGGGTGTGCCGCTTCAAGGTCGTCCAAGGCCCGAGAAGGGTGTGCTGCGCTACTTCCAGCCGCAAGAGCGCGCTCGTTCGTACAATGTGAGCCGATGATCGCCTCGCCCAACATCCTGCCCGAACTGATGCGTCTTTCGGTGGCCCCGATGATGGACTGGACCGACAGCCACTGCCGGGTCTTCCATCGCCTGCTGGCGCCGTCGGCGCGGCTGTACAGCGAGATGGTGCACGCCAACGCGGTGATCCACGGCGACCGCGCCAGGCTGCTGGCGATGGATCCGGTGGAGCATCCGGTGGCACTGCAGCTGGGCGGCAGCGAGCCGGCGCTGCTGGCGCAGGCCGCGCGGATCGGAGCCGAGCACGGTTTCGACGAGATCAACCTCAACTGCGGCTGCCCCTCCGACCGCGTGCAGGCGGGGCGCTTCGGTGCCTGCCTGATGCGCGAGCCGGCGCTGGTGGCCGACGGCGTGGCGGCGATGATCGCGGCGGTGGCGTCGTCGGCGCGGCCCGTGCCGGTGACGGTGAAGTGCCGGCTTGGCGTGGACGACGACCACGATTTCGACCGCTTCATGGACTTCATCGATACCGTGGCCGCCGCCGGCTGCCGCATGTTCGTGGTGCACGCGCGTAACGCCTGGCTCAAGGGGCTGAGCCCGAAGGAGAACCGCGAAGTGCCGCCGCTGCGCTATGACTGGGCGTACCGGCTCAAGCGCGAGCGGCCGGCGCTGCAGGTGGTGGTCAACGGCGGCATCGCCTCACTGGCGGAAACGCTGGCGCACCTGGACCACGTCGATGGCGCCATGCTCGGTCGCGCCGCCTACCACGATCCCTACACGCTGCACCTGGTCGATGCGGCGCTGCGCGACGTCGATCCGCGGCCGCGTGCGGACCTGCTGCGCGCGCTGCAGCCCTACGCCGTCGCACAGCTGGCAAGCGGCGTGCCGCTGCGGCACATCAGCCGGCACATCCTGGGTCTGTTCCACGGCCAGCCGGGCGGCCGCGCGTATCGCCAGGTGCTGAGCGAAGGCACGCACCTGCCCGGTGCCGGCTGGGACCTGGTGGAACGCGCGCTCGCGGCCACCATGCGCGGCGCGGTCGTGGCGTGATCACGCGCGATATCGCGGCGTTTGCCGCCTTCGCCCGCAGCAGCCAGCCGGACTTCGGTCCGGCGACCGCGCGCGCCGCCTTCCTGGTCTCGCCCGATGGCTTTGCACGCGCGGCGGATTCGGCGGCGGACAACCGCTACATGGCCGATGCCGGCGCATTCGACGCGGTCCGCGCCCTGCACGAGCACCGTGCGCTGCACCAGGCGCTGTCGACGCAGCTGCCGACGATCTGCTTTGCCGGCGATGCCAGCGCGCCCGACGGCCTGTTCCCCAACAACGTCTTCGCCACCGCACGCGCGGACGCCGCCGCGCCGAATGCGTTCGTGCCGCGCTTGATTGTCGGCCGGATGCGGCATCCGGTGCGCCAGCGCGAGGCGCGGCGCAGCGATATCCGCGCCTGGTTCGGCGACGTGCTCGGCTATGCCGAGATCGACCTGTCGACCCAGCCGCATCCTTGCGAACTCACCGGCGCGCTGGTGATCGATCGCGCGCGGGGCCTGGGCTACTGCGGCCTGTCCGAGCGTTGCGACCAGCGCGGCGCGGCGCTGATGCACGACGCCTTCGGCCTGCGCGCGACCCTGATGTTCGACCTGGCCGCGGGCGAATACCACACCAACGTCGTGCTCGCGGTGCTCGCCGGGCGCGTGCTGCTGGCCTGCGCGGATGGCTTCGCCGATCCCGGCGTGTCCGAGGCCATCGCCGCGCTGTATCCGCACGCCGCGCGGCTCGCGCCGGCGGAGCGCGCCGCGTTCGCGGGCAACGCCATCTGCCTGGGCGGGGACGCCGTCTGGATGAGCGCCACGGCCGCTGCGGCGCTCGCTTCCGGGACGCGGAGGACGCTGCAGGAGGCAGGGCTGGCGGTTGGGAGCGTCGAGCTGGGCGCGATCGAGGCGGCCGGCGGTTCTCTGCGATGTTGCGTTGCGGAATTGTT
Source organism: Luteimonas sp. A482 (assembly GCF_054072655.1). Lineage (NCBI taxonomy): Bacteria > Pseudomonadati > Pseudomonadota > Gammaproteobacteria > Lysobacterales > Lysobacteraceae > Luteimonas > Luteimonas sp. A482. The sequence continues at coordinate 119,469 of NZ_JBSVRO010000002.1, forward strand.
CTGATCCGTTCACCGCGATGAACCCCTGCGCACTGGTGAAGGAAAAGTTAAGGGGGGATTCACCGCGTTCTTTCAAGAATGCCGGTCCGATCCGAAAGGTCCGCCGCGGTTTTCGACATGCCCCCTGTGCAGTTCCGCATGAAGGTCGTCCTGGTTGCCGCGCTCGCGGGAGGCGTCCTCATGTCCGCGGCCTGGGCACAGGAGGAGCCGCGCGAACGCCGCGATGCCGAACGCGGCGAGCGCAGCCAGGAGCAGCGACTGCGCAATCGCGATGAGCTGTCTGATTCGGTGCGCCAGTTCGAGCGCAGCAACCGCGGCAGCCGCGTGCTCAGCGCCGAGCGCATCCAGGCCGACGGTCGCGACGTCAACCGGATCAAGGCCATGGACGACCGCGGCCGGGTCCGCGTCTACGTCGATGACCCGCGTCGCCAGCCCCCGCCGCAGCCGCGGCGGCAATCTACACGCGACGACCACGACTGACGCTGCACTCTGTTCAGGAAAGTACGGCCAGACTGGTCGCCTCACAATTCTGAACGGAGTCATCCATGCGCATCCTGCTGGTCGAAGACGAAGCTCCGCTGCGTGAAACGCTGGCCGCGCGCCTGAAGCGCGAAGGCTTCGCCGTCGATGCTGCGCAGGACGGCGAGGAAGGCCTGTACATGGGTCGCGAGGTGCCATTCGACGTCGGCATCATCGACCTCGGCCTGCCCAAGATGTCGGGCATGGAGCTGATCAAGGCGTTGCGCGACGAGGGCAAGCAGTTCCCGGTGTTGATCCTGACCGCGCGTTCGAGCTGGCAGGACAAGGTCGACGGCCTCAAGCAGGGCGCCGACGACTACCTGGTCAAGCCCTTCCACGTCGAGGAACTGCTGGCGCGCATCAACGCGCTGGTGCGCCGCGCGGCCGGCTGGAGCAAGCCCACGCTCGAATGCGGCGCGGTGGTGCTCGACCTCGCCGCGCAGACGGTGACCGTGCACGGCCAGAACGTCGACCTCACCAGCTACGAGTACAAGGTGCTCGAGTACCTGATGATGCACGCCGGCGAACTGGTCTCGAAGGCCGACCTCACCGAGCACATCTACCAGCAGGACTTCGACCGCGATTCCAACGTGCTCGAGGTCTTCATCGGCCGCCTGCGCAAGAAGCTCGATCCGGAAGGCACGCTCAAGCCGATCGAGACGGTACGTGGTCGCGGCTACCGCTTCGCCATCCCGCGTAACGGCGAAGGCTGAGCGCAACGGCCCGCGCCCTCCGCGGGCCGCGGCATCGCGGCATCGGCTATCGTGGGCGCCGTCCCGCGCGTCGGCCTGCGCAGCATGATCCGTTCCTGACCCGATGAGCACCGGCAAGTCCGCCCGCGTCCTGCCCTGGCGTCCGCGCTCGCTGCAGGCGCGGCAGCTGATGGCGGCCAGCCTCGGCCTGATCGCGTTCCTGGCGCTGGCCGGCTATGCGCTCGACCGCGCCTTCCTCGACGTGGCCAGCGAGGGCCAGCGCGATCGGCTGCGCAACTACATGTTCGCCTATGCGGGCGACGTGGAGTTCCTGCGCAGCGGCGACATCTACGTCCCCGACAATGGCCCCGACGATCGCTTCGACCGTCCGGGCAGCGGGCTCTATGCCGAAGTCGTGTTGCCCAGCGCCAGCTGGACATCGCGCTCGGCGTCGGGCCCGCAGCTGCCAGAGGCGCTCCCGCTGGCCGGCGGCGAGGAGAAGTTCGAAGGTCCGCTGCCCATGGTCCGCAGCGACGGTTCGCCGGGCCATGTCTACCGTTACGGCCTGGGCATGGTCTGGGCGCAGGAGGGCGCGCCCGCGGCCGAGTTCCCCTACACGATCTACGTGATGGAGGACGCCGGCACCGTACCCCGCCAGGTGCGCGTGTTCCGTGCCGCGCTGTGGGGCTACCTCGGTATTTCCGGCCTGATCCTGCTGCTGCTGCAGACCCTGGTGCTGCGCTGGAGCCTGTGGCCGCTGCACAAGGTGGTGGACGAACTCAAGCGCGTGCAGCGCGGCCAGGCGCATCGAATGGGCGAGCGCCATCCGCGCGAACTCGAGCCGCTGACCGACAGCATCAACGCACTGATCGAAAGCGAGCGCGAGAACCTCGAGCAGCAGCGCAATACCATGTCCGACCTGGCACACAGCCTGAAGACGCCGCTGGCGGTGCTGCGCGCGCGCCTCGAATCGGACGTGGACGAGCAGGAGCTGCGCGAGGACGTCGCGACCCAGCTGCAGCGCATGAGTGACCTGGTCAGCTACCAGCTTGGCCGCGCGGCTTCCACCGGGCACAAGCTGTTTGCCGCGCCGGTGGAGGTCGAGCCCTGCGCCGAGACCCTGGTGCAGAGCCTGGAGAAGATCTACGCCGGCAAGGGCGTGCTGTGCGAGTTCGACATCGATCCCGCCGCGCGCTTCCACGGCGAGCCGGGCGACCTGCAGGAACTGCTGGGCAACCTGATCGAGAACGCGTTCAAGTGGGCCGGCGCGCGCGTGCTGCTGACGGTCAAGACCGGTGAGACCGCGCCCAACCGCCGGCCGGGCCTGCTGCTGGCGGTCGACGACGACGGCCCCGGCATTCCGGACGAGCGGATCCCGTTGGTGCTCCAGCGCGGCGTGCGCGGCGACGAGCGCGTGCATGGACACGGGATCGGCCTGTCGATCGTGCAGGACATCATCCGCAGCTACCGCGGCGAACTGCACGTGGGCCGCTCGACCGAACTGGGCGGCGCCCGTTTCGAAGTGCGGCTGCCGCCGGGGCTCTGACGCACCCGGTCATCGCGGCGTGGCGCTTCACGGCGGAGAAGCGGCCAAACCCGCCGGCGCGATGTAGGGATCCTCTTTCGCGCCATCGCCGCCGACACGCCGAAGCAGGCACTCACGCCGAAGGCGAAGGTCCGTAGAACCGTTCGAAGTGCGCCGCCACCTGCGGAAACATGTCGCGCAGCAATGCCGGATCGCTGAAATGGTATTCGCTGCACACGGCGAAGAATTCCTCCGGCGCCTCGGCCGCGTAGGGGTCGATGCCGACCTCGCCGCCGCCGTCCACTTCGGCCACCAGCGCGTCGTAGGCCTGCTGGAAATCCCGCGCCCAGCTGCGCTGCCAGTCGCGCGGCAGCGGCGGTGTGCCGTCGAGCGCGCCGTCGAGCGCATCGAGCTTGTGCGCCATCTCGTGCACGGCCACGCAGAAGCCGGCGTGCGGATCGTCCAGGTCGGTCTCGACGTCGGCCCACGACAGGATCAGCGGGCCACCGTCCCATGCTTCGCCGATCAGTTCGTCGTCCCATTCGTGCAGCACGCCGGCGGCGTCGACGTGGCTGCGGTTCACCCGGAACGCATCCGGATAGACGATCAGTTGCGACCAGCCGTGCAGGCCCTGTTCGCCGAACTCGAGCAGCGGCAGGCAGCACAGCGCCGCCAGCAGCGCGCGCTGGGTGTCGTCGAGCCGCAGTGGATCGATCGGGGTGATGGTCTTGCGCTGCAGGAACAGCGTGGCCAGCGCACGCAGGCGCGCGGCGCGGAGGGGATCAAGCGCGGCGATCCAGCGCACCCTGGCGTGGACCTGCGCCCAGGTCGCGTCGTTGATCGGATCGGGTGCGCGGCCCAGCAGCCGGCGGATCAGGCCTGCGGCCAATCCGGATCCCTCAGCGGATCATGCCCGGCAGGAAGCTGTGCCAGCGCGGCGGACGCGCCGCCGGTTCGGATTCGCCGCGGCGCGGCGTCGTGGCGCGGGTGCGGTTGGGCACGACCGCGCGCTTGTCGCCGGGACGCAGCACTTCAGTCTCGGACTCGCCTTCCGCAGTGGCATCGCAGCCGGCGCTGGCGCCGTTGGCGTCCATCATCGCGGGCTGGCGGGCAGCCACGGGCAGCGCGGCGCAGGCCAGGAGCAGGCAGAACAGGAATCGGGGAGCCATGGCAACCATCCTTCGACCAGAGTCGTTGCAGCGGCAACGAGGCACTATACCCCGGATGCGCGCTGGACGCCGATGGTTGCAGGGCGGCTCCCGCACGGGCCGGGCAGGGCGCGGACACAGGCCGCACAGGCCCGCAATCCCGGATAATCAGCGGCATGCCCTGCCTGGACCAGCCGTGACCGCCGCCGCCGACCGCGCCCTGCTATGCCGCCTGGGCGAGGGCCCGGTCTCGGGCGACGTGCTGGCACGCGAGGCCGGGCTGAGCCGCGCCGCCGTCTGGAAACGCATCGAGGCGCTGCGCGCGGCCGGGGTCCGGGTCGAGGCCCGTGCCGGCCTCGGCTACGCGCTGGCCGCGCCGGTGGACCTGCTGGACGCCGGGCGCATCGCTGCCGCGCTGCCGGATGAACTGCGGAGCGGCATCGGCACCCTCGAGGTCGCGTGGTCACTGGATTCGACCAGCTCCGAGCTGCTGCGCCGCGGCGATGCGGGCGACGGCGTGCAGGTGCTGCTGGCCGAACGCCAGACCGGCGGGCGCGGCCGCCGCGGCCGGCCCTGGGCCTCGCCGCTGGCCGCCAACCTGTACCTGTCGGTGGGGCGCCGCTTCGATGCGGGCCTGGCGCGGCTGGGCGGGCTGAGCCTGGTCGCGGGAATCGCGGTCGTCGAGACCCTGCACGCGCTGGGCGTGGCCGCGGCCCGGCTGAAGTGGCCCAACGACGTGGTCGTGGCCGAGGGCGGGCGGCTGCGCAAGCTCGGCGGCATCCTGGTCGAAGGCGGCGGCGAATACGCGGGCCCGGCGCGGGCGGTGATCGGCATCGGGCTCAACGTGCGCATGCCGGCGACCGCCGGCGCCGACATCGACCAGCCCTGGATCGACCTGCAGGCGCTGTGCGAGCCGCCGCCGCGCGACCACATCGCCGCAACCCTGCTGGCGCGGCTGCTGCCGGCGCTGGCGCGCTTCGACGAGGCCGGGCTGGCGCCGTTCCTGCCGGCCTACGCCAGGCACGACGCGCTGGTTGGGCAGGCGGTGCGGATGCAGTCGGGCGATATCGAGCAACACGGCATTGCGCTGGGCCTGGGGGCCGATGGCGCGCTGCGGGTCCGCATGGACGATGGCGAACGCAGCTTCCATGCAGGCGAAGTCAGCTTGCGCCCGGGAGCGGATGCGTGAGCGCGTGGTTGTTCGACGTCGGCAACTCGCGGCTCAAGTGCGCGCCGCTGGGCGGGGACGGGCGTCCGGGCGAGGTCCGGGCCTTCCCCCATCAGGACGGGGCGCTCGCGCCGGGCTGGGCAGCGGACCTGCCGCCCCGGATCGAGGCCGCGTACGTGGCGAGCGTGGCCTCGCCGGCGCTGCGCGTGGCCCTGCTCGACGCGCTGGCCGCGCGCTGCGGCCGCATCAGCGTGGCGACGACACGAAAGACATGGCAGGGCCTGCGCATCGCCTACGACGAGCCGGCGCGGCTGGGCGTGGACCGGTTCCTGACCCTGCTGGCTGCGCACGGGCGCGGCGGCGCGTGGCTCGTGGTGGGGGTTGGTACGGCGCTGACCATCGACCTGGTCGATGCCGAAGGCCGCCACCACGGCGGGCGCATCGCGCCGGCGCCGACGCTGATGCGCCAGTCCCTGCAGGCGCGCGCGGCGCAGCTGCCGGCAGCAGGTGGCGACTATCGCGTCTTCGCCAGCGGGACGCTCGACGCGCTGGCGTCCGGCTGCCTGGGCGCGGCGCTGGCCCTGGTCGAGCAGAGCCGCGAGGCGGCCGCACGGGCCTGCGGCGGGCCGGTGTCGCTGCTGCTGCACGGCGGCGGCGCCGCGGAACTGCTGCCACACCTGGGCGATGCCGTGTGCGAGCCGGCGCTGGTGCTGGAGGGTCTTGCGCGCTGGGCCCGGGTCGACGCCGGCCACGGCTAGAATCCCGCAATGCCCAGCCGTGCCCTGATCGTCCTGCTGCTGATCCTCAACCTTGGCGTCACGCTGTGGTGGATCACGCGCGTGGACACGCAGCCGGCGCCGGTGGTGGCCCTGCCCGAGGGTGCCGAGCCGCTGCGGCTGCTGGACGAGGCCGCCTCACCCGCGATCGCCGCCGTGCCGATGGTGGCGCCGGTGCCGACCCCGGCGCCTGCCCCCGCGGCTGCGGTTCCCTCTGTCGTTGACGTTGACGCCGATGCCGCCGTTGCGACGGTCTGCCGCAGCTTTGGCCCGTTCGACGAGGCTACCGCCGCGCAGCAGGCCCAGGCGCGGCTTCGCCCCCTGGTGCAGTCGCTCGCGACCCGCCAGGTGCAGCCCACGGCGCGCGGCTGGCAGGTGCGGATGCGTGCGCTGCCCGACCGCGCCGCGGCCGCGGCCACGGCGACCCGGCTGGCCGCGGCCGGCTTCCGCGATCATTACCTGATGCCGGCCGATGCCGACGGCTGGGTCGACATCGCGCTGGGCCGCTTCGGCAGCGAGCCGGCAGCCCGGCGCCACCAGCAGGCGCTGGTCGCGGCGGGGTTCGGGGCGATCGCCGAGCCGCTCGGTGATCCCGCCACGGCGCGGCACTGGATCGATGTGGCGGCGCCCGTGGGGGCCGACCTGGCCGCCCTGCAGCGCGCCAGCGGTGCCGCGCGCAGCGAGGCGGTCGAGTGCGCAACCCTGCCGCGCTAGAATGCGGCCGCGCGGCGCCAGCGCCGGCGCGGTCATCTTCGCCGCTTTAGCTCAGTTGGTAGAGCAACGGTCTTGTAAACCGTAGGTCGTCCGTTCGATTCGGACAAGCGGCACCACCCCGCGCAGGCGCGGGACTCTCGGTCGACGCCTGACTGCGCCGTGCGATCCACCCGCCGTGCGCGGGCGCATCGATCCGGGTCCCTGCTGCCCCGTGTCATCCGCGCAATCGCAGGAGCGCGTCCAGCACTGCACGCCGCCGCGCCGTTGCAGGTGGCCGTAGACTCGGCGGCAATCCCTTGCAGGAGCAACCGTCCATGTCCCGACGCTACCCCCCGGTTTCGATCTTCGGCGTGCCCACCGACATCGGGGCCGGTGCCCGTGGTGCATCGATGGGCCCCGAGGCCTTGCGCGTGGCGGGGCTGGGCGAGGCGCTGGCGGCGCGCGGCGTGGACGTGGTGGATCGCGGCGACGTGGTCGGCCCCCGCAATCCCTGGCAGCAGGCGGTCGACGGCTATCGCCACCTCGACCAGGTCGTGGCCTGGACCCAGGCGGTGTTCGACGCATCCTCGGCGATCCTCGCCTCCGGACGGCTGCCGCTGATGCTCGGCGGCGACCACTCGCTGGCCGTCGGCTCGATCGCAGCCGTTGCAGACCACTGCCGCCGCAGCGGCAAGACCCTGCGGGTGCTGTGGCTCGATGCGCACACCGACTTCAACACCAGCGCGATCACGCCCTCGGGCAACATCCACGGCATGCCCGTGGCCTGCCTGTGCGGGATCGGACCGGACCCGCTGGTGCGCATGGGCGGGCACGTGCCGGCGCTGGTGGCGGCGCAGGTCCGCCAGATCGGCATCCGCTCGGTCGACCAGGACGAAAAGCGCCTGGTCAAGGAGCATGGGCTGGACATCTACGACATGCGCTACATCGACGAGGTGGGCATGCGGCAGACGATGCAGCAGGCGCTGTACGGCTTGGACGAGAACACGCACCTGCACGTGAGCTTCGATGTCGACATCCTCGACCCGACCATTGCCCCCGGCACCGGCACGCCGATCCCCGGCGGGGTCAACTATCGCGAGGCGCAGCTGATCATGGAGATGATCGCCGACACCGGCTGCCTGGGGTCGCTGGACGTGGTCGAGGTCAATCCGGCGCTTGACGCGCGCAACAGCACCGCCGAACTGGCTGTCGACCTGGTGGAAAGCCTGTTCGGGAAGTCGACGTTGATGCGCGACTGAGGCCTTGACGCGCCGTTGACAACGCTGAACACCGCTGCGGGCGACGCGTCCTGCCATCGCCAATCAAACGCGTCTTTCACGCGGTTGGCGGTCAGATGTCCGGGACGAGCGCGGAAGGCCGCGCCGCACTACCTGGAGATTACAGATGAAGCGTTTGATGGCCCTGATGCTGCTCGCCATGTTTTCCGTCGGCACGCTCAGCGCGTGCAACACGATGAAGGGTGTGGGCAAGGACGTCGAGAAGGTTGGTGACAAGGTGCAGGACAAGGCCGACGATACGGGCGGGACCGATCCACGCTGATCCGTGATGCGATCAGGAAAGCCGGCGGAAACGCCGGCTTTCTTGTTTTCGGGAGTGTTGCTGAATCAATTCACGCACATCGCTCATCGTTGTGAACGAAGGTTTACGGAACCTTGATCCGGTCGTGATCAGTGCGACGGCATGCTGGATCCATCGACGCGAACAACGGCGTCGATCCCTCCCTCGAAGAAGGATCAAGCAATGAACAAGGACATCATTTCCGGCAAGTGGACCCAGCTCAAGGGCCAGGCGCAGGCCAAGTGGGGCGACCTGACCGACGACGTGTTCGATGTGGCCGCGGGCGACAGCAAGTACCTGGCCGGCAAGCTGCAGGAGCGCTACGGCTGGGAGCGCGATCGCGCCGAGCAGGAAGTGCGTGACTTCGAGAAAACTCTCTCCTGATCGCGCCGCTCCACGACGCCGGGCGGCATCGCTGGCGTGCAAACAACAGGAAAGGGCCGGCAATGCCGGCCCTTTCCCTATGCGCGCTCACCGCACGCGCCGCAGCCTTGTAGGGCGTTTGTAGGAGCGGCTTCAGCCGCGACCGCACCCTGAATACTGCGCGTGCCCGTCATGCCAGCGCTTCCAATCCGTCGGCGGGGCTGCCCGCCTATCCATTCCCGAACGCCTATCTCCACCCTCGCGGCGGATCCGCCACAAACCCCCCCGGAAACGCCTGCGGGCCACCGCGCCTGCTCCACGGCTGCTCCTGCGGCACGATGCCGCGCGCAGCGAGCGCGCCGGGTGAGTCATAGCGCAGCTGTGTGACCTGGTCGGGGCGTGAGGTGCGCTGGAACGAAGTCTGGCCGGCCGGCGACCACTCGCGCTCGCCATGTCCGGTGCCGATGCGTTGCGGCATCGTCGCCAGCGCATCGGAGGCTTCCGCGACTGGCGCGGCGCTGCGCGATTTCGCCGGCGCGGAGTCGCGCGCGATCGGCGGCGAAGGCCGCGAGGGCGGCGTCCACCCGCCGCGTTCACGGAACGCCGCAATCCCGATCGTGCCCACGTTGTCCGGACGCCCGGTGCGCGCGGCGTAGCTGTCGGTCAGGGCGGTGAACACGAACTGCGCCACGTCGTGGTGCGACCTGCGCCAGCCGGTGATCTCGGTGCTCTGCCAGGGCGCGAGCACGTAGCCGGCCTGCGAGGGATCCGCGGTCTGGCCGGTCACCGCGTTGACCCCGTCGACCGACAGCACCACCAGCACGCGCTCGCCGCTGGTGTTGGTCAGGCGCACCGCGTAGCGATGCCCGGGCATGCCGGCGATCCAGGTGTCGCGGCGCTGGCTGTGCTGCTCCAGCCAGCGGCCGCTGTCGCGATCGACGATCTCCATGCGGACCAGAGGCTGGGCCGAGGCGGCGGCGCAGGACAGGCCGGCGAGCGCGGCCAGCGACATTGCGAGGGTGCGGATCATGGCGTATCTCCTTGGGTGCCGTGGGAATCAACGCGCCCGGGGCCGCCGCGGGGTTACGCGGCGCTGCCAGGGACGGGCAACGGTTAAACTCGGGTTCCGTTTTCCGCCGTGCATTCCGCAATGTCGCCAGCTCCCGTCCGCGTCCTGACCGGCATCACCACCTCCGGTACGCCGCACCTCGGCAACTACGTCGGCGCGATCCGCCCGGCGGTCGCCGCCAGCCGTTCGGCCGACGTGGAAAGCTTCTACTTCCTGGCCGACCTGCACAGCCTGATCAAGTCCCAGGACCCCGCGCGCACCCAGCGTTCGACCCTGGAGATCGCCGCCGCGTGGCTGGCCTGCGGGCTGGATCCGGCGAAGGTCTGGTTCTATCGCCAGAGCGACGTGCCCGAGATCACCGAGCTGACCTGGTACCTGACCTGCGTCGCCGGCAAAGGCATCCTCAACCGCGCGCACGCCTACAAGGCCGCGGTCGACCGCAACCGCGCCGAGGGTGAGGACGAGGATGCAGGCGTCAGCGCGGGCCTGTTCATGTACCCGGTGCTGATGGCGGCCGACATCCTGATCTTCAACGCCCAGCGCGTTCCGGTTGGCCGCGACCAGGTGCAGCACATCGAGATGGCGCGCGATTTCGGCCAGCGCTTCAACCATGTCTACGGGCGCGAATATTTCACCCTGCCCGAGGCCGCGGTCGAGGAGCACGTGGCGACGCTGCCCGGCCTGGACGGGCGCAAGATGAGCAAGAGCTATGGCAACACGATCCCGCTGTTCGTGCCGCCGGTGGAGTTGAAGAAGCTGGTGTTCTCGATCGTCACCGACTCGCGCGCACCGGGCGAGGCCAAGGACAGCGCGGGCTCGGCGCTGTTCCAGCTCTACCAGGCCTTCGCCAGCGGCGACGAGACGCGCGCCTTCGCGCAGGCCTATGCCGACGGCATCGGCTGGGGCGAGGCCAAGCAGCAGCTGTTCGATCTTGTCGAACGCGAGATCGCGCCGCTGCGCGAGCGCTATCTCGCGCTCATCGCGCGGCCCGGTGACATCGAGGACACGCTGCGCGATGGCGCCAGGCGGCTGCGCGAACGCCATGCGACGCCGCTGCTGGCGCAGCTGCGCGAGGCCGTGGGCCTGCGCGACCTGTCGAGCGTGCAGCTGGGCGCGATGGAAGTGGACGCCGCTGTGGAGAAACCCCCGCTCGCGGCGTTCAAGCAATACCGCGAGGCTGACGGCCGGTTCTACTTCAAGCTGGTCGAAGGCGACCGCGTGTTGCTGCAGAGCCACGCCTTCGACGCGCCGCGCGAGGCGGGGCAGGCGATTGCCGCGCTGAGGCGTGGCGACACCGCGCTGGTCGATGCGCCGGCGACACCGGGCGAAGGCGTCGGGCTGGCGGCGGTGCAGGCCGCGCTCGATACGCTTGCGGCCGCGGATGCTGAAAAGGTGGCGATGAAGGGAGTGGACGCGTGAACCCGCTGGTCGAAGTCAACCTCACCCTGATCCTGTTCCTGCCCTGGTTCGCGATCCTCGCCACGCTGTACTGGCTCTTCCCGCGGCAGCCGCGCAACGTGGCGCGCGTGCTCTACGACATCGTGACGCTGCTGCTGTCGGTCGCGGTATTCCTGTGGAGCGTGTACTGGTCGATCGATAACGCCGACACCAGCCACGGCAAGCTGTGGCCGCAGATCCTGGCCACGGCGCTGGGCTATGGCGTGTTCCTCGCCGCGCTCGGTGCCGCATTCATAGTGCGCCACCTGTTGTTCAAGCGCCGGCGATGAAGGACCGCGGAATGCACCTGGACGGCATCACCCTGATCGATACCGGCTATATCCGGCCAAGCCTGTGCGCGGCCTGGCTGGTGCACGGCGAGGACGGGCGCGCGGCGCTGGTGGACTGTGGCACCGCGACCTGCGCGCAGCGCGTGCTGGATGCCATCGACGCGGCCGGGGTGGCGCGCGAGGCGGTCGACTGGCTGCTGGTGACCCACGTCCATCTCGACCATGCCGGCGGCGCCGGCCCGCTGATGCGCGCGCTGCCCAATGCGCGGCTGGTGGTGCATCCGCGCGGCGCGCAGCACATGATCGATCCGGCGAAGTTGATCGCCGGCGCGCGCGTGGTCTATGGCGACGCAATGTTCGAGCGCGACCACGCCGGCATGCTGCCGGTCGATGCGGCGCGGGTGGTGGTGGCCGACGACGGCCACGTCGTGCCGCTCGCCGGGCGGCCGCTGCTGTGCGTGGACACGCCCGGCCACGCGCTGCACCACTACAGTGTCTGGGACGCGGCCACGCGCGGCTGGTTCGCCGGTGACGCGTTCGGCCTGTCGTACCGCGAGTTCGACAATGGCAACGGTGCGTTCGCCATTCCCACCACGTCGCCGGTGCAGTTCGATCCGGGGCAGATGAAGGCATCGATCCAGCGCCTCGTCGCGCAGCAGCCGGACTGCATCCACATCGCCCACTACGGCACGCTCACCGAATGCACGCGGATCGGAACCGACCTGGTCGGCCTGGTCGATGCGATGGCGTCGCTGGCACGCGCCCTGACCGACTCGCCCGATCGCCACGCGCGGCTTGTCGACGCGCTGACCGCGCTGTATGTCGAACATGCCGAACGCCACGGTGTCGGCGCCGCCGCGCAGACCGTGGCCGAGGTGCTGGGCGGCGACATCGCGATCAACGCGCAAGGCCTGGGCGTGTGGCTCGACCGCGTCGCGAAGTCGCGACAGTCATGAATGCGGGCCTTGCCCGGAGGAACGTCATGCACCAGTTTCCCCTGTACTGCCTGCTGGCCTGCCTGCTGCCGGCGGCGGCCATCGCGTCCGAACCGACCGTCGGCGGCGCCAGCGGCGAGTCGCTGATGCGCCACGTGCAGGTGCTGGCCTCGGATGCATTCGAAGGTCGGGCGCCGGCAACGGCGGGCGAGGAGAAGACCATCGCCTACCTGGTCGACGAGTTCGCCAAGGCCGGCGTGCAGCCCGGCGGCGAGGACGGCGGCTGGACCCAGGCGGTGCCGCTGCTGCGGGCGCGGGTGGAAGGGCCGGTGCGAGCAACGCTGCGCGTCGGCGGGCAAACGCGCGCGCTGGCCAATGGCGACGACCTGACCCTGCAGACGCTCAGCCCGGTCGACCGGGTCGACGTGCGTGATGCGCCGCTGGTGTTCGTCGGCTACGGCATCACTGCGCCGGAGCGCGGCTGGGACGACTACAAGGGCGTGGACCTGGCCGGCAAGGTGGCGGTGGTGCTGGTCAACGATCCGGATTTCGAGACGCCGACGCCGGGCGCCTTCGACGGCCGCGCCGTCACCTACCACGGTCGCTGGACCTACAAGTACGAGGAGCTCGCGCGCCGCGGCGCACTGGGTGCGCTGATCGTGCACGAGACCGCGCCGGCCGCCTATGGCTGGGACACCGTGCGCAGTTCGGGGCTGTCGCCGCTGTTCGACATTCCGCGCGATGACGCGGCCAGCCACCACACCCTGCTGCGCGGCTGGGTGCATCGCGACTTGGCGGTATCGCTGTTCGCGCAGGCCGGGCTGGAGTTCGAACGCGAGAAGGCGAGGGCGCAGACCACGGCATTCACCCCAGTGGCGCTGGGCGATGCGACGCTCTCGGCCTCGTTCGACGTGGTGCGCGACGAAGTGGTCACGCGCAACGTCATCGGCCGTCTCGAGGGCGCGACGCGCCCCGACGAGACCGTGATCTATTCCGCGCACTGGGATGCCTATGGTATCGGCGAGCCCGACGCCAGCGGCGACGGCATCCGCCACGGCGCGGTCGACAACGCGACCGGCGTGGCCGCCGTACTCGAACTCGCGCGGCTGTTCGCGCGGGGGCCGCGTCCAGCGCGCAGCCTGCAATTCATGGCGCTGACCGCTGAGGAAAAGGGCCTGCAGGGCGCGAGCTACTACGTGGCCAATCCGCTGGCGCCACTGGAGACGACGGCGGCGGTGCTCAACATCGAGATGCTCAGCCCGGATGGCCCGACCCGCGACATCGCATCCTGGGGCAACGGCCGCGTGTCGCTGGAGCAGGACCTGCGCCGCGTCGCCGAAGCCGCAGGCCGCGTCTATTCGCCCGATCCCAACCTGGAGGCGGGCTACTTCTACCGCGCCGACCATTTCGCGTTCGCGCGCGCGGGCGTGCCGGCGATCACCGTTGGCGCCGGGCTCGACCGCATCGACGGCGGCGTGGCCAGCGGCCAGGCGCTGCGCGAGCGCTACTTCGCCGACTGCTACCACCGGCCCTGCGACAACTGGTCGGCGGACTGGGACGTCAGCGGACAGGTGCAGGATGTCGACCTGCTCTACACGCTGGGGCGGGGCATCGCCGATGGCGACGGCTGGCCCGGCTGGCAGGACGGCTCGGAGTTCAAGGCGGTGCGCGCACGCAGCGACCCCGCGCGCGCCGGAGCGGCGAAGGACTAGCGCAGGCGCCGCGCGACTTCAGTCCCAGCGGTTGAGGTGCGGACCCAGCGGCTTGCGCTGCGGGCGCACGACACAGAAGCGGTGTCCGCTGGGCGCCTCCATGACGACCCAGCTGTGCACGGCTTCGAGCTTGCGCGCGCCCAGGGCGACCAGGCGCTCGACTTCCGCATCGACGTCGTCGGTTTCGATGTCCAGATGAATGCGCGAGGGGTGCGCGACCTTCTGCAGCAGCAGCACCGGCTCGTCGGTTTCCGTATGCAGGCGCGCGTACTTGCCGTCGCCGTCCTCGTCGCGGGTATCGACGCGCTTGCCCAGCGCGCGGCTCCAGAATTCCACGTGCGGGGCGAGGTCGTCGACCTCGCAGTCGAGGACAAAAGTGCTCAGGCGGCTGTGGTGCGGCATGGCGGTGATCCTGTGGAGGGGCGGCGGTCGCTTATTCCCAGGTGCTGGGCGGGGCGCGTCGATCCGGATCGCGCAGCGGCACCACGCAGAAGCGATGGCCGGTGGGCGCCTCCATCACCCACCAGCGTTCGCGTACGAATTCGATCCGGCGCGCGCCCAGCGCTTCCAGCCGGACGACTTCGGCCTCGATGTCGTCCGCTTCGATGTCCAGGTGCACGCGCGAGGGCTGGTCGACCTTCTGCACCTCCACGTGCAGGCCGCCGGGGCCGGCGTCGAGGACGGCGTAGCGCCCGCGACCGCCTTCGTCCGGCTCCGCAAGCGGCAGGTCGAGCGCGCGGCTCCAGAATGTGGCGGCATCGGCGAGCGTGCCTTGCCCGCAGTCGATCATGAAACCGGCAAGGCGACTGCGATGCATGGCGTGAACCTCGCTTCGGCGGGAGATTCGAAGGGCGCGGACGCCCGGGTCAGTCGGGCAGGGCGAGATCGTCCAGCAACGCCTTGAGGAAGCGTGCGGCTTCGCCGCCGGTGCAGGCGCGGTGGTCGAAGGTCAGCGACAGCGGCAGGATCCGCCGCGCTTCGAAGCCGCCGACCACCGGCACCATTTCGTGGCGGCCACGGCCAGCGCCGACGATGGCCACGCACGGCGGCACCACCACGGGCGTGGCGTAGCGGCCGGCGAACATGCCGAAGTTGGACAGCGAGATGGTGTAGCCGGACAGCTCCGAGGCGGGGATGCTGCGGTCCTGCACCTGCGCGCGCAGGCGGTCGATGCCGTCGCGGATGCCGGCGGCGTCGAGCAGGTCGGCATTGCGCAGCGCGGGTACGAACAGGCCTTCCGGCGTGTCGACCGCGATGCCGATGTCGACCTGCGGATGCAGGGTGCGACTGAGGTTGTCGCCGTCGAACCAGGCGTTGAGCGCGGGCACGGCAGCGGCTGCGGCGCAGATCGCGCGGATCAGGCGCACAGTCATGTCGTTGCCGGGCTGCCAGGCCTGGATGTCGGCATCGTCCACCAGCGTGGTCGGCACGACCTTGGCGTGCGCGTCGGCCATCACCCGCGCCATGTTGCGGCGCACGCCCTTGAGCTGCTCGGGCTGGCCGGTGGCGGCGACCGAGGGCGGCTGGGTGCGCATGGGCTTGCCGGAGGCGGACAGCGGGGTGCGCTGGCCCTGTGCGCGCTGCGGTGCAGGCGCGGCGGCGGAGCTGCCCCCACCCCGGCCCTCCCGCGCGAGCGGGGGAGGGAGTCGATCGCGCGTCGCAGCCGATCCGCGAGGCATTGCTCCCTCCCCCGCCTGCGGGGGAGGGTTGGGGTGGGGGCCGGCAGCCGCCGCAGATCCCTCCGCAGCCGCCCGCTTCACGTCCGCCATCGTCACCACGCCCTCGGCGCCGCTGCCGCGCACGCGCGACAGCTCGACCTTGAGCTTGCGTGCCATCGCGCGCACCGCGGGCATCGCCTTGATGCCGCCGACCGAGACCGCAGACTCCGCATGCACGGCGTCGGAGGCCTGCATCGCGCCGACCACGGTGCCGCTGTCGGCGCGTTCCCCGCCTGGCTCCGACTTGTCTTCGGGCGGCTCAGCGGCGCCGCTTTCGATCGCGCCGCCTTCGGTCGAGGCCACGACGCGATCGTCCGGGGCCGGATCGGAGGCGCCCACGCCCTTCGCCGGAGCGGCCGCGGCGTGATGGTGGCCGGTGTCCTGACCCTCCGCGCGCTGCGGCTGCGAAGGGTCGAGCTCGAACTGCGCAAGCATCGCCCCGGTGGTGATGACGTCGCCCGCCGCGCCAGCAAGCTTCAGCACCTTGCCCGACACCGGCGAGGGCACGTCGACCAGCGCCTTGGCGGTTTCCATCGACACCAGGTTGTCGTCGAGACGGATCGTGTCGCCCTCCTTGACGTACCACTCGACGATGGTCGCGTCGGGCAAGCCTTCGCCGAGGTCGGGGAGGAGGAAGCTCTTGGTCTGGGTCATGGGGGCCTGCGTATCAGTGGAAAGCCAACCGGCGCTCGCGGTTCAGGGTCTTGTCGCCAACGGCGCGCTGCGCGCCGCCAGCGGCCGTCGCATGTCGAACGCGGCTCAGCCCGCGGCCAGCGTGCGCTTCGCCGCCTCGACCACGCGTGCGGTGGACGGCATGTACTTCATCTCCAGGCGGAACAGCGGCATGTGCGTGTCGTAGCCGGTGACGCGTTCGACCGGCGCGACCAGGTCGTACATCGAGTGCTCGGCCAGGCGCGCGGCGATCTCGGCGCCGAAGCCGGCGGTGCGCGGGGCCTCGTGCACGATCACGCAGCGGCCGGTCTTGGCCACCGATTCGGCGATGGTGGCGAAGTCCAGCGGCTTGAGCGTGGCCACGTCGATGACCTCGGCGCTGATGCCTTCGGCCTCGAGTTGCTCGGCGGCTTCCAGCGCTTCCTTGACCTGCGCGCCCCAGGTCACCAGGGTGACGTCGCTGCCGTCGCGCAGCACGTAGCACACGTCCAGCGGCAGCGCCTCGCCGTCGTCGGGCACCACTTCCTTGTACTGGCGATAGATGCGCTTGGGCTCGTAGTAGATCACCGGGTCCGGCTCGCGGATCGCCGCCAGCAGCAGGCCGTAGGCGCGTGCCGGCGACGACGGCAGCACCACGCGCAGGCCGGGCACGTTGGTGAACAACGCCTCGTTGGCCTCGCTGTGGTGCTCGGGCGCGCGGATGCCGCCGCCCCAGGGCACGCGCAGCACCATCGGGCAGGTGATGCGACCGCGGGTGCGGTACCGGAAGCGCGCGGCGTGGCAGATGATGTGGTCGAGCATCGGATAGACGAAGCCGTCGAACTGGGCCTCGGCCACCGGCTTCATGCCCATCGCGGCCATGCCGACGGTGAGGCCGGCAATGGTGGTTTCGTCCAGCGGCGTGTCGAGCACGCGCATCTCGCCAAACTGCTGCTGCAGGCCGGCGGTCGCGCGGAACACGCCGCCGTTCACGCCCACGTCCTCGCCCAGCACCACCACCGATTCGTCGTGGCGCATCTCCCAGGCAAGCGCCTGGGTGACGGCTTCGATCAGGGTGATCGGCTTGGCGGTCGCGGCGCCGCTGGCGTCTCCGCCGACCGGGTTGGCCTCGGCCTTCATGCCCGTCCCTCCAGCGCCAGCAGCTGCGCGCGCTGTTCGAGGATGTCGGGCGGCGGGTCGGCGTAGAGGTAGTCGAACATCACTTCCGGCGGCTGCGTCTTCGTTTCGAGGTAGGCGTTGATTTCCACGTCGATCAGACGCGTGCATTCGGCGATCCAGTCCTTTTCCTGCGCCTCGTCCCACAGGCCCTGGGCGCTGAGCCAGGTGCGCAGCCGCGTCATCGGATCGCGCGTCCAGGCGTCCTTGACCTCGGCTTCGTCGCGATAGCGGCGCGCGTCGTCGGCGGTGGTGTGGTCGTGCAGGCGGTAGGTGAGGAACTCGATCACGGTTCCGCCTTCGCCATTGCGCGCACGCTCCATGGCACGGCGCATGCCCTCGAGCACGGCGAACAGGTCGTTGCCGTCCACCTGCAGGCAGTGCAGGCCGCCGGCCAGGCCCTTCTGCGCCAGCGTCTGCGCGCCGGTCTGCGCGCTGCGCGGCACCGAGATCGCCCAGCCGTTGTTGATGATGCACTGGACGAAGGGCAGGGTGTAGGCACCGGCGGAATTGATCGCGGCGTAGGTATCGGTCTTGGAGCTGCCGCCGTCGCCGCAGCAGGTCACGGCCACGCGCTTCTCGCCGCGCAGCTTGAACGCCAGCGCCGCGCCGGCGGCGTGCAGGCACTGGGTGGCGATCGGCACGCACCAGGGGAAGTCGTGGCGCGCGGGCTCGTTGGCGTAATCGTTGCCGCGCTCGTCGCCGCCCCAGTACAGCAGGATCTCGCGCAGCTGCACGCCGCGCATGATCTGCGCGCCGTACTCGCGGTAGCTCGGCGCCAGCACATCCTCCGGGCGCATCGCCGCGCCGATCCCGATCTGGGTGGCCTCGTGGCCCAGCGCGGGCGCGTAGGTGCCCAGCTTGCCGGTGCGCTGCAGCGCGACGGCCTTGCCGTCGAAGGTGCGGAGGAACAGCATCTGCCTGAACAGCGCCAGCAGCTCATCCTTCGGCGGCAGATCCCGCGGCAGTTCGGCGACCAGCTGTCCGTCCGGGTCGAGGTACTGCAGGTACTCGATCTCGAAGCGTGCGGCAACGGTCATTCACGTCCATCCGGTGAGTATTGGACGGCGAATGATAAGGGTCCTTTCGTAGGAAACCGTTGCGCAATGCGGCAATGCGCGGGCGAATGCGGTGTGTGCCGACGCAGGATGGCGCTGCGCTGGATCGCGTTGCGGCGGCGGCCCCCACCCCAGCCCTCCTCCGCTTGCGGGGGAGGGCTGGGGTGGGGGCCGGGCCGCGAAGCGCCTTGGAATTCCCGTTCCTGCCGTCAATCCGTGAACGATGCGCGCAGCGACACATTCGTGAACGCGCGCACGCCCACCAGCTTCACGAACCAGGTTCCGGGCGCGGGCGCCGTGATCGCCACGGTTTCGTTGTTGCCGGGCCGCTGTGAGCGTCCGTCGAAATCAGCGCCGGTGGGAATGCGCTCGTGGGCCAGGTACAGGCTCACGTCGCCGCTGCCGCCGTAGCTGAGCACGCGCAGGCTGCGTGCGCCGACCGGCACTTCGATGCGGTAGACGAGCTCGTCGCCAGCCGCGCCGGCCTGTCCACCCACCGGGACGCCGTTCTCCAGCACCGGCACGCCCGCGTAAGGGTCGACCACGAGCACTGCGGCGCTGGCGTCGTTGTTGCCCGGCTCCGGATCCTCGGTCTGTGCGGTGGCCGCAGCCGCCAGCGTCAGCTGCGCACCCTGCAGCGCCTCCGGCGCGGTCGCGGCGAGTGCGAACACCGCCTCGGCATCGGCCTCCAGTGATGGGGCATTGCACGCCACCGTGGTGGTGGTGCCGGCGATCTCCGGTGCGTCGCAGCTCCAGCCTGCGGGCGCGGCGACCACCAGGTCGGGCAGGGCCGCGTCGAACACGAAGCCTGCGCCCGGGAAATCAGCGGTGTCGGGCCCGGCGTTTGCGACCACCGCCGAGAACTCCGCCAGCGCCCCGGCGGCAACGGTCGGGGCAAGTGACTCGGCCTCGATCGACAGGTCGGCGAAACGCAGCGCCGCCAGACGCACCAGCAGCACGGTGGGGTCGTGGTCGGACAGCCGCGCCGGCGTGCCGTCCTCGTTGCGCGCGAGTTCGGGGAAGTCGGCGCTGATGCGCGCGTGGCTGAGCTCCAGCCCGGCGACCAGCGACGATTCCACCAGCGCATCGTTGACCAGCACATGGTCGAGCGACTGCGCCTGGTAGTCGAACACGAACGAGTAGCGGTCGGCCGGTTCCGCGAGCAGGGTGAGGTTGTACAGGTCCGGCTCGACCAGGTCGACGCCGTCGCCGTCGACCGCAGTCGTCGCGTCCGGCGCGGGCAGGCCCGTGATCGTGCCGAGCGCGTCGACAAGGCCGTCGTTGAACTCGAAGGCATTGAAATCGCCCATCACCACGATGTTGCGCGCGGCATCGGCGCCCTGCATGCCCTGCACGATCGCGGCCAGCGAATCGGCCTGCGCCTGGCGCTTGGCGCGCACGCGCTGGCCGAGGGTGAGCCAGCCGTTGCTGCCGGCTTCGTCGCTGTCGACGTCGTTGAGCGAGCGCTGGTGCACGACGATCGCGGTGAACGGCCAGCTGCGGCCGTCGCCGAAATGGACGATACCGTCGAGCGACAGCGGCGGCCGGTCGTTGAGCAGGCTGGTGCTGCCGTCGGGATTGGCCAGCAGCTCGCCGGGGCCGTGCTGGGCCAGGCCCAGCACCTCGACGCGCGCCGTGCCGGCCGCGACGTCCGATGCTTTCACCAGGAAGCCCACGTCGATGCCGCCGACGTCGTTGCCTTCCAGCAGGTGCGCGCTGTAGCCCGGGTCCGGATCACCGTCCGTGATCGCATCGGCGTTGATGCGGGATGCCAGCGCCTGCAGCGTGGTGAGGTTCTCGACTTCGGTCAGGCCCAGCACGTCTGGCGTGTGCAGGTAGCCGCGGATCGCCAGCGAGGCCTTGGCCAGGCGCCGTTCGAAGGCCGCGGCGGTGAGTACCGGCTCGCCGATCGCCGGGTCATTGCTGTCGTCGAAGAAGCGCTCGATGTTCCAGGTGGCGAAGCTCGCGTCGTCTGCTGTCGGCAGGCGCGATGGCCGCGGCAGCCCGGTGCCGCTGCAGTCGATGATGAGCGCGCCTTCGGGGTGGATGGTGTAGCGGCGGAAGGTGTAGTCGAGCGGACCGACCAGCGAACCGTCGGTGATCAGGCAGCCCGTCGCCACGTTGGCCGCCGGCGCGCCGATGGTGGTGCTGTTGACTGCGATCAGCTCGGGATTGAAGTCCCAGCGCGGAATATCCGTGGCGCTGCTGCCGAGCGGATCGGGGTTGGGCACCGGAATGCCCGGCTCGCGGAACGGGCGCGGCGTGCCGGTCACCACCACCGCGAAGCGGCCGTTGCTGGTGGCAGTGGCCTGGGCCTCGTTGACGTTGCCGCCGGTGGGCGCGACCACGGTGGCGCTGGGCACCACCACGCGCATGGCTTCAAGGTGTTCGAGCTGGGCGAGCCCGTCATCGGCATTGGGTAGGCCGAGCGTCAGCGCCACCGGCGCGGGCAGGGCGTGGCCGGCCGAGAGCGCGGTCACGCTGGCGTTGACGATCTCGGTCAGCGGCAGCTGGTGCGGGTCTGCCGCCGGGATGAACTCGTCCACCGTGCCCTGCACCAGCACGCGGTTGCCGACCGCAGCCGCTTCGGACGGCGTGGTCGAGGTGAACACGAAGATGCCCTCGGAGGTCGCCGGATTGCCGTCGTCCTCGCCGTCGGGCGTCTGCAGGAAGAAGCCGTTGTTCTTGCGGCCGGTGACGATACCGGTGGTGGCCACCGCCATGCCGTTGTAGGGCGAGTGCTGGCCGTCGCCCTGGATGGCGGAGATCGCGACCGTGGTGACGTCATCGTTGAGGATGGTGCCGATGCCCTGGGCGTCGGCGAGCTCGGCGCCGACGGGATTGGACAACTCGACGCTGAAGCTCTCGTCCGGCTCGTTGGCGGTGTCGCCGATCACCGCGACGCTGATCGTCACCGAGCTTGCGCCCTCGGCGATGCCCACGGTGCCGCTGGCGGCGCTGTAGTCGTTGTCGGCCGTGGTCGCGGTGCCGTCGGCGGTGTTGTAGTCCACGCTCACGCCGCCCGTGCCGGCCGGCTGGTTGAGGCTGATGGTGAAGAAGAACGGCGTGGTGCCGGCATCGCCCTCGGCGGCGCTGGTGTCGCTGATGCTGGCGAAAGGCGTGCCGCCGCCGCCACAGGGCGCGGGCGGGGTGGCGCCGTTGCGGGGTGCGGGCGCGGCGCTGCCGAAGTCGGCGGCGTTGTGGTTGCTGTCGACGCAGCCGTTGTCGGCGCGAAACGCGGCGCTGGCGTTGTTGAGCGCTGGCGCCGTGCCGGCGCCTTCGAAGAAGTTGGCGCCGCCGAAGCCGACCAGGTCCAGGATCAGCGCCAGCTGCGCCGGCGTGCACGGCGTGCTTCCCCCGTTGCAGCCCAGCGAAGATGGCGAATCGACCAGCGCGACCTTGCCCGCGCTGCCGGACATGTTGATGGTGCCGGTCGCGTCCGGCGCCGGCAGCGGGCCACCGTTTGCGCCACCGGCGAGGCCGACCAGGAAGTAGCGCCCGGGCTGCAGCGTGACCGCGGGCAGGACCACGATCTGGCCACTGCCCGCGCCGAGGTTGCCGGTGCCGGTAGCGCTGGCGTACTGCAGCGACAGGCCCGACAGCGGCACTGCCTCGCTGCCGCGGTTGAACAGTTCGACGAAATCGCTGCTGTAGGGCGCGCCGCTGTTGCCGCCGCCGCCATAGACCTGGCTGACCACGACCTGCGCCTGCAGCGGCGCGGCGCACAGCACGCCGCACAGGACCAGCGCCGGCAGCAGCCGGGAAATGAGCCGATTGACCACGGGTACGCTCCTTCGAATCCGTTCCTCGCGGAACGGGTGGCCGGCCCCCCTGGCAGGCGCGATTGTGCACCCTGCGGATGTCGTCTGCATGACGCCGCGCAGCGCCGTGCGCTACCCTCGCGCGATGGCCATCGAACATAACGAACGTCCGCTCGAGGACGGCATCCACACCGATCTCGACGGCAGGATCACCTACGCAGGCTACCTCCGGCTCGACCGGCTGCTGGACGCGCAGCAGCCGCTGAGCGACCCGGCGCACCACGACGAGATGCTGTTCATCGTCCAGCACCAGGTCTCGGAGCTGTGGCTGAAGCTGATCATCCACGAGCTGGGCGCGGCGATCGCGTTCCTGCGCCGCGACCAGGTCTGGCAATGCCAGAAGGTGATCGCGCGCTGCAAGCAGGTGCTGCGCCAGCTGACCGAGCAGTGGTCGGTGCTGGAGACGCTCACGCCTTCGGAATACATGGAGTTCCGCGACGTGCTGGGCCCGTCGTCGGGCTTCCAGTCGCTGCAGTACCGCATGGTCGAGTTCCTGCTGGGCAACAAGAACACGGCGATGCTCAAGGTGTTCGCCCACGATCCGGCCGGGCAGGCGCGGTTGCGCGAGGCGCTCGATGCGCCCGGGCTGTACGACGAGTTCCTGATGTACCTCGCCCGTTGGGGACACGCGGTGCCGGCGCAGCACCTGCAGCGCGACTGGTCGCGCCCGCACGTGCGCGACGAGGCGCTGCTGCCGGTGTTCGAGGCGATCTACGAAGGCACCGGCCGCTACTGGCGCGAGTACGCGCTGTGCGAGGACCTGGTGGATCTTGAGACGCAGTTCCAGCTGTGGCGCTTCCGCCACATGCGCACGGTGATGCGGATCATCGGCTTCAAGCGCGGCACCGGTGGCTCGTCGGGCGTGGGCTTCCTGAAGCAGGCGCTGGACCTGACCTTCTTCCCTGAGCTGTTCGACGTGCGCACGCACATCGGGCCGGGGCGCTGAGCGCGCAAGCCCATGGACGCCACGCTGTCAGGCTGGGCGCTGTGGCCGGCGTGGCTGGTCGCTGCACTGGTGCTGGCGCGCACCACCCCGGGGCTGCGCCGGCATCTCGCCGACGCCGATGAGAAGGCGCGCCGGATCCTGATCGCCGCAACGCTCGCGCTCGCGGCGATGCGCTGGTTCAACACCGCCGCGCTGCAGGGCGTGATGCTGCACTTCCTCGGCGCGACCATCGCCACGCTGCTGTTCGGGGCTGGCACCGCCTGCTGGGTGATGGCGCTGGTGAGCCTGGCGGGACTGCTGATGGGCGCGGCCTGGCACGGATGGGCGATGGATTTCTTGGCCACCGGGGCGCTGCCGGTGGCGGTGAGCGCGGTCGTGTCGTGGGCGGCGCGCACCTGGCTGCCGCGCAACGTCTTCACCTACGTGATGCTCAACGCGTTCGCCGGCGCGGCGGTGGCGATGGCCGCTTCGATGCTGGCCAAGACGGCGGTCACCGCGTGGCTGGGCGGTCGTGCGCTGGAGGCCTACCTGGTGGCCACGCCGATGCTGATGTTCGCCGAAGCCTTCTTCGCCGGCGGGGTGATGGTGCTGGTGGTGGTCTATCGCCCGCACTGGTGCCGCAGCTTCGACGATCGCGCCTACCTGTGGCCGGAGCAGCGGATGTAGCTGGCCCGGGCGCGGGCGCGCGCGCCGGCCGGATGCACTAGCATCTGCCGCCTCGCCTGCCACTGGATCCCGCCTGATGAGTGATCAGCGCCCCGAACCCGCCCCGCCCAGCCGCGGCATCTCATCGCGCATCCTCGACAGCGTCGAGCGCGTCGGCAACCGGCTTCCCGACCCGGCCGCGCTGTTCCTGATCCTGATGCTGCTGGTGTGGGCGCTGTCGTGGCTGCTGTCGGGCGTGGAGTTCAGCGCGCTGCATCCGGCGACCGGTGAGCCGATCCGCATCGTCAACCTGCTGTCGGGCGATTCGCTGGTCGCGTTCATGGCCAACCTCTACCGCGTGTTCATGGCCTTCGCGCCGCTGGGCGTGGTGCTGACCGCGATGCTGGGCCTTGGCGTGGCCGAGCACACCGGCTACATCAACGCCGCGCTGCGGCGGATGCTGTCGATCACGCCCAAGGCGCTGTTGACCCCGGCCCTGGTGGCGGTGGCGGTGCTGAGCCACGTCGCGGTCGATGCGGGCTACGTGCTGGTGATCCCGCTGGGCGGGGTGATCTTCTACGCCGCCGGGCGGCATCCGCTGGCCGGCATCGCAGCCGCGTTCTGCGGCGTATCGGGCGGGTTTTCGGCGACGCTGCTGGTGCCCTCGTCGCTGGATCCGCTGCTGGCGAGCTTCACCCAGGAGGCCGGGCGCATCATCGACCCGGCGCTGATCGTGAACCCGCTCAACAACTGGATTTTCACCACTGTCTCGAGCGCGCTGATCATCGCCATCGGCTGGTTCGTCACCGACCGCGTCATCGAACCGCGGCTGGCGCGCACCCCAGTCGACGGCGACACGAAGGAGCTGCCGACGATGGCGCCGCTCACCGACGCCGAGCGCCGCGGGCTGCTGTGGGCGACGCTGGCGATGCTGGCCGCGCTGGCGCTGTTCGCGCTGAGCCTGTGGCCCGAAACCTCGCCCTGGCGCGCGCCGGCCGACACGCCCGCGGTGGCCGCTGGCGGCAACGCGCTGCTGGTCGCGCAGGCGCCGGTGATGCAGTCGATCGTGGCGCTGATCTTCATCCTGTTCCTGCTGCCCGGCGTCGTCTACGGCTACGTCGCCGGCACCGTCAAGAGCCACCGCGACATCATCGCGGCGATGAGCAAGTCCATGGCCGGCATGGCGTACTACATCGTCATCGCCTTCTTCATCGCGCAGTTCCTGGCCGGTTTCAACGGGTCGGGCCTGGGCACGCTGATGGCGGTGGAGGGCGCCGAACTGCTCGAGTCGATGGGCCTGCCGATGTGGGCGACGATCATCGGCCTGATCGTGATGACCGGCGTGGTCAACCTGTTCATCGGTTCGGCCTCGGCCAAGTGGGCGCTGCTGGCGCCGATCATGGTGCCGCTGATGATGCAGCTGGGGGTCTCGCCCGACCTCACCCAGGCCGCGTACCGCGTCGGCGACTCGATGACCACGATCATCACCCCGCTGATGCCGTACTTCCCGCTGATCGTGGTGTTCTGCCAGCGCTACGTGACCTCGGCCGGCATCGGCACCCTGGCCTCGCTGATGCTGCCGTACTCGCTGGCGCTGTCGGTGCTGTGGACGGCCCTGCTGCTGGCGTTCTGGGGCCTGGGCGTGCCGCTGGGGATCGGTGCCAGCTACGGGTATCCGGCCGGCTGACCCGTCGCATCAGGCGCCGTCGATGGCTGGCCGCTGCGGGCGCGCCGCCGCCGCTGCGGCCGCTTGGCGCCCGGCGTGTGCGTCGCCCCCGGATTGCGCGGGGATCGCGCCCGAACGCGTCTGTGCAGGGTCGGATGGCCGGAGATCGGCTCCAGATCGGCGCAGTTCCGGACTCGGGTGATCCGGACTTCAAATGGAATGGTCGCCGCCCGCGGCTTTCCATCGCAGGGCCCGGCGGGCTAAGTTACGCGCCTCGCGGCCGCCGCCAGGCGCCGTGGTCCTTCCTTCCCAGGAGTCGCCTTCCGTGTCCACCAATCCGCATGCCGTCGAGGCGGGCAAGACCATCCTCGGCCACCCGCGAGGCCTGTTCGTCCTGTTCTTCGCCGAGATGTGGGAGCGCTTTTCCTACTACGGCATGCGCGCGCTGCTGATCTTCTACCTCGTCCAGCACTGGATGTTCTCCGACGGCGAGGCCTCGGTGATCTACGGTGCCTATACCGCGCTGGTGTATATCGCGCCGGTGGTGGGCGGTTATCTCGCCGACCGCTACCTGGGGCAACGCAAGGCGGTGCTGTTCGGTGCGGTGCTGCTGACCTTCGGCCATTTCCTGATGGCGTTCGAAGGCACCGGTGGCCAGGGCGCGGCCGAGATCAACATCTTCTGGCTGGCGCTGTCGTTCATCATCGTCGGCTCGGGCTTCCTCAAGGCCAACATCTCGGTGATGGTCGGCCAGCTGTACCCGCGCACCGACATCCGGCGCGACCCGGCGTACACGATCTTCTACATGGGCATCAACCTGGGCGCGATGCTCGGTTCGCTGATCGCCGGCTACCTGGGCCAGACCTACGGCTGGAAGTACGGCTTCGGCGCCGCCGGCGTCGGCATGCTGCTGGGCCTGGTGGTGTTCATCATTGGCAAGCCGATGCTGATGGGGCGCGGCGAGCCGCGTGATCCGCAGCGGCTTGCGGCGCCGCTGTTCGGCATCCGCTTCGAGTGGCTGCTCTACGTCCTCAGCTTCCTGACCGTGGGCCTGGTGTGGTGGATGATCCAGCACCAGAAGCTGGTCGGCTTCCTGCTGGGTGGCGCCGGCCTGATCCTGGTCTGCTACGTGCTCTACAAGGCGGTGTTCTCGATGCAGCGCGAGGAGCGCAACCGGATCTTCGCCGCGATGTACCTGATCATCGGCTCGATCCTGTTCTGGGCGCTGTTCGAGCAGGCCGGCGCGTCGCTGAACCTGTTCACCGACCGCTCGGTCGACCGCAACATCCTCGGCTGGGAAGTCCCGGCCTCGATGTTCCAGTCGCTCAACTCGATCTACATCGTCTGCCTCGCGCCGCTGTTCGCGATGATGTGGCTGGCATTGGCCAGGCGTGGCCTCGAGCCGTCCACGCCGGCCAAGTTCGCCATCGGCGTGGTGCTGGTGGGCGCGGGCTTCCTGGCCCTGGTCGCCGGCGCCAATGCGTCGACCGTGGGCGCGACCCCGGTGATCTTCATCTTCGTGATCTACCTGATCCACACCCTCGGCGAGCTGTGCCTGTCGCCGGTCGGCCTGTCGGCGATGAACCGGCTGACGCCGGCGCACATGGCCAGCCTGATCATGGGCACCTGGTTCTTCGCCTCGGCCACCGGCAACTTCGCCGCGGGCCTGATCTCGGCCGCCACTGGCGGCGAGGGCGCGGGCCCGGAGAAGGTGCTGGAGGTCTACTCCAACGTCGGCTGGCTGGCGGTCGGAGTGGGCGTGGCCATGCTGTTCATCGCGCCGCTGATCCGCAGGCTGATGCACCTGGACACCCTGTGCGACGACAGCGAACTGGCCGGGCAGGCGGAACTCGCCGAACCGGCGGCCGCGGGCGTGGACATCGGCAAGGAAACCCGGCCCTGAGGACGGGGTGGCGCGCTCAGGCGCGCCGCCCGGACTGCGCTCAGATGTGGCGCAGCATCTCGTCCATGCCGTCGCCGGCGAGCTTGTCGATCAGCCGCGACAGCGTCGCGCGCTCGTCTTCCGACAGCGGCTCGAGCAGGTGGCGCTCGCAGGTCAGGGTCATCGGCGCGACCTCGTCGTACACCGAATAGCCGGCCTCCGAGAGCGTCAGCACCGAGCGGCGGCGGTCGTCGCCGTGGATGTCGCGCTTGAGCAGTTCGCGCTCGAGCAGGCGCGCGACCGCGCGGCTGACCGCGACCTTGTCCATCGCGGTGCGCTCGGTCACCTCGCGTGCGGACAGCCCGGGGTAGCGGCCAAGCACGGCCATGACCCGCCATTCGGTGATCGCTAGGCCGAAGCGGCGGTGGTATTCGCTGGAGATCGCGTTGCTGACCCGGTTGGACAGCACGCTGAGACGGTAGGGCAGGAAGCGCTCCAGATCGAGGATCGCATGTTCCTGTGAGATTGCTGCGTCGGACATGATGCACTGCACCTTGCTGTTGGTTGCGCCTGAAACTGTAAGATGGGCGACCGACACACAGGCCCAGTGCCCTCCCCCCAGAGAGGATTATCACAATGACAACGCAGTCACAAACCGCCCCGGTCCAGCCGGGCATGCAGGTGACCACGTTCGAGAACCCGATGGGCATTGATGGCTTCGAGTTCGTCGAGTATGCCGCGCCCGCCGGCCAGGCCGGGCAACTGCACGACTACTTCCGCAAGCTCGGCTTCGTCCAGGTCGCGCGCCACCGTACCCGCCCGATCACCACCTACCGGCAGGGCAACTGCACCTTCCTGATCAACGAGGATCCCGATTCCTTCGCCGCGCGCTTTGCCGCGAAGCACGGCCCCAGCGCCTGCGGCTTCGCGATCCGCTTCAGCAAGCTCGCCGAGTGGGTGCGCGTGCAGGCGCTGAAGAACGGCGCCGAGGAGTTCGATGCCGCCGACGAGATCAGCAAGGCCGTGGCCGCGCCGGTGATCAAGGGCATCGGCGGCTGCATGCTGTACCTGGTCGACCGCTACGATGAGCGCGGCACCATCCACGACCCGGACTACGAGATCCTGCCCGACGCGGAACTGATGCCCGAGGGCTTCGGCCTGACCTTCATCGACCACCTCACCCACAACCTCTACCAGGGGAACATGGCGAAGTGGTCGGACTACTACGAGCGGCTGTTCAACTTCCGCGAGATCCGCTATTTCGACATCAAGGGCGCCAAGACCGGTCTGTTGTCCAAGGCGATGACCGCACCCGATGGCATGGTGCGCATCCCGCTCAACGAGTCGAGCGATCCCAAGAGCCAGATCAACGAATACCTCGACACCTACCAGGGCGAGGGCATCCAGCACATCGCCTGCTTCACCGACGACATCTACGAGACGGTGGAGCGGATGCGTGCGCAGGGCGTCGAGTTCCTCGATACGCCGGACAGCTATTTCGATGTGATCGACCAGCGCATTCCCGAGCACGGCGAGGACGTGGCGCGGCTGCGTCGCAACGCGATCCTGATCGATGCCGACCCGGAAACCAAACAGCGCAAGCTGCTGCAGATCTTCACCACCAACGCACTGGGCCCGATCTTCTTCGAGATCATCCAGCGCAAGGGCAACGAAGGCTTCGGCGAGGGCAACTTCCAGGCGCTGTTCGAGAGCATCGAGCGCGACCAGATGAAGCGCGGGGTGCTGTAGGGCTTTGCCGCGGATGACGCGGATTCACACGGATAGGGCAGGCTGTTCACGGCGATCCTTGCCCGATCCGCGTCATCCGCGTGAATCCGAGGCAAAAGGATTTTTCTGGCCGCATCATCAGGTTCAACTCGCGGCCGAGTGACGCGTTCTGTGTTTCCGGGAGACACCGTGGACGGATACATGTCGGGCTTTGGCAACGAATTCGCGACCGAGGCGATCGCGGGCACCCTGCCGGTGGGGCGCAATTCGCCGCAGAAGGTGGCGCACGGGCTGTATGCCGAGCAGCTGACCGGCAGCGCGTTCACCGCGCCGCGCGGCAGCAACCGGCGCAGCTGGCTGTACCGGATCCGGCCGGCGGCGATGCACGGGCGCTTCGAGCCGTTCGCGCAGCCGCGTTTCCACGACCGCTTCGGCGAGGCACCGGTGTCGCCGGACCAGATGCGCTGGAACCCGCTGCCGATGCCCGAGGCGCCGACCGATTTCGTCGAAGGCCTGTACACCGTCGCCGGCAACGGCGGCAGCGATGCGCACGCGGGCGTCGGTATCCACCTGTACGCGGCCAACACCGCGATGCGCGGACGCTACTTCTACAGCGCCGATGGAGAGCTGGTGATCGTGCCGCAGCAGGGCCGGCTGCACATCATCACCGAGCTGGGCGTGATCGACCTGGAGCCACAGGAGATCGCGGTGGTCCCGCGCGGCGTGCGCTTCCGCGTCGAGCTGCCTGACGGGCCCTCGCGCGGCTATGTCTGCGAGAATTTCGGCGCCCTGTTGCGCCTGCCGGACCTGGGGCCGATCGGTTCCAATGGCCTGGCCAACCCGCGCGACTTCCTGACGCCGGTGGCGGCCTGGGAGGACCTCGAGGGCGGCTTCGAGCTGATCGCCAAGTTCAACGGCCACCTGTGGCACGCGCCGATCGGCCATTCGCCGCTGGACGTGGTCGGCTGGCACGGCAACTACGCGCCCTACAAGTACGACCTGCGGCGCTTCAACGCGATCGGCTCGATCAGCTTTGACCATCCCGATCCGAGCATCTTCCTGGTGCTGACCGCGCCGACCGACACGCCTGGCGTGGGCAACCTGGACTTCGCGATCTTCCCGCCGCGCTGGCTGGTGCAGCAGGACACGTTCCGCCCGCCATGGTTCCACCGCAACGTGGCCAGCGAGTTCATGGGCCTGATCCATGGCGTGTACGACGCCAAGGCCGAGGGCTTCGCGCCGGGCGGCTGCTCGCTGCACAACTGCATGACCGGGCACGGACCGGACGCGGCCACCTTCGACAAGGCCTCGACCGCGGACCTGTCGAAGCCGGACGTGATCGAAGGCACGATGGCCTTCATGTTCGAGACGCGCGGCGTGCTCAAGCCCACCCGCCAGGCGAGCGGCGCGGCGCACCGGCAGCGCGATTACCAGGCCTGCTGGGCGGGGCTGGGCAAGCACTTCTCGCCGCCGGGCTGAGGGGCTCGGCGCGCACTGTCGAGCCTCGTCACCGTCGCGCTCACGCCCCCCATGACATGCTCGCGCCTCCGCACCGATCCCGGAGGTTCCATGCGCCTGCAGGCCCCCTTGCTGGCTCTTGCCGTGGCGGCACTTGTCGCCTGCGGCAGCCAGCGCGACGATGCCGACACCGCTCCGCCCACCGTCGACGCCATACCGGCACCTGCGCCGTCGGCGCCCGCTGACGCGTCGAGCGGCTTGCCCGCATCCGCAGGCGGCCAGGCCTCCGGCTCGCTGCGCGTCGACGCACCGGCCGAAGGCACGATCGGATTCGCCGGCTTCGGCCCGGCGCAGTTCGGCGCCAGCGCCGAAGCCGTGCGCCAGGCCTGGGGCGGCGACCTTGGCGATGCGCAACCGGCCGAGCCCGGCGGCTGCCACTACCTGATCCCGCAGCCGCTCGGCAGCGAGGGTTACCGTACCGCCTTCATGATCGAGGGCGACCGCTTCGTGCGCGTGGACGTGCGCGACGCCGGCGTCACCGCGCCCGGTGGCGCCAAGCTCGGCATGAGCGGCGACGAGGTGCGCGCGCTGTACGAGGGGCGCGTGGAGGAGCAGCCCCACAAGTACGACCCCGAGGGCAAGGTGCTGCGCGTGTCCGCGCCCGACGGCGGCGACGGCGTGCTCGTGCTGGAACTCGATGCCGCCGGTCGCGTGGACGAGTGGCGCGTAGGCGTGCCGCCGCAGGTGGACTATGTCGAAGGCTGTTCGTGACCGTAACCGCGGCTCCGGCATAATCGCGGCACTTCGCAGGCGGGGGACGTGACGATGGCCGGTGCGCTGTTCTACTTCGCGGCAGGCATCGCCCTGCTGGCGCTGGGTGGCGATTCGCTGGTCAAGGCCTCGCTCGGCCTGGCGCGGCGCACGGGCATCTCGCCGTTCACCACGGGGCTGCTGCTGGTGGCCTTCGCGACTTCGGTGCCGGAGCTCGCGGTCAACCTGCGCGCGATGGCCATTGGCGACCACGCGCTCGCGCTGGGCAATGCGATCGGCAGCAACATCGTCAACTTCGGATTGACCCTGGGCGCGGCCGCGCTGTGCGCGCCGCTGGTGATCCGCTGGAAGGCGCTGCCCTCGCCGCTGGTGTGCCTGGTGGTGGCAACCCTGGCGACGATCCTGCTGGGCCAGGACGGCTACCTCACGCGCCTGGATGGGGCGGTGCTGGTCGCCGCGTTCGTGGCGGTGCTGGGTTTTGCCTGGTACTTCGGCCGGCGCCAGCCCGAGCTGCGCGCCGAATTCGCCGGCTTCGCCGAAACGCGCACGCCGCCTGCGTTCAACCTGGTGCGCCTGGTGATCGCGATCGCCCTGCTGTGGTTCGGCGCGAAGTGGGTGGTGCAGGGCGCGCTGGACATGCGTCCGCTGCTGGGCATGGACTCGCTGCTGGTCGGCCTGCTGCCGGTCGCGATCGGCACGGCGCTGCCCGAAGTGGCTGCCGCGATCGCGGCGGCGCGACGCGGCCAGGGCGACCTCGTCGCCGGCCACGTGATCGGCTCGAGCCTGGTCAACCTGCTGCTCGTGGTCGGCGGTATGGCCCTGGTGCGCGACGTGCCCGTGCCGGCCTCGTTCCTGCGTTTCGAGCTGCCGGCGGCGCTGGTGTTCGCCGCGCTGCTGCTGCCCATGCTGCGCGGCACCCTGCAGGTCAGCCGCGCCGAGGGCGCGGTGTTGCTGCTGGCGTTCGCGGCGTGGGTGGGGTTCGAACTGGCGATGACCTGAGGCGCTGGGCTGGGCGCCTGAAGCACGCGTCGTCGTCGACCGCTACTTTTGTCATTTCGACCGAAGGGAGAGGCGCTTTACAACGGCGAAGCCGGTCAATCTCGGGCGGTTGCATGGCGATCTGGCAGCACGAGCACTGCCTGACGTCCCGGGTGGAAAACAGATTTCTCCCTGCGGTCGAAATGACAGGCAGGGACGAGGCGGCCGGAGACACGCGTGACCTGCGTTACCGGGCCGGTACGCCCTCAGCCGTCGTCGCGGCCTTCCTCCAGCTCGCGCGCCTTCTGCTCGGCGCGTTCGTCGGCATCGTCGCGGATGTGGCCCTCGGGCTCGGTGCTGGTCGACGGCGCCTCGGGGCGCTTGTCCATCAGCGACAGCGCCGCGCGCGACATCAGGTGCGCGGCCACCGGCGCGGTCAGGAACAGGAACACCGTGATCAGCAGTTCGCGTGGATGCAGGCCGGTGCCGTGTATCGAACGATGCAGCACCGAGGCGGCCAGGATGCAGCCCACGCCCAGGGTGCTGGCCTTGGTCGGGCCGTGGATGCGGTGGAAGAAGCTGGTCAGCTTGACCAGGGCGAAGCTGCCCAGGAACACGAAGAAGCAGCCCACGCCCAGCAGCACCAGGGTCAGGATGTCGATCGTGAGCCTCATTCGACGATGTCCCGGCGGATCACGTACTTGC
Source organism: Luteimonas sp. A482 (assembly GCF_054072655.1). NCBI lineage: Bacteria > Pseudomonadati > Pseudomonadota > Gammaproteobacteria > Lysobacterales > Lysobacteraceae > Luteimonas > Luteimonas sp. A482. The sequence continues at coordinate 152,577 of NZ_JBSVRO010000002.1, forward strand.
TCAGCACCACGGTGCCGAAGAAGCCGAGCATCGCGATGATCAACGCGATCTCGAAGTAGACCTCGGTCTCGTCGAGCATGCCCAGCAGCACCACCTCGGCGATGGTGGCCACGTACAGCGTGTCCAGCGCGAGGATGCGGTCGGGCGCGGTCGGCCCGCGCACCAGCCGCCACAGCGCCAGCAGCATCGCCAGGCCCACCACGACCATGCCGCCGCCGATCACCATGTTCATCAGGTCGATCATGGGAAGATCCGGCGCAGTGGCGCTTCGTAGCGTTGCTTGATCTCGTCGATCATCTGCTGCGGGTCCTCCACGTGCAGGCAGTGCACCAGCAGGTGCTTGCGGTCGTTGGAGAGTGCGGCGGTCAGCGTGCCCGGCGTCAGCGTGATCACGCTAGTCAGGGCGGAGATGCCGTGGATGTTGGTCAGCTCCAGCGGGATCCAGATGAAGCCCGGCTTCAGCCGCGCCTCCGGCCCCAACACCTGTCGGGCCACCGTGACGTTGGCCACCAGCACGTCCCACAGCAGCTGCAGGCCAAGCGGGATCAGGATCCAGGCCTCGCCCATGCGTGCGAACTCGCGCTCCAGGCGCGCGGCGATCTGCGGCATCAGCCACGCCAGGATGGCCGCCATCAGCAGCGTGCCCGCGCTGGTGCGCTCGGCCATCAGCCACCAGAACGCGAACACGGTGACGCTCTGCGGGATCGACGGGAATATGCGGCTCAGCATCTCCGGCTCCTCATGGCGCGCGCACCTGCGGCGTGGTGGCGCGCACTTCGCGCACGTAGTCGGCCGGCGACAGCAGCTGCTCGGCCGCGGCCGTGGTGTAGCGCATGACCGGCGCCGGCGCCAGCCCCATCACCACGCCATAGCCCAGCAGCAGCACGGTCGCACCGATCTCCAGCGCGCCCACCTTGGGCATGTCGGACGGCGCGGCGGGGCGCGCGGGCTCGTCCTCGCCGGTGCGCCAGAACAGGCGCGTGCCGGTGCGGCTGAGCCCGATCAGCGCCAGCAGGCTGCTGCCCAGCACCGTCGTGTAGACCCAGCCCGTCTCGTCGGCCGGCACCGCGCCCAGCATCATGAACTTGCCGATGAAGCCCGACAGCGGCGGCAGGCCGATCAGCGACAGTGCGGCCACCATGTACAGCAATCCGGTCAGGCGCGGCATCGGCGGCGCGGTGGGCAGCACGCGATCGCCTGCGCGGCCGCGCTCGCGCTGCACGATGTGCGCGATCAGGAACATCGCCGCCGCCGCGAAGCAGCTGTGCGGCAGGTAGTACAGGCCGGCTGCGATCGTGCCCGGTTGCGCCAGCGAGAACGCCACGAACAGCGTGCCCGACGACATCAGCACCAGGTAGGCAGCGCCGATGCGCAGGCGCAGCGCGCCGACCACGCCAAGGCTGCCGAGCAGCATCGTCGCCATGCCCAGCACCAGCAGTGGTTCCTGCCCGAACCCGGCCAGCGGGCCGGTGCCCTCGCCGAACATCAGCGAGCTCACGCGCAGCAGCGCGTACAGGCCGACCTTGGTCATGATCACGAACAGCGCGGCCACCGCCGCCGGCGCGCGCGCGTAGGCGTCGGGCAGCCACAGGTACATCGGCAGCAGTGCGGCCTTGGCGCAGAACACCACCAGCAGCAGGCCCAGCGCGACCCGCACCAGCGCCGCGTCCTCGGGCGCGACTTCAGCCACGCGCACCGCCAGCTCGGCCATGTTGAGCGTACCCAGCAGGCCGTAGATCAGGCCCAGCGCGATCAGGAACAGGGTCGATGCGGCGATGTTGAACACCGCGTAGTGCATGCCCGCGGCAATGCGCTCGCCGCGCGCGCCCGACAGCAGCAGACCGTAGGAGGCGATCAGCATCACCTCGAAGAACACGAACAGGTTGAAGATGTCGCCGGTCAGGAACGCGCCGTTGAGCCCGGCCAGCTGGATCTGGAACAGCGCGTGGAAGTGCAGGGCGCGCCGGTCCCAGCCGGCGCAGGCGTACATCAGCGCCGGGATTGCCAGCAGCGTGGTGGTGAGCACCATCAGCGCGCTGAGCCGGTCGAGCATCAGCACGATGCCCAGCCGCGCGGGCCAGTCGCCCATCAGGTAGACCTGGATGCGGCCTTCGTCGGCCTGCGCCAGCAGCGCCAGCGACGCCGCCAGCAGCAGCGCCATGCCGACCCACGCGCCGGTGCGCAGCACGCGCACGTCGTGGCGGCGCTCGAACAGCAGCAGGATCGCGCCCGAGACCAGCGGCAGCAGGATCGGCGCCAGGACCAGGTGCTGCATCATGCGCGGCGGCTCCGCTCGCCGTCGGCATCGCCCGGAGGCGGCGCCTGTTCCGGCTCGCGTCCGTCGACGTGGTCGCTGCGCAGGTCGGCGTGGTTGCGCATCGCCACCACCACCACCACCGCGGTCATCGCGAAGGCAATCACGATCGCGGTCAGCACCAGCGCCTGCGGCAGCGGGTCGGTGTAGTACTCGGGGATCGCCTCGACCGCCGCCCGCAGCACCGGCGGCTTGCCGGTCACCAGCCGCCCGGCCGAGAAGATCAGCAGGTTGGTGGCATACGACAGCAGGGTCAGCCCCAGGATCACGTCGAAGGTGCGGGCCCGCAGCAGCAGGTACACCCCGGACGCGACCAGCACGCCGATAGCGCTGGCCATCGCGAATTCCATCAGCCTGCCTCCTCGGCCGCCAGGGTGCGCCGCCGCACCGTGCCCATCGTCGAAAGGATCAGCAGCGCGCCGGCAAACACCACCACGTACACGCCGGTGTCGAACACCAGCGCGCTGGCCAGCGGCAGCTTGCCGATCAGCGGCAGCACCGGTTCGATGTGGCCGCTGGTCAGGAACGGCAGCCCGAACAGCAGCGAGCCCAGCCCCCCGGCCGCGGCCAGCAGCAGGCCCAGCGAGATGCCGCGCACGTAGTCGAAGCCGAAGGTCGACTCGACCGCGCGCGCGCCCTGCAGCACGTACTTGATCAGCACCGGCACCGCGATCGCCAGGCCGGCGATGAAGCCGCCGCCGGGCGCGTTGTGGCCGCGCAGGAACAGATAGATCGACACGGTGAGCGCCAGCGGGAACAGCAGCTGGGTGAGATCGGCCGGGATCGGCAGCTGCACCGGCGGGCCGGGCATGATTTCGTCCGGCCGCAGTCGCGCCCAGCGCAGCATCGCGTGCACCACCAGCGCGGCCACCGCGAACACGGTGATCTCGCCGAAGGTATCGAAGCCGCGGAAGTCGACCAGGATCACGTTGACCACGTTGGAGCCGTAGGCTTCCGGCAGCGCGCGGGCCAGCATCTCGGCCGAGACCGTGTCGCCCGGATCGCGGACCAGCATCGCGTAGGCCAGCCCCGCGCAGCCGATGCCGGCCACCGCCGAGATCAGCGCATCGCGCCAGCGCCGGAACGGCGTGCGCGCCTGCTTCGACTGCTTGGGCAGGTAGTTGAGCGCCATCATCATCAGCCCGACGGTCACCATCTCCACCAGCAGCTGGGTGAGTGCCAGATCGGGCGCCGACAGCATCGCGAAGGCGACGCTGACCATCAGGCCGACCGCGCCGATCACGATCAGCGCGGTCAGGCGCTTGCCGTGCCAGGACACGATGGCCAGGGTCGAAACCACCAGCACCGCCCACAGGATCCAGCCCAGCAACGGCATCGGCTGCGGCCCGGGCAGGTCGACCAACAGCGCGGCCTCCTTGCCGACGAAGGGCGTCGCGCCGACCACCAGCACCACCACGATCATCCAGAACAGGCTGCGGCGGATGCCGCCGGCCGCCACCCGCCCGGTGAAGCGCCAGGCGGCGTTGAACAGCTTCTCGACATTGACGTGGTACAGGTGCCGCCCCCAGGTGCGCAGCAGTGCGTCGTGCACCGTGAACAGCCGGCGCAGCGCGAAGTAGAACAGCAGGCCGCCCAGTACACCGGCGATGCTCATCGCCAGCGGCAGGTTCCAGCCGTGCCACACCGCCAGCGAGAACTCCGGCGCGGCCGTGCCGAGCGTGCCGGCCACGGCGGTCTTCAACACCGGTCCGATCACCAGCGCGGGCAGGATGCCGACCGCCAGGCACAGCGCCACCAGGATCGCGACTGGCACCTGCATCCACACCGGCGGTTCGTGGGGCTCCAGCGGCAGCGCACGCGGGCCGCGCCCGAAGAAGGCGTCGTGCACGAAGCGCAGGCTGTAGGCCACGCCGAACACGCCGTACAGCAGTGCGGCGATGCTGATCGCGATGCGGAAGATATTGCGCTCGCCGGCCTGCAATGCCTCGGCGAAGAACATCTCCTTGGACAGGAAGCCGTTGAGCAGCGGGATGCCCGCCATCGCCAGCGAGGCCACGATCGCAAGGGCCGCGGTATACGGCATGTACCTGCGCAGGTTGCCCAGCCGGCGCAGGTCGCGGGTGCCGCATTCGTGGTCGATGATGCCCGCGGCCATGAACAGCGAGGCCTTGAACGTGGCGTGGTTGATGATGTGGAACACGCCGGCCACCACCGCCATCGGCGTGGACAGGCCGAACAGCAGGGTGATCAGGCCCAGGTGCGAGATGGTGGAATACGCCAGCAGGCCCTTGAGGTCATGCTGGAAGATCGCGTACCAGGCGCCGACCAGCAGGGTGATCGCGCCGACGCTCGAGACCACGTAGAAGAACAGGTCGGTGCCGGCCAGCGCCGGATGCAGCCGTGCCAGCAGGAACACGCCGGCCTTCACCATCGTCGCCGAGTGCAGGTAGGCCGACACCGGCGTCGGCGCCGCCATCGCCTGCGGCAGCCAGAAGTGCAGCGGGAACTGCGCGCTCTTGGTGAACACGCCGGCCAGCACCAGCGCCAGGATCGCCGGGTACAGCGTGCTGGCGCGGATCGCATCGCCCGAGGCCAGCACCACGTCCAGCTCGTAGCTGCCGGTGACCCGGCCGATCAGCAGCACGCCGCCCAGCAGCGCGAGCCCGCCCATGCCGGTGATGGTCAGCGCCATGCGCGCGCCCTGGCGGGCATCCTGGCGGCCGGTCCAGAAGCCGATCAGCAGGAACGAGCTGATGCTGGTCAGCTCCCAGAACACCACCAGCAGCAGCATGTTGTGCGCCAGCACCACGCCCAGCATGGCGCCCATGAACAGCATCAGGTAACCGAAGAAGCGCGAGGCGCTGTCCTCCTCGGCCAGGTAGTAGTGCGCGTACAGCACGATCAGCGCGCCAATGCCCAGCACCAGGCCGGCGAACATCCAGGCCAGGCCGTCCAGGTGCAGCGACAGCGCCAGCCCGCCCTCCGGCAGCCAGCCCAGACTCGACTGCAGGGGCGCACCATCCATCACCGTCGGCGTCAGCCAGGCCAGCACGCCCAGGCCCAGCAGCGGTGCGGCCGCCGCCAGCCAGGCGACGGTCCGGCGCGAGGCGCCGCGGGCCAGGGCAATGGCCAGCGCCGCCGCAAAAGGCAGGGCGAGGAGGAACAGCAGCATCCAGGGTCCGGTGAAAGCGGGAGGACCGCACGGCCTGGCGCCGCGGGTCGGCCGCCGAGTTTAACCGACGGTTCGCGGCCGTCGGCCGCTGACCGGCGCGCGCGGGCGCCGCGGCGGCGGCGAGCGTACATCCGGCCGTGACCGCTGCTGCGGCCGGGGTCGCGTTGCCGACCTCCGCTGCATTCGGGCCGTATCCTTCCCGCATGGCCGACCATGCCCCGCATGCATCGCAATTCCCGGAAGCCGGCGCCGCGCGCCCGCCGGTGGCGCTGGTCTTCGGCGGCAGCGGCCAGATCGGCCGGCCGCTGCTGAGGCGATTGTCAGAAGCAGGCTGGGTGGTGCTGGCACTGTCGCGGGAGGCGCAACCCGCGCTTCCCGGCGTGCGCTGGCAGGTGGGCGAGCTGGCGGCAACGGGCCCGCTGCCGCCGGCGGTCGACGTGATCCTCAGCTGCGGACCGCTCGATGGTTTTGCACAGTGGTTGGCGCGGGTCGCGCCCGACTGCAGGCGCGTGATCGCATTCGGTTCCACCAGCGTCGAGGTCAAGCGCGACTCGGCCGACGCCGCCGAACGCGACGTGGCGGCACGGCTGCGTGCGGCGGAGGAGACCCTGTTCGCGGCCGCCGCGGCCCGCGACGCGCACGCCACCGTGCTGCGCCCGACCCTGGTCTACGGCGCCGGCCGCGATGCCACCCTCACCCGGATCGCCGCGCTCGCCCGCCGCCTGCACGGCTTCGCCCTGCCGCGCGATGCCTGCGGGCTGCGCCAGCCGGTGCACGTGGACGATCTTGCCGCCGCCGCCATCGCCTGCCTCGACGTCGCGACCACGCACGGCCACGCCTACGCCCTGCCCGGCGGCGAAACCATGGCCTATCGCGACATGGTGGCGCGGGTGCTGGCCTCGCTGCCGGAGCGGCCGCGCCTGTGGACCCTGCCGCCGCCGCTGTTCCGCATGCTGCTGGCGCCGGCGCGGCTGGCCGGGATGGCGTCGGGCTTCGGCGATGCGGCGCTGGCGCGGATGCGCGAGGACCTGGCCTTCGATGACGGCCCGGCACGGCGCGACTTCGGCTACGCGCCGCGCGCCTTCGCCCCGACCGCCGCGATGTTCACACCTCCGGCGTGACTTCGGCCACCGGCGGCCGCGCCTTTTGCAGGGTGCGGATGGCGATCACCAATACCCCGCCCAGCACCATCGCCCCGCCGATCCACAGCGCAGGCCCCGGCCGATCGCCCCAGAACACGATGCCCAGCAGCACCGCGAACACCGGGGTGAGCAGCAGGTAGGGCGTCACCTGCGCCACCGGATGGCGCTGCACCAGCCAGAAAAACAGCCCGTGCCCGAGCACGGACGCAAACACCGCCGCGTACAGCGCGCCACCCCAGCCCACCCACGTGGCCTCGCGCAGCGCCGCGAACCCGTCCGGCTCGAACACCGCGCTGATCGCCAGCAGCGGCAGCAGGCTCAGCGCCGCGGTCCAGCCCTGCTGGTCGACCACGCCCACGCCGCTCAGTCGCCGCATCAGCACCGTGCCGATCGCCACCATCAGCGACGAGAACAGCATCACCACCAGCGCCAGCGGCTGGTCGAGCACCATCGGATCGAAGCCCAGCACCAGCACCCCGGCAAAACTCAGGGTGATGCCCAGCGCCGTGCGCCAGGCGAAACGCTCCCCCAGCCACCACCACGCCAGCAGCATCGCCATCGGCACATAGGTCTGGGTGACGATGGCGGGCGATGACAGGTTGCCGGCCAGCTTGAGCGCCAGGAAGCTGGTACCGAAGTGCAGTACGCCTGTGAACAGCGCGATCCCGGCCAGCCGCGGCCACTGCGAGCGCGGCGGCGGACGCATGAACGCGCCCAGCAACAGCACCACGATGGCCATGCGCAGCGCGGTGAACAGGAATGGCGGAATCTCCTGCAGCGCGTGCGCCGAGGTCAGGAAATTGAACGCCCAGCACAGGCAGATCAGCAGCGCCAGCGCCAGGTCGCGCCCGCGCAGACCGGCGCCGGCGGTCATGGGGTCACCAGCGCAGGCCGAGCCGGCGATACAGCTTCGACAGCACCCAGGCCGGGCCGATCAGCAGGTAGCGCAGGTCGGTGAAGAAGCTCGGCTTCCTGCCTTCCAGCAGCTTGCTGTGGCCGACGAACTGCGCGATCCACGCCACCACGAACACGCCCACCGCCAGCCACAGCAGAAAGCGGGTGCCCTGCATGCGCTCGATCCAGAAGCTCAGCCACAGCATCGCCACGAACACCGCGAGCATGCCGAAGCCGATCGGGCGCGAGGCGCGGAAATAGAACATCCAGGCAGCGAAGCAGGCCAGCCCTGCCCACAGCCCGGAGCGGAACCCGCTTTCGGCCGGCACCGGGATGCACCACAGCAGCGCGATCACGCTCCACAGGATCAGCGGCACCGCGAACACGTGGATCCACTGGTTGGCGTGGTTGCGGTGGTCGCCCGAATAGCTGTCGAACCAGCGGTCGATGGGGCGGTCGGATTCACCGTTGATCGCGCTCATGAACGCTCCCTTGCGAGGCTTGTCGGCAGTGTCGCCCAGCATAGCGCGGGCACCTGGTTCACGCAGACCCCCGGGCAGCTGCCGGTGGTCCTATGGCCTGCCGCGGGATGGCAGCTGGGCCTCGGCGATGGTCAACAGCGCACGCCGGATCGGTTCGTTGCCGGCGCGGAACCCGGCCAGCAGCGTCCGCTCGATCGGACAGTCGACGAAATCCGCGTCCACCGCGGGCACCGCCTCCGTCGACACCGCCGCAGGGCCGCGGCCGGTGGCCAGCCATTCCCACGACACGCCGGCCAGCACCGCGATCTCCGCGATCCGCTCGCCCGAGGGACAGGAGCGCACCTTGTCGCTCTCCCAGTTGGCGACCGCCGTCCGGCTAACGCCCAGGCTGTTGGCCAGTTCGGCCTGTGAAAGAGTGGCGCGACGTCGCGCGGTCCGGATCCTGGTGCACAGCCTCATCCCGCGGCAACTCCCCTGTCGTGTCCATAACAGTTCCCTGAAGAACGCTCGACTCTCCGCCGAACGTCATCAATGTTGACTGTTCACCAATACTGGCGCAACCGCTCGAACCTGGTTGCGCTCGCAGCCGTCGCTGGCGAGTGTCGGTTCGCCCCTTGCTCCGTTGCTTCGTCTTTCGTGTGAAGGCCGCCACCACGTCTGACGGGTCATCGAAATTGACGCAAGTTGCCGCGTTGCGCTGACAGCCTTGCGCAGCATCCGCGCAATCGCGCATCGCAACCCTCCTGCGTCAGCGATGCTGACATCGACGCGCCTGTGCCGGTGCTTGCCTTCGTCATACCCGGCGGCGACTGTTGGCTCAGTCATAGGGGGATGGGCTTGGATGTCGGGGGACTTGTTCCGGAAGGAAGCGCTTGATGCCAAGCGCGCAGGTTGGCTCGGGGGAATTTCGCTGGCGCAGCCGACACGGCTGTGGATGCTGACTCTCGCTGCGGTCGTATCCGGCCTGGTGGTTGCGCTGTTCCTGACGCTTGGCACGTACACGCGCCGCTCGACGGTGACGGGCCAGCTGGTGTCGGCCAAGGGACTTGCAAGCGTGCTCGCGCCGTCGACCGGCGTCGTATCGACACTGGACGTGGCAGAGGGCACCAGGGTGCGCGAGGGTCAGCGGCTGGCGGTCGTCACCGTGCCGCGTGCGACCGTCGCCGGCGGCGACACCCTCGCGGCGCTCGAACAGCGCCTTGAGCGTCGTCTCGAAGGCCTGGCCGACGGGCAGGACGCGCAGCGCGAACTGCTTGGCGTGCAGGCATCCGGGTTCCGCGCGCAACTTGCGGTGGCACGCAGTGAGTTGACACAGATCGAGGCCGAGATCGACACGCGCCGCGAACAGATCCGCATCGCCGACGAGACCCTGCAGCGCCTGCGGCAGCTCGAGGACGAGCGCTACGTGAGCCTGCTGCAGATCAACCAGCAGGAATCGAACGCGCTGTCGTGGCGCGGCGAGATGCAAGGCCTCGAGCGGCAAGCCATCAGTGCGCGCCGCACCATCGCCCAGCTGCAGCATGCGCTGCGCGAGCTGCCCGGCCAGACACGCGCGAACGAGGCCGGCCATGTGCGCGACCTCGCTCTGCTTGAGCAGGAGCAGCTCGAGACGCAGACACGCGGCGCGCTGGCGGTGACCGCGCCCGTCGATGGCGTGGTCTCGTCGCAGCTGGTCAAGCAGGGGCAGGCGGTGCAGGCCGGCCAGAGCCTGCTCAGCGTGCTACCGGGCGACGAGGGTCTCGAGGCCGAGCTGCTTGTCCCGAGCCGGGCGATCGGTTTCATCGAGCCGGGAGACCGCGTGCTGCTGCGCTACCAGGCCTATCCGTACCAGAAGTTCGGGCATCACGAAGGTGAAGTCGCGCGGATCAGTCGCAGCGCCTTGAACTCGGGCGAACTCGGTGCGCTGCTGGGCAACGCGCAGGCCAGCGAGCCGCTCTACCGCATCACGGTCACGCTGGCGCGGCAGGCCGTGACTGCATACGGCAATGACGAGGCGTTGAAGCCGGGCATGTTGGTCGACGCCGACATCATGGGTGAGCGGCGCCGCCTGATCGAATGGATCTTCGAACCCCTGTATTCGCTCAAGGGCCGAGTGGGCGCCTGACCGGCGAGCCGGGGCAGGCAAGGTTCCGGAACAAGACGCCGCACGGCGGCAGGCAAAGGAGAAACAGATGCGTGAGTTGAACAGCATGGAAATGGAAGCCGTCAGCGGCGGCGTGATGCCATCGTTGCCGCCGGGCTCTATTCCGTCATGGCCGAGCAGCGAGACGGAGCGAATGATCGAGCAACTGCGCGACATGCTCGAACGTGAAGGCCGGATTCTGCAACGCTGACCGGTGGCCGGCTCTGATTGCAATGCCGGTGGCTGCCGCCGGCATTGCCCCTGCGGTGGCGCCCTGCGGCGCGGCGACTTTGCGCGACGGACCTGCAAGCGCAGCCTCGGCATCCATGTTTCCTTGACCAGACAGTCTCCGATGATCCTGATCCATACCGAGCCATGCGACCTTCATGCCATCGCGGCGGCCTGCATGCTGCGTGCGCGTGGACACGCCGTTGCGCGCTGCATCGGCATGGCGTTCCCCGAGCGGGAAACGATCTCGTTCCGCGCCGGCATGGAGGGTGAAACGTCCCTGCGGTGGGCACGGCAGGACGGGGTGGTCGATGTCGCTGAGGTGACCGCCGTGTGGTACCGGAGGCCGCGCCCGATCCGCGTGCCGTCGCTGGTGCACGACTCCGACCGGGAATATGCATACAACGAGTGCAGCGAGCTCTATCGGGGCTTCGCATTTGCGCCGCGCGATGCGTTCTGGGTGAACCCGATCGCTTCGCAGGACACCGCGAGCAACAAGGTCCTGCAGTTGCGCCTGGCAAGGACGCTGGGGCTGACGATCCCGGCGACGCTGATCTCCAACGTGCCGTCCGATGTGCGGGACTTCGTGGCCGGTCACCGCGTCGTCTACAAGCCGATGCGGGGCGCGTCCTGGCTGGTCGAAGGCAAGGTGCACGGCACGTACACCACGCCCGTGTCGCCGGAGGATCTGCCGTCCGACGAGCTGCTGCGCGCCTGCCCGGGCATCTACCAGGCGCTGGTGAAGAAGAGCTTCGAGGTGCGTGCGCAGTTCTTCGGCGACACCTGTATCGCAGTGAAGATCGACTCGAACGCGATGGAGTACGGCGAGTACGACTGGCGCCGCCACCAGACCACGTGCAGTCCGAACGCCGAACGCATCGACCTGCCTGCGAGCGTGTCGGACCTGTGCCTGGCGATGATGCGCGAGCTGGGGATCGTGGCAGGCGCCTTCGATTTCATCGTCGATGAAGCCGGTCACTGGATCTTCCTCGAGGTGAACCCCGTCGGCCAGTTCGCCTTCCTCGAATTGTGGTGTCCGGACCTCCCGGTGATGTCCCTGTTCTGCGACTTTCTCGAGTCGCGCGATCCGCGATTCAGATCTGCCGGGGGTGGTCGCAATGCCGCCCTGGCCGATGTCCTGGCCTCGGAAGAATTCCAGGTCGTGATGGCCGACGACGTGTCGCTCTATGACAGGGGCGATATCGGCCGTCGGTCGGTAGTGGAAAAGACGTCCAACCCATCAACACATGAGGTGTGAATTGGAAAAGCGCAATGAGGCAGGTCCGCAGCAGCGGATCCTGGGCAGGTCGCTCGCGGTGGCCGAGCAGGACAAGGTCACCGGTGGCTGGGACAACTACCACAACCCGGTCAGCTCCTGGGATCTGGACAACGGCCAGTTCTCGGGCCTGTTGATCTATGACGACAGGGCGCCGGGGCAGCGGCCCTTTCAGAGTGTGGAGATTCCGTGACCGCAGGGGATCGAGAGATGGCAGAAGAGAAGAATGGCGAACGCGTGCTCGGACGCACCCTGGCCGTAGAGGAGACAGAAATCGTCAGCGGTGCCGTGACGAGTCCGGGCGATGACGGCCAGACAAGCCCCCAGGCTGACGCAGGCACCGGCTGTATCGGAAATGATGATTTCCGTGTCGCAAGTGGGTTGATCTGACAGGGAACGACCAGTTTTCCGGGAGGATTCCCGGATCCCAAGGGTGCCGGGATGGCACTCATAAAATGGAGAAATGTATGCGTGATCTGCAACGTAACGAGATCGAATCCGTTCAGGGCGGAGCGGGCCCTTTGGCAATTCTTGCGGCTGCCGTGCTGCTCTACGAGGCGGCGAACATCGCATATGAGTTCGGCCAAGGCTTTGCCGAAGGCTACAGCGAAGCGCGCAACTAGGATCGCCAAGGAGAAGATGATGAGAACTCTTGAATTGAACGAAATCGAACTCGTTGACGGTGGATCTTTGGCCCACGATGTCGGCAATGCAGTGGGGTCTGCTGTCGCTGAAGCAGCCAACGCAGTGGAATCTGCCTGGAACTTCCTGACATCTCCGCCTCAGACGTGGGCGTACCAGCTGGCCTATTGACCTTTTCGTCAAGAGACAGCGAGCGCCCTTGGTCCGCCAAGGGCGCTATCACCTTGGGGGTAGGCGTGAAATCATCGGGTGCTTATCGTGTTCTGGCACTGGGGTTCATCTTGCTGGCGTCGTATTTCGCCTTCGACGCAGCATATGAGTCCTTCTGGAAAGGGCAGGTCGTGTCTTTGGCAACCATCATCAAGCCTATCGCAATGGCGATCATAGGCGCCTGCCTCTTCCATCTGGCCAAGAGAAGACCTGCGTAGGTTGGGCGCCATGGGCTGTCAGTGTGGCGTGGTTCAAGGCTGCCGAGGGTGAGAATGATTCTCTTGGTTCGGTCACCGTTCCCCTGTCGAGAGTCTTTCGATACGGGAGGATCTCGTGTCCTTTGGCCTGATATTGCGCGGCAGATGGGTTGCGCATGACGCGACCCATGGTTGTTGATTGATCAGAGTCAGAAGAGGGTTTCTTGAAGTCGATCCTGCAATCAGAAGCCGCAGAATGCGGGCTTGCCTCCCTTGCGATGGTCGCCGACGCGCATGACCTGCATATCGGTCTCCCCGAGCTGCGACGCCGCTTCTCGCTCTCGCTCAAAGGCGCCAAGCTCAGCCAGCTGATCCATATCGCGCAGCAGCTGGGATTCCAGACGCGTCCTCTGCGGTTGGACATGGAGGACCTGGGCAAGCTCAAGCTGCCCTGCATCCTGCACTGGGACCTCAATCACTTCGTGGTGCTGGCCAAGGTCGGGCGCTCGGGCGTGACGATCCTCGATCCGGCTTCGGGGGAGCGGCGGCTGCCGCTGTCCGAGGTGTCCGACCACTTCACCGGGGTGGCGCTCGAACTCACGCCGGGTCACGAGTTCCGGCCGCAGAAGGCCGCGCCCGCGGTGTCGATCCGGCAGCTGACCGGCCCGGTGCGCGGACTCTGGCGCGCGCTGGGGCAGATCCTGCTGCTGTCGGTGGCGCTGCAGATCTTCGTGGTGCTGGCACCGTTCTACATGCAGTGGGTGGTGGACCAGGTGCTGGTCTCCGCCGACCGCGACCTGTTGGCTGTGCTCGGCCTGGGGTTCGGGCTGGCGCTGTTGCTGCAGGTTGCGATCGGGTTGCTGCGCGGCTGGTCGGTGGTCTACCTGTCCTCGCGGCTCGGCCTGCAGTGGATGGGCAACGTGTTCGCCCATCTTCTTCGGCTGCCATTGGATTTCTTCGAGAAGCGGCACCTGGGCGACGTGACCTCGCGCATGTCGTCCGTGCAGGCGATCCAGCGCACCCTCACCACCAGCTTTGTCGAGGCCATCATTGACGGCCTGATGGCCGTGGTCACCCTCGCGCTGATGCTGGTCTACAGCTGGAAGCTTGCCCTGGTCACGCTGCTGGCGGTCGCGCTCTACCTCGGGATCCGCTGGCTCGCCTATCGCCCCGTCCGCGACGGGACCGAGCGGCAGCTGGTCGCCGCTGCAAAGCAGCAGACGCATCTGCTCGAGTCGCTGCGCGGAATGCAGAGCCTGAAGGTCGCGGGAGAGGAAGCCGGTCGGCGCTCGACCTACGACAACCTGATGGTCGACACGGTCAACCAGGAAGTGCGGTTGGCGCAAATGGGACTCGGATTCAACAGCGCCAGCCAGTTCGTGTTCGGGATCGAGCGGATCGCGGTGATCTGGATCGGCGCCGTGCTGGCGCTGCAGAACGTATTCTCGGTTGGCATGCTGATCGCCTACCTGGCCTACAAGGACCAGTTTGCCGGACGCATGTCGGCCCTGATCGACAAGTGGGTCGAGTTCAGGATGCTCCGGCTGCACGGCGAGCGCCTGTCCGACATCGTGTTGACGCCGCCCGACGAAGTGGATGGGCCCGTCGAATCGCTGCCGCCAACCGACACCCGCATCGAGGTGGAGAACCTGTCGTTCCGCTACGCCGACGGCGAGCCCTGGGTGCTGAAAGACTGCAGCTTCAGCGTCGAGCCCGGGGAATCCGTGGCGCTGGTGGGCAGCTCGGGCTGCGGCAAGACCACCCTGGTCAAGCTGATGCTCGGCCTGCTGGCGCCGACCTCGGGGACGATCAGGATCGGTGGCCAGGACCTGCGCAAGACCGGGCCGCGCAACGTGCGGACCATCGTCGGCGCGGTGATGCAGGACGACCAGCTGTTTGCCGGCAGCGTCGCCGACAACATCTCGTTTTTCGATCCCGACCATGACCAGGCCCGGATCGAGGCTGCTGCGCGGCTGGCGGCGGTACACGAGGAGATCGCCGCCATGCCGATGGGCTACCACAGCCTGATCGGCGACATGGGCAGCTCGCTTTCGGGCGGGCAGAAGCAGCGGGTGATCCTGGCGCGGGCGCTCTACCGCAATCCCAAGCTGCTGTTCCTGGACGAAGCCACCAGCCACCTGGACGTGACGAACGAGCGCGCGGTGAACGAAGCGGTGAAGCAGCTGTCGCTCACCAAGGTGATCGTGGCCCATCGCCCGGAAACCATCGCCAGCGTGGACCGCGTGCTGGTGGTGCAGGGTGGCCGCATCGTCCACGAAATGCGGGCGCAGGAGGTTGCGCAGGCGCAAAGCGCGGCGCAGGCCCCCGAGGACGTGGAGGCTGGCTGAGGCCGTGGCTGGCCCTCAGTCGACCGAAATCCCCGCCAGCTTCTGCAGTGCTTCGGCGTACCTGGCGCGGGTGCGCTCGATCACTTCGGGTGGCAGCCTCGGTCCCGGGGCGGTCTTGTCCCAGTCCAGCGTTTCCAGGTAGTCGCGCACGATCTGCTTGTCGTAGCTGGGCGGGCTGGAGCCGACTTCGTACTCGTCGGCGGGCCAGTAGCGTGACGAGTCCGGGGTGAGCATCTCGTCCATCACGTACAGGCGGCCGTCGGCGTCGGTGCCGAACTCGAACTTGGTGTCGGCCAGCAGGATGCCGCGCTGGGCAGCGTATTCGCAGGCGTGGCGGTACAGGCGCAGGGTGGCGTCGCGCACCTGTTCGGCCAGATCGGCGCCGGCCAGCTTGACCGCGGTGTCGAAGTCGATGTTCTCGTCGTGGTCGCCGACCGCGGCCTTGGTCGACGGGGTGAAGATCGGCTCTGAGAGTTTTTCGGCCTGGCGCAGGCCGTCGGGGAGGCGGATGCCGCTCACGCGGCCAGTGCGCTGGTAGTCCTTCCAGCCGCTGCCGATGATGTAGCCACGCGCGATTGCTTCGATCGGCACCGGCCGCAGTTTCTTGGTCACCACCGCACGCCGTGCGTACAGCGCCGGATCCACCCCATCGGGCAGCACCGTGGCCACGTCGATGCCGGTGAGGTGGTTGGGCACGAGCGCCGCGGTCTGTTCGAACCAGAAATTGCTGATCTGGCAGAGCATCTCGCCCTTGCCGGGAATCGGGTCGGGCAGGACCACGTCGAACGCGCTGAGGCGGTCGGTGGCCACGATCAGCAGCCGGTCGTCGCCCAGGTCGAACACGTCGCGCACCTTGCCGCGGTGGCGCAGGCCAAGACCGGGCAGTTCGCTTTGCAGCAGGGTCGTCGCCAAGGAGAGCAGCCTTCGGGCGGGCCGGCAAGTGTAGTGCGATTTCCGCCGGGGGTGCACGGCGGACGCTACACTGCCCCCATGAACCGCTGGTACGGAAAACTGCTGGGCTTCATCGCCGGCTGGCTGCTGCTGCGCCATCCCGGCGGCGGCCTGATCGGATTGCTGATCGGCCATGCCTTCGATGCGGGCTGGATCGCGTCGGGTGGCGGAGGCGGCACGGCGTACCGCGCCCTGGGCCTGTCGAGCGAGGCCACCGAGGCTGAAATCGACCAGGCCTACCGTCGCCTGATGTCGCAATACCACCCCGACAAGGTGGCAGGCGCCGCGCCGGAGCTGCGCGAGCAGGCCGAGAAGAAGGCGCGCGAGATCAACGCCGCCTACGACCGCATCATGGCGCAGCGCCGCCGTTAGCTGGCCCTCCGCGGCTGGGAATCGCCCGGGGCAAGACAGCAGATTCCTCACTTCGTACGGAATGACATCGATGCAAGCACCCGTGATCGCTCCGTCCATCCTCTCGGCCAATTTCGCCAAGCTTGGCGAGGAGGTCGACAAGGTCCTCGCCGCGGGCGCCGACTGGGTGCACTTCGACGTGATGGACAACCACTACGTGCCCAACCTCACCATCGGCCCGCTGGTGTGCGAGGCGCTGCGCAGCCACGGCGTGACCGCGCCGATCGACGTGCACCTGATGGTCGAGCCAGTCGACCGCCTCGTGCCGGATTTCGCGAAGGCCGGCGCCAGCCTGATCAGCTTCCATCCGGAGGCCTCCAGGCACGTGCACCGCACCATCCAGCTGATCAGGGCCGAAGGTTGCCAGGCCGGGATCGTGCTCAATCCAGGCACGCCGGTGGACGTGCTCGACTACGTGCTTGAGGAGCTCGACCTGGTGCTGCTGATGTCGGTCAACCCGGGCTTCGGCGGCCAGGCCTTCATTCCCTCGACGCTGGAGAAGCTGCGCAGGGTGCGCGAGCGCATCGACGCCACGGGCAGGCCGATCCGGCTGGAAATCGACGGCGGCGTGAAGCCCGACAACATCGGCCAGATCGCCGCCGCCGGCGCGGACACCTTCGTCGCCGGCAGCGCGATCTTCGGCAAGCCCGACTATGCAGCGGTGATCGCGCAGATGCGTTCGGAGATCGACAGGGCCACCGCATGAACACCTGCGACCTGTGCGACCAGTACGAAGACCGGGCCCGCGTGCTGGAGTTGCCGCTGCGCGACTACGGCGGCCGCACCGCGTTCGCCGGGCTGGTCAGCACGGTCAAGGCGCTGGAGGACAACTCGCTGGTGCGCAAGGCGGTGGCCGAACCCGGCGATGGGCGCGTACTGGTGATCGACGGCGGCGGCTCGCTGCGCCGGGCGATGCTGGGCGACATGCTGGCGGAAAAGGCGGTGGCCAGCGGCTGGAGCGGGGTGCTGGTGCATGGCGCGATCCGCGACAGCGCGGCGATCGGCGTGCTCGATCTCGGGGTCAAGGCCCTGGCGACGTGCCCGCGCAAGACCGACAAGCTTGGCCAGGGATTGCGCGACGTGCTGGTGGCGTTCGGCGGACTGGTGATCGCGCCGGGGCAGTGGCTGGCTGCGGACGAGGACGGCGTGGTGCTGATGGATTCGGCACCGGGCTGATCGCGGCAACCGGGTCCGCGGCCTTCCTGGCGACGGACCCGCCTGTCTGCGGCAGGTCCGTCGCCGGAGACATGAGGGCAATCCAGCCCCCGCCCGCCTTCCCTGCTATGGCCTCCGATGCTGCGCGTCGTGCATGACGCGAAGATGACAAGTGCAGCGTGACTCCACCGCGCCGGCATGTCCCCGCGCTGCGTCGCGGTCGCGTGAAGCGCTGCGCACGTGCGCGTGCTACACCAGCGTCCCCGACCTGTCCCACCGTCCATGACCACTCCTCGCTGGTGCCTGATCATCAACGGCAAATCCGCCGGCGACGACCCATTGCGCGCCGCCGTGCAGGCGATGCGCGAACGCGGCACGCACATTGACGTGCGCGTGACCTGGGAGGATGGCGATGCCGCGCGCCATGTCGCCGAGGCGACCGAGGACGGTGCCTCCACGATCGTCGCGGCAGGCGGCGACGGCACCCTGAGCGAGGTCGCGACCGCGCTTGCCCATGGCGACGTGGCTGCCGACGCGCTGCCGTCGCTGGGCCTGGTGCCGATGGGCACTGCCAACGATTTCGCCACGGCCGGCGGCATTCCGGACCAACCGCTGCCGGCACTCGAACTGATCTCGGCGCAGCTGGCGCGGCCCGTCGACCTGCTGCGCCTGGACGCGGGCGGCGTGGTGCACTGGGCAGCCAACATGGTCAGCGGCGGCTTTGGAACGCAGGTCACCGTGGAAACGCCGGAAGGCATGAAGAAACTGCTGGGTGGCCTGGCCTACCTGCTGACCGGGCTGTCGAAGCTCGGCCGGATCGAGCCCAGCCGGGCGACGCTGCGCGGGCCGGGCTTCGCGTGGGAAGGCGAGTTCATCGCAGTGGGCGTGGGCAACGGACGCCAGGCGGGCGGCGGCCAGGCACTGTGCCCGGATGCGGTGGTCGACGACGGATTGCTGGACCTCACCGTGATACCGGAACTGTCCGGCGAGATCGCCGCGACGCTGGGCGCGGTGATCAGCGAGGGCAAGGTCGCGGCGCTGGAACGCGTGGCCACGCGCGCGCGCCTGCCGTGGATCGAAATCGTCGCCGAGGCGCCGCTGGCGCTCAACCTCGACGGCGAGCCGGTCGAGTCCACCTGCTTCCGCATCGACTGCGTGCCGGGCCGGGTGCGCATGCACCTGCCGCCGGACAGTCCGTTGCGATCGCAACCAGCTGCGCCGTCTGTGAAAACGGCCGCAAAGCCGCTACATTGACCGCCATGGGCGCGACCGCATTCCCACATTTCCTTGCTGCCGGCGAAGGCTGGCGATGGTGGCCTGCCGCCGTCGCAACCGCCCGCCCGCATCCCTGGGAAATGTCGCGTGACCTCGCAAGAAGAATTCCAGCAATCGGCCGCTGAAGGCCATACCCGCATCCCCGTCGTGCGCGAGGTCCTGTCCGACCTCGACACGCCGCTGTCGGTCTACCTCAAGCTTGCCGACGGCCCGTACACCTACCTGTTCGAATCGGTCGAGGGCGGCGAACGCTTTGGCCGCTATTCGATCATCGGGCTGCCGGCCACGCGCGTGTTCAGCTTCCGCGGCCACACGCTGACCGTCAGCGAGCACGGCGAAGCGGTCGAAACGCGCGAGGTCGAAGATCCGTTCGCCGAGGTCGAGCGCCTGCGCGCCGAACACTCCGTGCCGCGGCTGCCGGGCCTGCCCGGTTTCAGCGGCGGGCTGGTCGGCTGGTTCGGCTTCGAGTGCATCGAATACATCGAGCCGCGCCTGCGCGCCAACCCGAACCCCGACGAGCTCGACACGCCCGACATCCTGCTGATGCTGAGCGAGGAAGTGGCGGTGTTCGACAACCTCAAGGGGCGGCTGTACCTGGTGGTGCATGCCGATCCGCGCGCGCCGCAGGCCTTTGCGCGCGCCAGCCGCCGGCTCGACGCGCTGGCGCACCGGCTGCGCCACGGTGGCGCCGGCTATCCGGAAACGCTGCGCCCGGAAGCGCTGGACGAAGCCCACTTCGAGTCCGGCTTCACCCGCGAGGGCTTCCTCGACGCGGTTGCGCGGGCCAAGGACTACATCGCCGCCGGGGACGCCTTCCAGGTGGTGCTGTCGCAGCGCATGAGCGTGCCCTTCAACGCCCGCCCGGTGGATGTGTACCGTGCGCTGCGGGCGATGAACCCCTCGCCGTACATGTACTTCCTCGACGTCGGCGACACCCAGGTGGTGGGCTCGTCGCCGGAGATCCTGGTGCGCCTGCAGGCCGGCGAGGTGACCGTGCGTCCGATCGCCGGCACGCGTCCGCGCGGCGCAACGCACGAGGAGGACCTGGCGCTGGAAGCCGAGCTGCTGGCCGACCCCAAGGAGCGCGCCGAGCACCTGATGCTGATCGACCTGGGCCGCAACGACGTCGGCCACGTGTCCACGCCCGGCAGCGTCGAGGTCGGCGAGCGCTTCGTGATCGAACGCTACAGCCACGTGATGCACATCGTCAGCGAGGTCACCGGCCGGCTGAAGGAGGGCTTGAGCTACGCCGACGTGCTGCGCGCCACGTTCCCCGCCGGGACCGTCAGCGGCGCGCCCAAGGTCCGCGCGCTGGAGATCATCCGCGAGCTCGAGCCGGTCAAGCGCAACGTCTACGCCGGCGCGATCGGCTACATCGGCTGGCACGGCGACGCCGACACCGCCATCGCCATCCGCACCGCGGTCATCCAGGACGGCCGCCTGCACGTGCAGGCTGGCGCAGGCATCGTGTTCGATTCCGATCCGCAGAAGGAGTGGGACGAAACCATGAGCAAGGGCCGCGCGCTGTTCCGCGCGGTGGCGCAGGCGGCGAAAGGGCTGTAGCCGCGCGGCACGAACATCCACCGGAAGAATCTCGACATGATAGCCATGCGCATCGCCTTCCTCGTCCTCCTGCTGCTGGCGCAACCGGCGTGGGCACAGGTCAACGCACTGCCGTCGCTGCCGCACCTGCTGGTGAAGGGGGAAGCCAACCGCGACGTGGTGCCGGACCGCTTCACCGTTTCGATGACCCTGGCCACGGTCGACATGAGTCCCGGCCGCGCGCGGGAACAGGTGCAAGCCAATCTTGCCACGCTCATCGACTCGCTCAAGGGCGGCCGCGCCATCGCCGGGTCGATTGACGCTGCGGTGTTCTCGATCGCGCCCGAGTACGAATACGAAAACAACAAGCGCGTGTTCAAGGGAACGCGGGCAGCCAGGCAGCTGCGTGTCACGTTCCCCGATGCCGACAGCACCCGCGGGTTCCTGTCCGGCCTGGTGGCTGGCGAGGAGGTGATGCTCAACGGCATCCAGCCCGCCTACTCGGGCGAGGAGGACCTCCGTGCCGATCTGAAGGCCGAGGCGATGAAGCAGGCACGGGCCACCGCGGACCTGCTTGCGCGCAGCTATGGCACGCGCATCCGGGGGTTGTACAGCGTCTCCGACGTTGCCCCCAGCTTTGCCTACGGGGTGCAAGCCGGCCAATGGCCGCGTGCCTCGCGGCGCGTGGGCGGGCTTCCCGCGCCACCGGACGAACCGCCGGTTGTGTTCGACGCCCCGTCCGCAGTGGACAGCGTCACCGTCACCGGCAGCCGTATCACGCCGGAGAGCATTGAGGTGGGCACCATCAACATCGCGGAGCACCTGTACGCGATCTTCCTGCTGGCGGACTGACCGTGCCCTGCGCGATCGACAGCCGCCGCGGACACTGCGGCACGATGGCTGCCTCAGCCGGCCGTCGCGCGCCCCTGCGCGGGCCAGCGCACCTGCACCACCGCCGGATCTTCCGCATGCTCGAGCAGCATCCGGCGTACGCGCCCCTGCCAGGCGTCGCCGAACCGGCGCTGCTGCGCGGCGTCGGCCTGTCCCTGCACAACCAGGGCGAACAGGTTGCGCTGGTCGGGCTCGACCGGTACCGGCGATGTGTCCAGCGCCACCTCCACGACCTGGCCGCTGTCGCGCCTGCGCATGCGCAGCGCACCGATACCGGGATCGCCGTAGCGCAGCAGGCCATTGCGGGCGTGGCCGCCGGCCAGGCCCTTGAATCCGTCGGCGCCGGCCGCGCCGGTGACCAGGGTCATGACCTGTCCGATCACGCCGGACACGCCCGCGTCCTCGGCCTGGGGCAGGCTGACCGCGATATTGCCGCGTTCGGGCAGGGTGTCGCCGTAGAGCGCACGCAGCCCGGCGCGCGCGCACAGCCAGGCGCCCGCGCACAGCCAGGCGCCCGCGCACAGCCAGGCGCCCGCCACGGTCGGGCAGGAGTGGCCCGCCAGGCGCACTGCATCCGCGTAGCGATACTCGATCACCCCATCCGGCGTGACGCCGAGCAGCGCGGCCAGGCCGTCGCGCAGGCGCAGCACCGGTGCCTGCTCGAAGAACGCCGGGAAGCCCACGGTTCAGGCCCGGACGATGAAGTCGATCACGATCGCGCCCGGCTCACGCTGGCGGTACAGGATCTCGACGCGGTCGCCGAAACGGTCCACCAACTGGCCCAGGAGCGGCAGCGGGTCGTGGTCGTTGACGAAGCGCATCGCCTCACCCGGCAGCAGCGCACCCAGCGCGCCGAAGATCGCCGAATGGCGGAAGCGTCGCGCGATGCCGCGCGCGTCGAAGGGATGGGCGGTGTAGTCGGTGTTGCCGGCTGCGTCGGTCATGGCGTGGCTCCTGTGGTCGGGCGCGCCAGCCTGCGCGGACGAGGGGCGCCGCGCCCTGATCCAGGTCAGGCCATCACGAGATCGACGCCCGCTGGCCAAGCGGAACGAGGAAGCGCAGACAGCGCGAAGGGACCAGCATGCTGCTGATGATCGACAACTACGACAGCTTCACCTGGAACCTCGTGCAGTACCTGCAGGCACTGGGGGCGGAGGTGAAGGTGGTGCGCAACGACGAGCTGACGGTCACGCAGATCGATGCGCTTGCGCCGGAGCGCATCGTCATTTCACCGGGACCCTGCACGCCCAACGAGGCGGGGGTGTCGGTCGGCGTGATCGAGGCGCTCGGCGCGCGCGTGCCGATCCTCGGCGTGTGCCTGGGCCACCAGAGCATCGGCCAGGCCTATGGCGGCAAGGTGGTGCGTGCGGGACGGATCATGCACGGCAAGACCTCGCCGATCCGCCACGAGGGCAAGGGCGTGTTCGCCAACCTGCCCGACGGCTACGAGGCCACGCGCTACCACTCGCTGGTGGTCGAGCGCGACTCGTTGCCCGGATGCCTGGAAGTGACGGCCTGGGCCGACAACGAGGACGGATCGGTCGAGGAGATCATGGGCCTGCGCCACCGCGAGCACCCGGTCGAGGGCGTGCAGTTCCATCCCGAGTCGATCCTGACCGAACACGGGCATGCGCTGCTCAAGAACTTCCTCGCGCGCTGATGCAGGCGCTTGTCGGACACAAGCTGCCATCCGGGCGCAGCGACTCGTCCAAGCCCGGGCTGTCGGCGGACGCGGGCTGCCGTCCCAAGCAAAATTGTCATCCCGAGCGCAGCGAGGGATCTTGTGTCCGGCGGCATGAGTCGAGCAGATCCCTCGCTGCGCTTGGGATGACACCGTTCGATCTCCCGCCACCCATCCCTCACCTCTCACGAGTCCCAATCACGGTTCCCGCCATGTCCATCACCCCCCACGAAGCCCTGCAGCGCACCATCGAGCATCGCGAGATCTTCCATGACGAAATGATCGACCTGATGCGGCAGATCATGCGCGGCGAAGTCTCGCCGGTGATGACCGCGGCGATCCTCACCGGTCTGCGCGTCAAGAAGGAAACGGTCGACGAGATCGCGGCCGCCGCCAGGGTGATGCGCGAGCTCTCGCTCCCCGTCGACGTGCCCGACCGTTCGCATCTGGTCGATATCGTCGGCACCGGTGGCGATGGCTCGCATACCTTCAACATTTCCACCGCCAGCATGTTCGTGGCCGCTGCGGCGGGCGCGCGCGTGGCCAAGCACGGCAACCGCAGCGTGTCGTCCAAGTCGGGCAGCGCCGACGCGCTCGAGGCGCTGGGTGCGGCGATCGAACTGCAGCCGGCGCAGGTCGCGCGCTGCATCGACGAGGTCGGCGCCGGCTTCATGTTCGCCCCCATCCACCATCCCGCGATGAAGGCGGTGGCGCCGGTGCGACGCGAGATGGGCGTGCGCACGATCTTCAACATCCTGGGGCCCCTGACCAACCCTGCCGGCGCGCCCAGCGTGCTGATGGGCGTGTTCCACCCCGACCTGGTCGGCATCCAGGTGCGCGTGCTGCAGGAGCTTGGCACCGAGCGTGCGCTGGTGGTCTGGGGCCGCGATGGCATGGACGAGATCTCGCTGGGCGCGGCGACGATGGTGGGCGAACTGCGAGACGGGGTGGTGCGCGAGTACGAGATCCATCCGGAGGATTTCGGCATCGGCATGGCTGCCAGCCGCAACCTGCGCGTGGCCGACCCGGCCGAATCGAAGGCGATGCTGCTCCGCGCGCTGCGCGGTGAAGCGGGCCTGCCGCTGGAGATCGTGGCACTCAACGCCGGCGCGGCCCTGTACGTGGCCGGTGTCGCCGATTCGATCGGCGATGGCATCGCGCGTGCAAGGGCGGCGGTTGCCTCCGGTGCCGCGCTGCAGAAGCTGGAGGCATTCGTCGCGGTCACGCGCCGGCTCGCGGGCGCAGACTGACGCGTCACCGCGCCCGGCATCCGGAGAACCCGCCATGCATCCCGCCACGTTCGCCCGACTGCCCGCGCCGCCGTACTACGCGGTGATCTTCAGCGCCCAGCGCACCGACATCGACAACGGCTACGGCGCGACCGCCGAGCGCATGGTCGAGCTGGCGCAGCTGCAGCCCGGCTTTCTTGGCGTCGAATCGGTGCGCGGCGAGGATGGATTCGGGATCACGGTGGCGTATTGGGACAGCGAGGACGCGATCCGCGCCTGGCGCCAACATGCCGAACACACCGCAGCGCGCGAGCGCGGCCGCGCCGAGTGGTACCGGCATTTCGAACTGCGTATTGCCCGAGTCGAGCGCGCCTATGGCTGGGATCGCGGCGAGGGACCTGCCGAAGGCGCCGGATGAGGCGCAAGCCTCTCCCCATCGCGGCGCCCGGGGCGGGGTCGCGCCCGACGGGCGGATCCTGCGATCATGCTCACCTTCCGCCGGGGCTGGCGCGTGCCGCCCCGGCGACCCCCGTTGAAGAGGACACACGGCCTTGAACCACCTGTTGCGTTCCACGCTGCCGCGCAGCGAGGACATCCTGCAGAAGATCCTGGCGCGCAAGGCCGAGGAGGTCACCGCACGGGCCGCCGCGCGCCCGCTGGCGGAGATGCGCGAGCTGGCCGCCGACATGCCGCCAACGCGCGGCTTTGCCGATGCGATCGAGGCGAAGATTGCCGCCGGCGCGCCGGCCGTGATCGCCGAGGTCAAGAAGGCCAGCCCCTCCAAAGGCGTGATCCGCCCCGATTTCCACCCGGCGCAGATCGCACGCAGCTACGAGGCCGGCGGCGCGGCCTGCCTGTCGGTACTCACCGACGTCGATTTCTTCCAGGGCGCCGACCTGTACCTGCAGGAAGCACGCGCAGCCTGCACGCTGCCGGTGCTGCGCAAGGATTTCATCATCGACCCCTGGCAGGTGCACGAGGCGCGCGCGCTGGGCGCCGACTGCATTCTGCTGATCGTCGCCGCGCTGTCGGACGCGCAGCTCGCCGAGCTGTCCGGTACCGCCATGCAGCTCGGCCTGGACGTGCTGGTGGAAGTGCACGACATCGACGAGCTCGAGCGCGCGATCCAGGTGCCGGCGCCGCTGCTCGGCGTCAACAACCGCAGCCTGCGCAGCTTCGAGGTCTCGCTCGACACCACGCTGTCGCTGCGCGGCGCGGTGCCGCGCGACCGACGCCTGGTGACCGAGAGCGGCATCCATACCGCCGCCGATGTCGCGCGCATGCGCGAAGCGGGCATCGACGCCTTCCTGGTCGGCGAGGCCTTCATGCGCGAACCCGATCCGGGCGAGGCGCTGCGCGGGCTGTTCTTCCCGGCATGAGCGATGCCGCCGATGCCCGCCGCGTGGTCTTCGACTTCGACCACACGCTCTACGACGGCGACTCGGGCAGCCATCTGTTCGCCTGGCTGATCCGGCGCAGCTGGTGGCGCACGGGGCTGGCGCTGCTGGCCGCGCCGCTATTCGGCCCGATGGTGGCGTTCCTGCCCACGCGCCGCTACGGCATTTCGGGATTCGTCTGGATCGGGACGGTCGGCATGTCCGGCCCACGCACGCTGGACGCCGCGATCGACCGCTACGTCGCCACCCACGAGGCGCAGATCCGCGAACGCCTGCTGCCGGTGGCGCTGGCTGTGCTGCACCGGCATCGCGAGGCCGGCGACCGGGTTGTGATCGCCACCGGCGCGCCGCCGGAGCTGGCGCGCGCGATCCTGGCCTTCGTCGCGCACGAGGCGGTGCCGGTGATCGGCACCCAGGTCGGGCCGCGCCTGGGCGCGATCGTCGCCGTGCGCCACTGCCACGCCGAGGAAAAGATGCGGATGCTGCGCGAGCGCGGGCTGGGCGAGGTCGACATCGCCTATTCGGACTCCAGCGCCGACCTGCCGCTGCTGCTGGCGGCGACGTCGCCGGTGGTGGTGAATCCCAAGCACGACAGCGTGGAGATGTTCCGGCGCACCCTGCCGGCGGGCACGCCGATCCTCAACTGGGGATGCCGGGACCGTGGCGGGGAGCCGGTGGCGGGCGTCGCAAAAGAGTAGGGGATGTCGCCCTACGCGTCGCCCAGTCGCTTGATGAACCGCACCGTCCCGTCGCTGAAGCCGCAGGCGCGGTAGAACGCGTGCGCGTCGGTGCGCTGCGAACCGCTGGCCAGCTCCAGCCGGGCGGCGCCACCTGTACGGGCGCGGCGCTCGGCCTCGCGCAGCAGCTGGCGGCCCAGGCCCTGGCCGCGGGCCGATGCGCTGACCACCAGCGCCGTGATGCGGCAGGTGAGCGTATCCAGCGGCAGGTAGTACATGAAATCCAGCGCCACCAGCCCCGCGACGGCGCCCTCCACGCGCGCGACCACCAGCGCCTGGCGGTCGTTGTCGAGGATCGTGCGGATCCGGCGCGCGGCATCCTCCTCGTCGCAGGGGTAGCCCAGCTCGCAGAGCAGGGCGGCGACATCGTCGGCGTCGATCGGGCCCACGCAGCGCAGGTCGGCGTCCGGCAGGTCGCCGCGATACGCGAACGGGCCGCCGCTCATCGAGTCCCGTAAAGCACGATCGTCTTGCCGCGGGCGTGGAGCTTGCCGTCGATCTGCAGCTTCTTCAGCACCCGGCCCGCCATCTCGCGCGAGCAGCCGACCAGGCGCGCCAGCTCCTGCCGCGATACCCGCAGCTGGGTCCCTTCCGGGTGGCTCATCGCCTCCGGCTCGCGGGTCAGGTCGTGCAGGGTGCGGATGATGCGGTCGGTGACGTCGAGGAAGGCCAGACGCCCGGCCTTGCGGCTGGTGTCGAGCAGGCGCCGTGACAGCTGCACGCCGATCGCGAACATGATCGAGGTGGCGTCGTTGGCCAGGGTGCCGTCCAGCAGCTGGTACAGCCGCTCGTAGCTGATCTCGGCCAGCTCGGTCGGGACGCGCGTGCGCAGGATCACCTCGCGCACGTCCGTCTCGATGAACAGCCCCATCTCGCCGACGAATTCGCCGTTGCCGAAATAGCCGAGCACCAGCTCGCGGCCGTCGTCCTCCTCGGTGATGATGCTGACCGAGCCACTGATGACGAAGTACAGCGTGCTGGCGGGATCGCCAGGGCGGAACACCTCCGTGCGCGGCGGATAGCGCCGACGATGGCAGTGGGCGAGGAAGCGTTCGATGGTCGCGGGGGACGGTGCCATCGGATGGGAAGGGCGGCGATAGCTGCTGATCAGGGCCACAGGGCTTTGCTTCATGCAAGGGGGAACGGGGGAACCGCCGAGATTAGGCCGTCCGTGGCCCCGGGGCAAACGGCGTTGCCCCATGGCCACCCACTTTGCCGCATAATTCCGCACTTCGTCCGTCCGCCCGGGGACCGTCCGACGTGGTCAAACCACTGCCTCGCCTGAAGCTCCAGGGCTTCAACAATCTCACCAAGTCGCTGTCGTTCAACATCTACGACGTGTGCTATGCCTCGTCGGAAGACGAGCGCAGGCGCTACATCGAGTACATCGATGAGCAGTACGACGCCGATCGCCTGACCCAGATCCTGTCCGACGTGGCCGAGATCATCGGCGCCAACATCCTCAATATCGCCCGCCAGGACTACGATCCGCAGGGCGCGTCGGTGACCATGCTCATCTCCGAGGAGCCGATCATCGACAAGAAGGACGCCGGCAAGGAGATCATCTCCGAAGCCGTGGTCGCGCACCTGGACAAGTCGCACATCACCGTCCACACCTATCCGGAAACCCACCCGGACAACGGCATCGCGACCTTTCGCGCCGACATCGACGTGTCGACCTGCGGCGTGATCTCGCCGCTGAAGGCGCTGAACTACCTGATCGAGAGCCTCGAGTCCGACATCGTGGTGATGGACTACCGCGTGCGTGGGTTCACCCGCGACATCAAGGGCAAGAAGCACTTCATCGACCACAAGATCAACTCGATCCAGGACTACCTGGCCAAGAACATCAGGGCGCGCTACGAGATGCTCGACGTCAACGTCTACCAGGAAAACATCTTCCACACCAAGTTGCACCTGAAAGAGTTCGACCTGGACCAGTACCTGTTCGAGGAAAAGGCGCGCAACCTCTCGTTCAAGGAGCGGATGAAGATCGAGGCGCGGCTCAAGCGCGAGATCGAGGAGCTGTACCACGGGCGCAACCTGATCGACTGAGCCCCGCGCGGGATGGTCGATACGGCAAGGCCCCGCATTGCGGGGCCTTTTGCGTCGTGGAGCGTGCTTGTCGCCAGCGCTTCAGGCCCGGTACGCCACCGCCTTCATGAACTTCGACGCGGCCGCCATCAGGCTCGGGATCGGCTGCGGCAGGATGCGCGCGCCGGCCATCTCCGCGTTGAGCGCGTGGCGGGCCTCGTCGATCTTCATCTGCTGCAGGATCTTGCGGCTGCGCCGGTCGGCGTCGGGCAGCGTCTGCAGGTGTTCGTCCAGGTGCGCCTCGACCTGGCGCTCGGTCTCGACCACGAAGCCGAGGTTCCAGCCATCGCCGCGCAGCCCGGCCGCCAGCCCCAGCACGTAGCTGCCGCCGTACCAGAGCGGGTTGAACAGGCTGGGACGGCTGTCCAGCTCGCGCAGGCGGTCGGCGCACCAGGCCAGGTGGTCAGTTTCCTCCTGCGCCGCCTCGAGCAGGTGTTCGCGGGTGGCGTCCTCGCGGGCGACGGCGGCCTGGCCGAAGTACAGGCCCTGCGCGCAGACCTCGCCCACATGGTTGATCCGCATCAGGCCCGCGGCGTGGCGGCGCTCGCCGGGCGAGAGCGCGGCATCGGGCGTGGTGCCAGCGGGGTTGTCGCGGCTGGCGGCGGGCTGGCCGAGCAGGGTCTCCAGCGCCCGCTGCGCCTCGACCAGGACGCGGTCGAGCGGATTGAGACGACGCGGCGCGGCGCGCGGCGGGGCGGGGATCGTGGCCGGAAGGGTCGGGGCGGGGGTGTCTGGCATGCTGTCTTCCCAGGGGCGGCGCCGGTCGGAAGCCGCCATGTTGGCGCCTGGCACTGCCCGGCGCCAGCGCGGGAGCCCGCTGGCTTGCACGCGCCGGGCGTGCGGGCTACAATTCCGCTTCTGTGTTCCACCCCCACAACGCGAGGCGAAGTTCCGGTCACGGAACCAGCCCGACCAGGCACCCGCCCGGAGTCACTCAATGAAGACCTTTACCGCCAAGTCCGAGACCGTCCAGCGCGACTGGTATCTCGTCGACGCCACCGGCAAGACGCTGGGCCGCCTGAGTTCCGAACTCGCGCGCCGCCTGCGCGGCAAGCACAAGCCCGTCTACACCCCGCACGTCGACACCGGCGATTACCTCATCGTAATCAACGCCGAGAAGATCACGGTGACCGGCAAGAAGCTGACCGACAAGCTCTACCACCGCTTCACCGGCTATATCGGCAACCTCAAGACCGAGTCCCTGGGCCAGGCGCTGGAGCGCCACCCCGAGCGCGTGATCGAGATGGCGGTCAAGGGCATGCTGCCGAAGAACACGCTCGGCCGCGCCATGTACCGCAAGCTCAAGGTGTACAAGGGTGCCGAGCACCCGCACGCCGCCCAGCAGCCCCAGTCCCTGGATATCTAAACGATGGCTATCACCCAGAATTACGGCACCGGCCGTCGCAAGTCCGCCACCGCCCGCGTGTTCCTGCGCAAGGGCAGCGGCAACATCACCGTCAACGGCCTTCCGCTGGACAAGTTCTTCGGCCGCGAGACCGCGCGCATGATCGTGCGCCAGCCGCTGGAACTGACCAAGAACACCGAGAGCTTCGACATCCTCGTCACCGCCGCTGGCGGCGGCACCACCGGCCAGGCCGGTGCGATCCGCTTGGGCATCGCCCGCGCGCTGGTCGAGTACGACGAGACGCTGAAGATCGAGCTGCGCAAGGCGGGCTTCGTGACCCGCGATGCGCGCGAAGTCGAGCGCAAGAAGGTCGGCCTGCACAAGGCACGCCGCGCCACGCAGTTCTCCAAGCGTTAATGCTGCACTGACGCCACCGCATTGCGGTGGCGTTACAATCCGCGCCATAGCCCCGTCGCCAAGCGGTAAGGCACCTGACTCTGACTCAGGCATTCGGTGGTTCGAATCCATCCGGGGCTGCCACATCAAGCTGGGTGCTGCGGCATCCGCGTTCTCGAGAGACCCGCCTTGTGGCGGGTCTTTTCGTTTGCGCGCCAACTGCGTGCCCCCACCCCAGCCCTCCCCTGCACGCGGGGGAGGGGGCAGAGGCGTGTTGGCCGACGGGACGCGCGGGCGGACTCCCTCCCCCGCCTGCGGGGGAGGGCTGGGGTGGGGGCCCGCCGAAGCTACGCACCGTAAAGTGCATACATATCCCCCGAAGACCATTCACCCCCGCCGTCCGCACGCTAGAATTCGCCGATGACGGCTTCCTTCCTCCCGCCTCTGTCCGATGCGCGCCGCGTGCTGGACGATCTCCGCGTGCGCGGCTATGCCGTACTGCCCGCCGCAGAAGTGCTGGCGCTTGCGCAGGTGGGGCCGGAAGACCTGCGCGCGCTCGAACCGGGCTGGGATGACTTGCCGCCCGACGACTATCTGCGCGACGGCGGCCGCTACCGCAGCCGTCGCCATTCCTGCTTCGTCGTCGACGGCGAACAGGTGCAGCAGGCCTCCCACCGCGCCCACTGGCAGTCGCTCGACTACAACGCCTTGCACGGCGGCATGCTGCGCATGTTCGAGCCGGTCGGTCCGCAAACCATCGCCGCCCCGGCCTGGACCTCGCTGCTGCGCGGCCTGGGCCAGTGGTGCTCGGCGCTGCACGGCATGCAGCCCTGGTACGTGGAGGCGCACCAGTTCCGCATCGACACCGCCGACGGCATCGGTCGGCCAACGCCCGAGGGCGCGCATCGTGACGGCGTGGATTTCGTCGCCGTGATCCTGGTCGGGCGCCACGACATCAAGGGTGGCGAGACGCGGGTGTTCCAGGCCGAGGGCCCGGACGGGCAGCGTTTCACCCTGTTCGAACCGTGGTCGCTGCTGTTCCTCGATGACACCAGGGTGATCCACGAATCCACCCCGATCCAGCCGGCCTCGGACGATGCGCCAGGGCATCGGGATACCCTGGTGCTGACCTTCCGCGCCGGCGCCTTCCAGGGCGACGACTGAGCGGGCGCGCGTTGCCGTCACCACGGCACGACCGCATCACTGCCCGAAGTGTCATCCCGACCGCAGCCCGCCTGAAGTGTCATCTCGATCGCATCACCGCCCGAAGTGTCATCTCGAGCGCAGCGAGAGATCTCGCCCGGCCGGCCCCTGATGCCGCAGCCTGATCATTCGCTGCATCGGGGCTGACATTCCTCCGCCTGGCCAGCGCACCGAAAGGCATCCGCGCCAGCCCGCTGGTTACAATTGAAATCACGAATCCCGTTCCGGAGCAGGCATGAAACTCGGTTCACTCAAGGAAGGCGGCCGCGACGGCACCCTGGTCGTCGTCTCGCGCGACCTCACCCGCGCGGTGCGCGCGGCGGGTATCGCCCCGACCCTGCAGCGCGCGCTGGAGGACTGGGACAACACCGCGCCGCGCCTCAACGCGCTGGCGCAATCACTGGAAAGCGGCGATGCCGACGGGGTGTTCGACCTGGAAGCGAACGCGCTCGCCGCGCCCTTGCCGCGCGCCTACGAATTCGTCGACGGCAGCGCCTACCTGCCGCACGTCGAGCGCGTGCGCCGTGCCCGCGGCGCCGAGGTGCCAGAAAGCTTCTACACCGATCCGCTCATGTACCAGGCCACCAGCGCCGGCTTCCTCGGCCCGCGCGATCCGGTGAAGGTGGTCAGCGAGGACTACGGCATCGATTTGGAAGCCGAGATCGTGGTGATCACCGACGATGTGCCGATGGCGGTCACGCCGGAGCAGGCCGCCGGGCGCATCCAGCTCATCGGCCTGGTCAACGACGTCAGCCTGCGCAACCTGATCCCGGGCGAGCTGGCCAAGGGCTTCGGCTTCCTGCAGTCCAAGCCGCGTTCGGCGCTGTCGCCGGTGTTCGTCACGCCCGACGAACTGGGCGACCACTGGCGCGGCAGCAAGCTGCACCTGCCGCTGCTCACCCACGTCAACGGCGAATGGTTCGGCGCACCGGAGGCGGGCGTGGACATGCAGTTCGACTTCGCGCAGCTCGTGGCGCACGTGGCGAAGACGCGTCCGCTGTCGGCCGGCACCATTGTCGGCTCCGGCACGATCGCCAACCAGGACACCTCGCTTGGCGCCTCGTGCTTTGCCGAAAAGCGCACCGTCGAGACGCTGGAAACCGGCAAACCGGTGACCCCGTTCCTGTCCTTTGGCGACAGCGTGCGCATCGAGATGCTCGACCGCGACGGCGGCAGCATCTTCGGCGCCATCGAACAGCGGATCGAACGCTACGCCCCCTGACGGGCGGGAAGCTGACGCGATGGATGGCGCCCGGGCCAGCGCGACGCCGGGTGACGATGGCGTGCTGGATGAGCGGCGCGATGCGCGCAGGAACGGCATGGCAGCTCGGGCCGTGCGCCCGCATGGGGCCGTCGCTGTCCGGCGAAGCACGGACACTACGTAATAGCAGGACAGGGTCGGTCGGCCCAGGGGGCGGTTGGGTGGGCGAGGAACTGAGGCTGTATTCGTATTGGCGATCCAGCGCGGCCTATCGCGTGCGGATCGGGCTCAACCTCAAGAACCTCGCCTACGACACGGTGCCGGTCCACCTGCTGCGCGAGGGCGGCGAACAGCTGGCGCCGTCCTTCGCTGCCACCAATCCGCAGAAGCTGGTGCCGGTGCTGCAGCACGGGCAGCGCATGTTTCGCCAATCGCTGGCGATCCTTGAATACATCGATGAGGTCTGGCCGACGCCGTCGCTGCTGCCGGCCACCTCGCGCGAGCGCCAGCGGGTGCGCGCGCTGGCGCAGCTGGTCGCCACCGACATCCATCCGCTCAACAACCTGCGGGTGATGCGTTACCTGGAGGGCGAATGGAACGTGCCGCAATCCGAGCGCGACGCTTGGACCAGGCACTGGATCACGGAAGGTTTCGATGCCTTCGAGGCGCTGCTGCAGGACCATCCGGCGACCGGCACCTTCTGCGACGGCTTCGCCCCCACCATCGCCGACTGCTGTCTGGTGCCGCAGGTCTACAACGCGCGCCGCTTCGGCGTGGACATGGCGCGCTATCCGGTGATCGCCGCGATCGAAGAAGCCTGCCTGCAGCTGCCCGCGTTCCGCGACGCCGCCCCCGACCGCCAGCCGGACGCGCCGCGGTGAGGGCGGTTGGCGGCGGATCACCTTGGCTTGTCATTTCGACCGCAGGGAGAAATCCGCCCTACCGGAATTCCGATGGCAGGTTTCTCCCTGCGGTCGAAATGACAGCTCTGGTAGGCCCCGCCCTTCGGGGGAAGCAGCCGCGTAACCGGATCGCAGCCCCTCAGCCGTTGCCGAACACGTCCGCGTAAGGATCGTGCTCGCCGCTCCCGCCCTCAGACAGCCTGAACTTCAGATCCAGCCCTTCGCGTGAATCGGCGGCGCGCAGCGCGGTCTCGCGCTCGATCCGGCCATCCTTGTACAGCCGGAACAGGCACTGGTCGAAGCTCTCGATGCCTTCTTCCAGCGACTCTTCCATCGCCTGCTTCATCTCGTGCACCTGGCCGCGGCGCAGCAGGTCGCGGATCATCGGCGTGTTGATCAACACCTCGGTCGCCGGCATCCGGCGGCCGTCCATGCCCACCACCAGCCGCTGCGACACCACCGCGCGCAGGTTCAACGCCAGGTTCATCAGCACGTTCTTGTGCGCGGCCTCGGGGAAGAAGTTGAGGATGCGCTCGATGGTCTGGTCGGCGTTGTTGGAGTGCAGCGTGGCCAGGCACAGGTGGCCGGTCTCGGCGAAGGCGATCGCCGCCTCCATCGTGGTTGCGTCGAGGATCTCGCCGATCAGGATGACGTCCGGTGCCTCGCGCATCGCGTTCTTCAGCGCGTTGTGGAAGGCGTGGGTATCCAGGCCGACCTCGCGCTGGTTGACGATCGACTTCTTGTGCTTGTGCAGGTACTCGATCGGATCCTCGATGGTGAGGATGTGGCCCGCGGTCGTGCTGTTGCGGTAGTCGATCATCGAGGCCAGCGAGGTCGACTTGCCCGAGCCCGTCGAGCCGACCAGCAGCACCAGGCCGCGCGGCGCCATGATGATGTCCTTGAGCACCTGCGGCAGCTGCAGCTCCTCGATCGTGGGGATGGTGCTGCGGATCGCGCGGATCACCATGCCCACTTCGCCGCGCTGCTTGAACACGTTGACGCGGAAGCGCCCGGAGTCCTGCAGCGAGATCGCCATGTTGAGCTCGAGGTCGCGCTCGAACTGGGGCACCTGGCCCTCGTCCATCAGCGAGTACGCGATCTTCTTGACCATGCCGGGCGGCAGGCCGGTATTGCCCAGCGGATAGAGCTTGCCTTCAACCTTGATGTAGACCGGCGCGCCCGTCGTCAGGAACATGTCCGACGCGTTCTTTTCCGCCATCAGCTTCAGGAAATAGCCGATGTCCATGTACCAATCCCCAATGGCCCGCCCTGACCGTTGCGCATCGGGCGAAGGCTGTCGACAATGGCCGCGCATCCCGTAGACGGCACGGCCCCCCTAATGGCAACAAGCTTCGCATACTTCAGGACCACGCTGCAGGCACTGGCATGCGGATGCGTGCTGGCGCTCACGGCTTGCGCGACGATGCCGCCTCCTACCGCCGAGCTTGCCTCGGCGCGGCAGGCGGTGTCGCGCGCATCCGATGCCGATGCCGAGCAGTACGCGGCCGCCGAGCTGGCGCGCGCAGGCAGCCTGCTGACCCAGGCGCAGGCGGCGATGGCAAACAGGCAAGAGGGCGAGGCGCGCGACCTGGCGCTGCGTTCTGCAGCGCTGGCCGAACTGGCCACCGCGCGCAGCCATGAGGCCACGGTCCGCGCCGAGCTTGAGCAGCGCCGCGCCGAAGTGGCCGACCTGCAGCAGCGCCTGCGCCGTGAGGACACGCCATGAAGACCCGGCTGCAAGTTGCCGCCTGCCTGTGCCTGCTGCTGGCGCTGCCGATGGCGCAGGCCCAGGACACTCCCGAGGTCGCGGGCCTGAACCAGCGCCTGGTCGCGATCGACGCGGACCCTGCGCTCAATACGCTGGCCTCGCTGGAACGGATGCAGGCACGCCAGGCCGTGCAGGCGCTGGCGGCCACGCGCAGCAGCCGGCAGCGGCCCGCCGCGCTGGAAGTCGCGCAGTGGCGCGTCGAAACCGCCGAAGTGGCGGTGCAGACCGAAGCGGCGCGGCGCGAGATCAACCGGCTCGACCGCGAACGCGCCGACCTGCTGCTCGAGGCCAGCCGCCGCGAGGCCGCGCGCGCCCGCCGGGAAGCCGAGCGGCTGCGCATCCAGACCCAGATCCAGGCCGAAGAAACCGCGCGCCTGCGCGAGACCGCCGAGGCCGAATCGCTGGCCCGGCAGGAGGCCGAAACCGTCCTGCAGGGTGTGTCCTCGCGTGAGGCCGCACGCCTGCGCGCGTCCCGCCAGCGGGCCGCCGAGCTCAAGCGCCAGGAAGAAGAGCTGATGCGCAGCCTGGAGTCCGGCGGCGACACGCCCTGAACCTGCCTCGGGCAGTTTTCAATTCGGTAATCAAAGGCTTACGAGATTTCGGCGCTTCCGGGCATTCGGCTCCATCTCGACCTTGCTGAACCGGTCCGGTGCGCCGCGCCGGTTCCGTGACGGCGGCATGCGGTGGCCCCCGGAAGGGCCCTTGTCCACCCCAGTGGGGAGGAGTAGGGTCGGATGACCAGGCGGCAGCTTTCTTCCCCAGCCACCTGGCGACAGAGCCAGACCGATGACCGAGCCGATCACGAACCAGGCGCCCACCCCCGGCAATGCAGGCCGCCGGTGGGCCGTGGAGGCGGGACCCGCCCCGCGTCCGGTCTGTACCCCCGACGACGCCCCGTGCCCTCACCGGCCGGGGCGTTTGCATGTTCGCAGGAGGAATTCCATGTTCGAAGGGCAACCCCAGGCGGAACTCGACAAGCTGATCAAGGGCCATCCCGAGTTCAAGCAGCTCTACCAGCGCCACAAGGAGCTGGACAAGAAAGTGCTCGATGCCGAACTCGGCGTGCTCCCGATCGATGAAACCACCCTTTCGCAGATGAAGCGCGAGAAGCTCGCTGCGAAGGACCGCCTGACCCGTCTCTACGACGTGCTGAAACACTGATGTTCCTGGACGTCACGGGCGGCGGCGGCCTCCTCGTCGGTCGCCGCCGCCCGTGAGCTGTCTGCCGACCACCGTGAGCACGGCGGTCGTGGGCCGGTGCGATAATCCATGCTTTCCCGCACGCACCCGACCCGCATGACGATCCATTCCTCCGTCCTCGGCCTCATCGCCGACACCCCGATCGTCAAGGCCCAGCGCCTGGACACCGGCCTGTGCGAGATCTACTTCAAGCTCGAAAGCCAGAACCCCGGTGGTTCGATCAAGGACCGCATCGGCCTGGAGATGATCGAGGCCGCCGAAGCGCGCGGCGAGCTGCAGCCCGGCGCCACCCTGGTGGAGGGCACCGCCGGCAACACCGGCATCGGCCTGGCGCTGGTCGCCCAACAGAAGGGCTACCGGCTGCTCCTCGTGGTCCCGGACAAGATGAGCCGGGAGAAGATCTTCAACCTCAAGGCGATGGGCGCGGAGGTGGTGCTGACCCGCTCGGACGTCGCCAAGGGCCATCCGGAGTACTACCAGGACCTGGCGGCGCGGATCGCGTCCGAGACGCCCGGCGCCTACTTCATCAACCAGTTCGGCAACCCGGACAACCCGGCCGCGCACGAGCACGGCACCGGGCCGGAGATCCTGCGCCAGATGGAGGCCGTGGGCGGGCTGGACGCGATCGTGTTCGGCTGCGGCAGCTCGGGAACCATGACCGGCCTGTCGCGCTGCTTTGCCGAGCACGCCCCGAACGTGGAGATGGTGCTGGCCGACCCGGTCGGCTCGATCCTGACCGAGTACATCAACGAGGGCACCCTCAGCGAGAAGTCCGGCAGCTGGATGGTGGAGGGCATCGGCGAGGACTTCCTGCCCTCGATCTCGGATTTCTCGCGGGTCAAGAAGGCCTACGCCATTCCCGACAAGGAGAGCTTCCTGGCCGCGCGCGAGCTGCTGCGCAAGGAGGGCATCCTCGGCGGCTCGTCCACCGGCACCCTGCTGGCCGCCGCGCTGCGCTGGTGCGGCGAGCAGACCACGCCGAAGAAGGTGCTGGTGTTCGTCTGCGACACCGGCAACAAGTACCTGAGCAAGCTCTACAACGACTACTGGATGCTCGACAACGGCTTCCTGGAGCGCGAACAGCACGGCGACCTGCGCGACCTGATCCTGCGGCCGTACTCGCAGCGCGACACCGTGGTGCTGGCCCCGGGCGACCTGCTGGTCACCGCCTACCAGCGCATGAAGCTCTACGAGATCTCGCAGCTGCCGGTGATGGATGGCGACAGCATCGTCGGCATCCTCGACGAATCCGACGTGCTGCTGCACGTCTACGGCGACGAGAACCGCTTCCGCGACCCGGTCTCGACCGCGATGGTCAGCAAGCTCGACATCCTCGACGTCAAGTCGCCGGTCGAGTCGCTGCTGCCGGTGTTCGACCGCGGGCAGGTTGCGATCGTGCTCGACGGGGAGCGGTTCCTGGGGCTGATCACCCGCATCGACCTGCTGAACTGGTTGCGAAGGCGGGTGCAGTGAGCGCCCGGGCGGAGGTCAGCTCAATGGTAGAATCCCCGCCCCGGAATTCAATGGATTCAGCGACATGACGGACCCCCGCGAGGCGGTCGACACGGCGGCGTGGGGGCTTGGAACCAAGGCGATCCATGCCGGCCAGTCTCCGGACCCGAGCACCGGCGCGGTGATGCCGCCCATCTACGCCACCTCGACCTACGCCCAGTCCAGCCCGGGCGTACACCAGGGCTTCGAGTACTCGCGCACCCACAATCCCACGCGCTTCGCCTACGAGCGCTGCGTGGCGGGCCTGGAAGGCGGCACGCGCGGCTTCGCGTTCGCGTCCGGCATGGCGGCCACCGCGACCATCCTGGAACTGCTGGACAGCGGCGACCACGTGCTTGCGATGGACGACCTCTACGGCGGCAGCTTCCGTCTGTTCGAGCGCGTGCGCCGACGCAGCGCCGGGCTGGACTTCAGCTTCGTCGACATGACCGACCCGGCCGTGTTCGAGGCCGCACTCAGCCCGAAGACGAAGCTGGTCTGGATCGAGACGCCCACGAACCCGCTGCTGAAGATCGTCGACATCGCCGCGATCGCGCAGATCGCGCGCCGCCAGGGCGCGCTGGTCGTCGTCGACAACACCTTCGCCTCGCCGATCCTGCAGCGGCCGCTGGAACACGGCGCCGACATCGTCATGCACTCGGCGACCAAGTACCTCAACGGCCACTCCGACATGGTCGGCGGCATGGTGGTGGTCGGCGACGACGCCGACCTCGCCGAGCGCATGGCCTTCCTGCAGAACTCGGCGGGCGCCGTGCAGGGACCGTTCGATAGCTTCCTGGCGTTGCGCGGCCTGAAGACCCTGCACCTGCGCATGAAGGCGCACTGCGAAAACGCGCACGCGATCGCGGAATACCTGCAGGCGCACGATGCCGTGCAGGACGTGATCTACCCAGGGCTTGCCTCGCACCCCCAGCACGCGCTGGCCAAGCGCCAGATGGACGACTTCGGCGGCATGCTCTCGTTCCGCATCAAGGGCGGGTTCGATGCAGCGAAGCGCTTCTGCGAACGCACCCAGCTGTTCACCCTGGCCGAATCGCTCGGTGGCGTGGAGAGCCTGGTCAACCATCCGGCGGTGATGACGCATGCGTCGGTGCCGCAAGAGACGCGGGCGCGGCTGGGGATCGGGGATGACCTGGTGCGGTTGAGTGTGGGGGTGGAGCACCTTCGCGACCTGTGTGCGGACCTCGCACACGCCCTGCGGGGTTAGAGAGTCCGTGACGAACGTGGTGACAGGAATCAGGAGCGGCAGTGCCGCCGCCGGCAAACCCCTGGGTGGGCAGTTGTTGTGGGTCGATGCGCTTGGCAGCTTGCGGCGGCCGGAGTTCTGGACCTTTTCGGCATGGCTGGACATCATCAGCCGTTATCGTCGGTCCCGGCTTGGCGTGCTTTGGCTGTTCGTTCCGCCGGCGACGACCGTGCTGGTAATTGGCAACTTCTACGCAGGCTTCTCGGGCCGGGATCCCCGATCGTTCATGCCGTACATGGGCATGGGATATCTGATCTGGCGATTCATCACCCAGGTCATTGGCGAGACTTCATCCGTGATGCTGTCGCACCGCCCTTTCATCATGGATGGGAGGACCCGGTTTACCGACTACATATTCCGTGCGCTGTCAAAAGCAGCAATCTCCGCATTCGCCGCGTTCGCAATCGTCTCGATCGCGTTTCTGTTATCGCCTATGGCAAGCATCCAGGGCTTCTTGACGCTGTTCCTGACGGTGCCGCTGCTCGTGATCAACGTTGTTGCCCTTGGGGTAGTGGTGTCACTTCTGGGGGCCAGGTACCCGGACATACAGGAGCTGACCACGACGCTCTTCCTGTTCGGCTTCCTGCTGACACCGATTCTCTGGGATCCAGCCTTCGTTCCCAAAGAGAGCATCCGGGCGACCCTGATGTACGTGAATCCAGCATTTCATCTGGTCCAGATGATCAGGTCGCCCTTCCTGGGAGGGAGCGTCGAGTCGGTCACCTGGATCTACGTGGCAATCATGACGACGGTCATGTTGATCCTGTCGACCATCCTTTACCGCCGCTACGCGCGATTCATTCCCCTCTGGATCTGATCGATGGCCAAGCTCGTTCTGGAAAATGTCGGCCTCGATGTGCCCATGTATCTTCATGGCGAACGTCGTATGGGGAGCTGGTGGGGTGTGCTGGGAGGAGCCGCGTTCTCCGCGCCCAAGCGCCAGTTCGTGACTCTGGTGGAATCCGTGTCGTTCGAGATCAACGATGGCGACAGGCTTGCCGTCATCGGCAGGAACGGTGCGGGCAAGTCGACGCTGCTGCACATACTGACAGGGGCCTATCAGCCTACGCGTGGCAGGATCCATGTCGAAGGATCCAGACATGCACTGATGAACCTGTCTCTGGGTTTCAATGCGGACGCCACCGTGGTCGAGAACATCCTGCTTCGATGCGCGGCCATGGGAACCCCGCTCGAGGAAGCGCGCGCAATTATTCCCTCCGTCCTGTCGTTCTCAGAACTTGAGCACAAGTCCTTGCATCGCCTCAGGACGTTGTCGGCGGGCCAGAGAATGCGGCTGGGGTTCGCGATCTCGACCTCCACGCATCACGACATCATGATTCTTGACGAATGGATCGGTACCGGGGACGCAGCGTTCGTGGAGCGTGCCAAGGAACGC
Source organism: Luteimonas sp. A482 (assembly GCF_054072655.1). Lineage (NCBI taxonomy): Bacteria > Pseudomonadati > Pseudomonadota > Gammaproteobacteria > Lysobacterales > Lysobacteraceae > Luteimonas > Luteimonas sp. A482. The sequence goes on from NZ_JBSVRO010000002.1 coordinate 193,097, forward strand.
ATGATGAACCGTGTCGGCGGCAGCAAAATCGTGGTGCTTGCAACGCACAGTCTTTCTTTGATCCGGCAAGTCTGCAATCGGGCGATCCTCATTGACAATGGTCGAGTGAAGAGCGTCGGTTCGGTCAATAAAGTAGTCGGCGTCTACAAGGAGTTGCTCCGCCGTCATGCGTACCAGGAGCAACTCAAGCGGCAGGCGGTCGTGGCTTCCGAGCAGGCGTCGTAGCGTTGGAGGCCAAGTTCCATCGCCGCCATCCAGACGGACGAGGCGGACTGGAGCGAGGGAGTAATACCAATGGGAGCAGGTGAGCGGCTGGAGACGAACAGCCTGTCGCGGCAGCTGTTGCAAGCGCGTCGTGATTCGGTCCGGCTGCGTCAAGAGATCGAAGAACTGCGGAGCAGCACATCCTGGCGCATCATGGCTCCGCTACGGGCGTTGATCGGGTGGCTGCGTACCACGCCAGAGGTGGCCGTTGTTGCGCCAAAGGTCGAGCCCGACGCGAGAATCCCCGCGGAGATCGTGCGAACGGATCTTCCCGACACCGGCGGCGACGTCAGTTTCCGCCTCGTCGACGTTGCCCCCTACCTGGCGGGACTGTTGTCGGACGAGGTGATCGAGTCCCTCGTGTGCGGGCGGGACTGCCAGTCACGCGAGTGGAATTTTGGTCGTGATGCGGCACACGCGATCGCTGTGATCTCTGGTCCCACCCTGGCTGCCGAGCTCGCCTTCGACGTGCCGGTACTGAGGCTGAGCCCGGTGGACGCATCGGAGACCTTGCGCAACAAATCGCCCGCGTTCCTGCTCCTGGACACGGATCTCCACGACATGGACGCAGGGTGGCGGCATGAACTCAGGGTCGAAGGCGGCCCGGTGCGGTCGGTCCTGGATCAATGCGCATCGCTGGGCATTCCAGTCGTGGTGTGGCTCCGCTGTGACCCTGGTGATTATCCCTACCTTAGGCAGTGGGCTGTCATCGCCGACCACGTCTATGCCATCGATCGCGCCGTCCATGAGCGCGCGCTGCAGGACGTGGCCCCGGGGAAGCTGGGGCTGATTGGCCCCAGGATCCAGCCGAGGTTGCACAACCCACTCAAGACCGACCCGTTGTCCGCATTGAAGCCGGCGGGGCAGTTCATCGTGCTCCACGATGCGCTTGCCGACGCAAGCGCGCCATCCACGCCAGCAGGGGTTGGGTCCCCGCACGCGTCGGTCTGGTTGCTGGACAGCTATTGGGATGTCGCCACTGCCAATGCCGAGGCCGCACAATCGGATGCGCATGTTCTGGTGGGTACAGTCAGCTGGGTCGACAAACTGGTGCTCTCCAAGATGGCGGATGCCGAACTGTTCACCGCGAGTCAAGTCAGGCCCTCTTGGAGGATCCAGCAGGAAATGTTGAGGGCGGCCGCCTGCGGCTCGCTCGTCGTGGTGGATCCCGCTGTTGCTGAAGCTTGGCCGCTGCAGAGCCTGCAACCGTTCGCAACCTCCGTGGAAGATGGCCTTTCACATGCTTCCGATGACTTCGGCACGGCGGTGTGGCGCAGAAGGATGGCGGATGAGTTGCTCGCCGGACATACCGTTCTGGATGCGCTGACGACCATGCGGCGCGATCTCGACGTGCGCGTACCAACGCGAACGTCCATGCTCTCCTGCCTGCTTGTGACTCGTCGCCCCGAGCGCGTGCTGGAAGCGTTGGAAAACTTCCGGCGGCAGTCGCATACCTGCTGCGAGTTGATCGTTGTCCTCCACGGTCAGGAAATGCCGCCTGTAGAGCTCTCGGCCGGAAGTCGACGGGTTGTCGTGCTCGAGGCGCCCATGTCCGTTGGCCTTGGCGACTGCCTCAACCTGGCGGTATCGCGCGCGCGCGGCGAGTACTGGGCAAAGATGGACGATGACGACTATTACGCTCCGGAGTATCTGACGCGAGTCCACGCCCTGCTCGAAATGGCAGCTGCGGAAGTCGTTGGAATGCCACTGCTGTTCACGCGGTTCGAGTCTGATGGCGCCGTTTACTGCGACCCTTCACGGCTGGGCTTCGCTTTCCACGTGGCGGACGGGTGGCGAAGAGGTGAGATCTGTGGCGCAACCCTGGCTGGCACCACAGACGTGTTGCGCCGCCTCCCGTTCGGTAGTGGCCGCAGGCGTGGCGTCGACTCCCAGTTCCTGGACGACTGCAGTCGACAGGGCATAAGGATCGCGGTGGGCGACGGGTTCGGCTTTCTGTGCCGGCGTAGCGCCGATGCGTCCCAGCACACCTGGGAGGGTGACGAAGATGGCGTGCGCGCCCGTGGGCTGCGTCTGGATCCCGAACAACGTACGGCCGCGGGGTTGCCCGCATGATGCCTGCTTGCCCCCGGATATTCATCTTGGGAAGCTGCGTGTCACGGGACGCGTTCGCGCTGACCGGCCATGGCCTGGAGCTGGCGGGCTACATCGCCCGCACCTCGCTGGCCAGTGCGTTCCTGACCAGGCCCGCCCCCCCCAGCGTGCGAGCAAATGTGCCGCGCATCGCCAGCCGGTTCCAGCGGCGGATGGTCGATATCGATCTGCGCAAGCGTGCGCTTTCGGTCATCGAGGGAGCGCAGTTCGACTTCCTCCTGGTCGACCTCATCGACGAAAGATTCAATCTGGCGCGGTTCGGCGGCTCCAATACCGTCCCGGAGCTGTTCACGCTCTCGCGTGAATTGGCCAGCGTCAGCGGATGGACGGGGCCGGTGGTGACGCCAGGCACGAACCAGCACCTCGCTGTCTGGAAACGGGGTGTCGGTCGCCTGCTGCGGACCGTACCGCCTGCCCGCATCATCGTGAACCGTGCGTTCTGGGCAAGAGAGTTCGACAATGGCGAGCCGCTCGAGAACCAGGCATTGATTGCTCAAAGAAATCGCACACTCGAGACCATGTACGGGTATCTACAGAGGAACGGCGTCGGCGCAGTGATCGATTATCCCGATGGTATATTTGCCGACCCTGGCCACAGATGGGGCGTCGCCCCTTTCCATTACGCGACCAGGATGTACGAACTCATGATTGCGCAGCTCCAGGTGATCTGTGCAGCGCCGGGACATATGCCAATGGCCGGGCTCGACGCCGATCGGGAGATCCTCCGGGTCGAGGACGGAGGTGGGCAGTGACTTCGTGCATTGGTTTTTTGTGCGGGCGTCGCCCGCCTCAGGTGAAATGAATCCGTGAATAGACTCCATGACCCGCGGATGGACGTGATCGGTGCGCTGGTGCGTACCGGTGACCTTGTTCTGCAGGTCCACGCTCGACCCGAAAGTGCGACGGAAGAGCTGCACAGCCCGGAGGTGGCAGTGCAGGTTCGGCGGATGCCCGCCGGCGGCGACGTCCTGGGCGGCCCGATACTTGAACAGTTGGGGCTTGCAGAACTGCATGCTTTCCAGACAGGCCTGATCGGCAGCCAGTCGGGCCGCGTAGGCCTGATCCTGCTGCCCGTCGAACCCGCCCGCGGATGGGCGGATGTGCTTGGCCGGATCGCGGCCGAGCATCGGGCAGTCGTCGAGCTTCATTCACCGCACGCGGAGGAGTCCAAGAGGCTGGGCGGTTTCCTGTGCAATCACGGCTACACCAGCATGGCCTGTGTACGGCGGGATCCCGTCGTGTTGCTCATCCCCGTAGGCACCCGGGCCGAGCGGGCACCGCTCAAGGCACTCATCGGCGGGACCAGGAAGTTGGGGCCGGGGAGTAAACCTGTGATCCGGGTCGAACCGGAGATCCCTGTCGTTCCGGCGTTGGTCGTGCCGGAAGCGGGGAACGGTGAGCCGGACGGCGTGGTCATGGTGGAACAAGTATCCGAAGGCGGACGCAGCGGCGTCGACAGTTCCGACGAGATTGCTTCGCTGCAGTCGGAAATCATCGAACTGCGCGGGCACCTGGCCAGGGTTGAGCAACGTTCTGCAGGGCAGATCGAACTGCAGGCGCTCGAACTTTCGCGGCTGAAGGCGGAGATGCGTACCCGCACAGACATGCTCCATTCGCGCCACGAGGCCCTCCTCAACGGCAGGATCTTCAGCGCGCTGCGGCGGCTATCCGGGCTACTCCGGTGGCCCATGCGGGCCGGGAAGGCGGTGTCCTCACCGCAGATCACCCGGGCGGTGCCGTCGGCCCACCCGACGACCGGCGAGCACGACCGCCGGGCAGAGCTCCAGGCCTCTGGCCAGGGGCAGCCTCAGGTTGCGGCGCCCGGCAAGGCTGGTTCTGCCGGAGCGGGCGCTGCAGGTGCACCTGCTCCGCAGACCATTCCTCCCCCGCAGAGCGTCCGGATTGCAGGGGTGCCCTACATGTCCCGGAAGAAGGGGGGTGTGGTCGGTGCGGAGGTGACTTACCCGGGCGAGCCGCTCATCTCCGTCATCATGACAACGTACAACACGGAGAACTACGTCGAAGCGGCGATCCGCTCGATACTCGAGCAGAGCTGGCGCAACCTGGAACTGGTCGTCGTCGATGACAGCAGTTCCGATTCGACCCGGGCGCGCGTGGAAGCGCTGCAGAGGAAAGACGGCAGGATCAAGCTGTACTGCTTCGGCGAGAACAACGGAACGTACTTCTGCAAGAACTTCGGCATCACGAAGTCGTCCGGCTCTGTCGTCACGTTCATGGACAGCGACGACATCTCGCTGCCTGCCCGTATCGAGAAGCAGTTTCACGCGCTCAACCGGGCAGGGGTTGCCGTGAGTACCTGCAACCATGTCCGGAAGAATGAAGAAGACGGCAGCACGATCCTGATCAACGGCGTCGCCGAGCGTGTGGCGTACATCAGCCAGATGGTCAAGAAGAGCGTGATCGAGGAGATCGGCTATTTCGATACCGTCAGGACGTCTGCAGACGACGAGTTCCTGAGACGCGTACGCATCACGTATGGCCTGGAAGCCCAGGTCAACGTGAAAGACGTCCTGTACGTGGCGCTGCTCCGGGACGGTTCCCTGACCAGCGACCCGGCCAATGCGATCAACTTCGTTCAGGATCGAAATGCGGCGCAAAGCTTCCTCTCGCCGCAGAGGAGGCATTACGCGGCGATGTGCGACAAATGGCACAAGCACCTGGACGAGCGCGGCTTGAGGCCTTACATGCCGTTTCCGGTCGTGCGGCGCCCATATCCGGTGTTTGGACGGTTGCTGGTCGGCGAGGGCCGTTATGACGGCAACAAGATCACGGCGTGCATGGCGACATACCCGCCCCGTGAAGACAAATTGCGCATCGTGGTGGCCGCCCTTCTGCCGCAGGTGGATACGATCAACATCTACCTCAATGGATACGACGACGTCCCCGCCTTCCTCAAGCACTCGCGCATCAATGCCGTAGTGGGCGGACCGGATCTGCGGGACAACGGCAAGTTCCATTTCACCCAGGACGTGCCTGACGGGTTCTGCTTCACGGTGGACGATGACATCGCTTACCCGCCCGAGTATGTGCAGAGCCTGATCCGGAAGATCGAGTTTTATGAACGAAATGTGATCGTTGGCCTGCACGGAACCATCTATGCAAAGCCGATCAGGAGCTTCTTCCGGGGGCGGACGCTGCTCCACTTCGAAGAAGGACTCGATACCGACATCATCGTCAATCAGCTCGGTACCGGTACAGTCGCCTTCCATACGGATCTGCTGCGCCCGGAGCTCGCGTGGTTCGAAACAACGGGGATGGCGGACGTATGGCTGGCGCTGGAGACCCGGCGTCGGCGCATTCCGCTGGTGGCGATTGCGCGCCAGGCGCACTGGTTGCTGCCCATAGGGACCGAGGAAACGACGCTCTTCAGGGAATTCCGCAAGAATGACGACATGCAGACCGACGTGGTGCGGCAGCTTTCGCCATGGCGGGAGGAACTCAGCCGGGATCTAGCGTTGTCGGTAGCGGGGAAGAAACAGAAGTTGGGAGAAAGCTACGCCAGGCTGCTGCCGATGCTGGGCGTGGGCGATGCGGCCCGACGGGCCTAGGAAATCCATGAACAGCGGAGTGGAGCGACGGATGGGCAGATTCATCACGGTACGGAGATTGGGTGGATTGGCGTTGGCGCTTGCGGGATTGGCCGGGATCTCGGCCGGAATCCTCACTGGCAGCACCGCGTACCTGGTGTTCGGGATGGTGGCCTGGTGGCTACTGGTGTTCGGAGGGGTTGCGGCCCTGCTCCAGCGGGCAAGCATGCTGATGCGGATGGTCGCCGCGACCAGGGCGGATCTCGAGACGCTGGCATCCTGGCAGCAACGGCATCCCGGTGAACTCTGGAAGCAGTTGGCGCGTATTGAAAAGGAACACCGGCGAGCGGTCGGACAAGCGCAGGACGAGACGGTGCGCCTTCGCAAGGAAACAAAACGCGGTCTTGCCGTACTTGAACGCTCCCTCGCAATGATTGCCGAAGAGCAGTCCGGCGCTGCCACCGTGAATGCTGCCAACCAGCTCTCGCTGGTCTCCGCGCTCGTAGACGCCACGAGCAACCAGCGCACGGCGGCAGTCGAGCTGGAGTCGGTCAAGACGGCGATTGGTGGGATCCCTGTGCAGCTGTGCGAGGCGCAGGCAGGGGTACTACAGGCGCAGGCCGATGTACTACAGGCCCAGGCGGACGCCGCGCAGGAGACGCGCCGCAGCCTGATGGAGCACTCCAGCCTGGCCATGCGCGTCTACAGGGATATCCACAGCGAGCTTGACGCTCGCCAGGGGCCGTTGGATGAAGCGGTCAAGCAGTTGGGCCGACAGGCCGGTGCGATCGTCGAGCTGAAATCCGTCCTGGACGGCGTCGACAACAGGTTGCAGGAAACGGGCAAGAGCGTGGAGGCAACCAGCAAGGGGCTGGAGGCGACGAGCAAGGGCATTGAGGCGACGACCAAGAGCATTGAGGCGGCGAGCAAGGGCATTGAGGCTACAAGCAAGGGAATCGAGGCTACGAGCAAGAGCCTGGAGGAATTGCGGGCTGATTACGAAGGCGACAAGCGCAAGCTCAAGGCGCTATCCCGCGACGAAAAGCAGCTGCGCAGCATCTCCCGGCGGGGACTGCAGTGGCTCAAGTACGAAACGGTACGTGAAGTCGAGGCCGTGCTGCAGCTTCGCCAGATACTCCAGGTCGATCTGCCGACGCCTCTCCTCGGAGGCTGGGCGATGGACCCGGAATCCGTGTACGGGCTGGTCCAGCTGCTGCTCGAGCGGCGGCCGCGGCTGGTTGTCGAATTGGGCAGCGGTGCGTCGACCGTCTGGGTCGCGCTGGCGCTGCGCCGCATCGGCGCAGGCAGGATCATCTCCTATGACCACTTGCCCGAGTATGCGGACCGGACGCGCGACGCATTGCGCAGCGCCGGACTCGAGGAGTGGGCGGAAGTGAGGGACGCGCCGCTGGCCGATGTAACCATCGGTGATGCGACATATCCCTGGTACTCGATCGGAGAAGCGGGCAAGGATGCACCGATCGACATGCTGATGGTGGACGGCCCTCCGGCGTCCACCGGGCCTCTGGCGCGATATCCGGCGGTCCCGCAATTTTTCGGGGCATTGGGCGAAGGCGGCATCGTCGTTGTCGACGACGCGACCAGGGCGGACGAGGAGGAGATGCTTGAGCGCTGGAGCCAGGAGTTCCCGCGCCTCAAGCCAGCCGATAGCCTCGGTCCCAGGACGGTCGTGCTGGCGCTCGAACCTGCGCCTGCAGCGGCAGGAGCTGACAACCCGTGAGTTCCGGCATCGCCAGCGGCCTGGCTCCGAGGGTGGTTCGTGACATGCTGGAATCGCTCACGGGGCCCAAGGAGCACGCTGCTTTCGATGCCACTGCACTGCGCATGCGCTCGGCGCCAGCGCGTGAGGTGTTGGCCTGGCTCGCATCGGGTGGCCTTGCGGGACTCGATGCGGTGTTGTCCATCGCACATGTGGCAATGCGCGACCCCGCGTCGGTCGAAGCGAGCCGGTGGCGTTCATTCGATCCGGCCGTCGCGTCGCGCCTGGCCAGGCTGTTCGCCATGCAGGACATCTTTGCGGGTGATCGGCGGGACGCCCACGCCATCTACCAGGCAATCGTGAAGGTGCATGGCCCACGCTACCTGCCCCGGCGCCACGTGAACTCGGCCTTGCAGGTCGCCCTGTGCATCGCCGACTACGCCGCCGCGGTGGCGTTGCTCGAGCTGCTGCCAAAAGAGAGCTATGAGCACAGATACGCCTTGTGCGACCTGGCCAATCCGTTCTCCGGCAGTCCGCATGCATCGATGGAACGCTGGCTGGCGCGGGTGAACCAGATCCTGTGGGAGCGGCGCGTCGAGCCGGTTGGCGTCGCTTCCATCGATCCGTTCCCGTTCGACGGACTTGCGTGTGACCTGGCTGCCGGCACGGTCGAAGGTCCGCTGGTGACGATAGCGATCAGCAGCTGGTGCCCCGACGCGAGCCTGATCTCGGCCGTAGGCTCCATCGTCAACCAGACCTGGCGAAACCTGGAAATCCTGCTGGTGGATGACGGCTCTCCGGCCGACTACGACGCGATCCTCGCCGCAGCAGTCGACCTTGACCCCGAGCGCATCCGGCTGCTCAGGCAGGAGCGCAACGGCGGCACCTACGTCGCCCGCAACCGGGCGCTTGCCGAGGCCTCCGGCGAATACTTCACGGTCCACGATTCGGACGATTGGGCGCACCCCAGCCGGATCGAACGCCAGGTTGCCATGCTGCGTGCGGACAAGGGCCTGGTGGCGAATTACTGCACGGGCCTGCGGGCCGACGACAACCTGCTTGTCAGCCTGCCCGGAGTTCCCGCGTTCAGGACCAATGAGTCGTCGCTGCTGTTCAGGCGCGCCCCGGTCATGGACGCAATCGGCTACTACGACCCTTCCCGCAAGGGCGCCGACACCGAGTTTTCGACGCGCCTTCGCCTGCATTTCGGCGAAAAGCGCATCGCCGTGCTGCCCGACATCCTGACCTTCATCAGGCTCAGCAAGGGGTCGCTGTCCCGGGCCGAGCTCCGCCCCGGCTGGCGGCACCCTGCGCGCGCCATGTATCGCCGCAGTTTCGAGGCGTGGCATGGCCGCAACTCGAACATCACGATCCGCACGCCGGACCCGGCGGAACAGAAGTTCCCCAGGCCCTCGCGGTTCCAGTCGGTTCCGCGGGCAGGCGCGGCGTTGGATATTGCCTTTCTGTCCGATTACCGACTGTCCTCGCCCGGCGCCGAGCAAACCTCCGATGAAATCGCCGTCATCGCGGAGTCGCAACGCAGGGTCGCCATCATCCAGCAGGACCTGTTCACCAACCTGACCCCCCTGGCCGTCGAACCGTACGACGTGCAGGTACAGGACCTGCTCCAGCGGCAGGCGGTGGAGGAGATCGACCTGGGTGGCCATGCGCGCGTCGGGACGCTGGTGGTCACCCAACCGGCGCTGCTGACCTACATGACCCTCCTGCGTTCGTCCATCGACGTGGACCGGGTGCTTCTGCTCGAAGACACGGCCGCGCAGTCGGGCGCGCACGCCGGTGACGACAGGAGCCTGTCGGAGCGGGCCTGCAGGGTCATATTCGGGCTCAACCCTCTGTGGATACCGAGGGAGCCAGCCAACGGCTCAGCCACGCCCGTCGCTGACCGCAGGTGGCCCCGCGCTGTGGCGCCGCGGCACTGGCGGACACCCGCGCGGGAGAGCGTCGAGCCGCGTGAGCCGGTCCTGGGGGTCGAGATCCCGCCGGCGGGGCGCCTGCAGCCCTGGCTGGACCGCCTGGCCAAGCTGCACGAGCGGCCAGTGCTCGCATGGGCCACTGCCGGAGGCCGCGACGCGGATGGTCTGCCCGCACCATGGACCGTTTACGATCGCGCGATCGCCCTCAAGCCGACCTACCTGGCGCTGGTCGATTTCTGGATCGATCCGACGCCGCCGGAGGGCGCGTCGTCGCCCCCGACGGGCGTCCTTCAGGCGATGGCGGCCGGCTGCATTCCGATCCTGGATCCGGGCTGGCGGTTACAATTCGGCCAGGCCGCGGTCTACGCGGCGCCGTCACACCTGGCTCGCGTCATCCAGACGCTCGGCTCCAGCCCACAGCTGCGCCGCCGCACGTTGGAACACGGGCCTGCATTCGTCGACCGGCATGCCGGTCCCGCCGCCTTCGGCAACCGTGTGCGCGCGTTATCAACATGACAGGAACTTGAACAAATGACCGAGAATTCCGGCGCCGAGAAGCGCCTGGCCATCGTGGGGCTCGGCTACGTGGGCTTGCCGCTCGCGGTGGCATTCGGGCACAGGATGGATGTGGTGGGCTATGACATCAGTGCCGAGCGTGTGGCAGAGCTGGGCAATGGACACGATCGTACGCTTGAGGTCGACAGCGAGGAACTGGCGGCCGCATCCAGGCTCACCTTCACCTGCGACCTCGACAAGATCCGCGACTGCAGCGTCTTCATTATTACCGTGCCCACACCCATCGACACGGCGCGCCGCCCCGATTTCGACCCGCTGTTGAAGTCCAGTGCGGCGATCGGTTCGATCCTCAAGCGCGGCGATATCGTGATCTACGAGTCGACGGTATACCCGGGCGTGACCGAAGAAGTCTGCGTGCCGGTGCTCGAGAAGGTGTCGGGCCTGAAGTTCAACGAGGACTTCTACTGCGGCTACAGCCCAGAGCGGATCAACCCGGGCGACAAGGAACGTACCGTCACCAAGATCACGAAGGTGACAGCTGGGTCCACGCCCGAAATCGCAGACTACGTCGACGACCTGTATGCGTCGATCATCGAAGCGGGCACGCACAAGGCCAGTTCGATCCGCGTCGCCGAAGCGGCCAAGGTGATCGAGAACACCCAGCGCGACGTCAACATCGCGCTGATGAACGAACTTGCGCGAATCTTCAATCGCATCGGCATCGACACGCACGAGGTGCTTGCAGCGGCCGGCACGAAGTGGAACTTCATGCGGTTCTCGCCCGGGCTTGTTGGAGGCCACTGCATCGGGGTGGATCCGTACTATCTCGCCCACAAGGCAGCGATGCTCGGATACAACCCCGAGCTGATCCTTGCAGCACGTCGAATCAACGATGAGATGGGACCCTATGTGGCAAGCCAGGTCATGAAACTGATGGCGCAGGCGCGGATCAACATCGTGGATTCGCGCATCCTTGTGCTGGGGCTGGCATTCAAGGAGAACTGTCCGGACGTGCGTAACACCAAAGTCGTGGACGTGATCGAAGAGCTACGGGCCACGAACGCGCGCGTTGATATCCACGATCCGTGGGTGGATGCCAGTGAAGCGATGCACGAATACGGCGTGGAGTTGCTGTCCGACCCGGGCGCGGGTCAGTACGACGCGGTTGTCCTGGCTGTTGGGCATCGCGAGTTCGTTCCCGACGATTCCGGCGCAGCAGTCGAGTCGTTCCTCAAGCCTGGCGGAATCATCTTCGACGTGAAGGGTGTGCTGCCGCGCGCGCACAACGTTTTCAGGCTGTGATTACTGATCATTCGAGGAGAGCACATGGGTTTCTCTATTTCCAAGTCCTCTTTGCGGCTGCAACATTCCTGGTCGCGGACTGGGGTGAGCCAGGTGGGGCAAGGGATCGCCCGGTGCAATAAGTCCGACTTGCCGTTCCTCTGTCATTCGGCTGGTGTGAGTAGTCACGCCACGTATGGCAATGTCCTCCCGTCTTTATCTGCGAAAAAAAAAGGGAATGATATGTCACTCGCGAAAAGAGATGCCAGCGGTCACTTCGTCCGCAGCGAGTCCCGTACCGGCAGTCCGAGAGATTACAAGACGTGGCCATTGCCTGCGCTCAATAGAGGGCGTCAATAATGAAGGTAGCGCTCATCACCGGGGTCACGGGCCAAGATGGTGCGTACCTGGCCAGCTTTCTCTTGGAAAAGGGGTATAAAGTTCACGGCGTCAAGCGCCGCACCTCTCTCTTTAACACGGCTCGCATCGACCACCTTTTGGAAGGCCCCCCGGGGCAAAGGGGGCAATTCGTCCTTCATCACGGAGATATGACGGACAGTTCTTCCCTGACTCATATCCTGCAAACCGTAAAGCCTGACGAAGTCTACAATCTGGCCGCACAAAGCCACGTCGCGGTGTCCTTCGAGGAACCGGAATATACGGCCAACTCCGATGGCATGGGGGCATTGCGCTTACTGGAGGCTATCCGCTTCCTGGGGCTCGGACCTACATGCCGGTTCTATCAAGCATCGACATCCGAACTGTATGGACTAGTTCAGGAAGTTCCACAGCGTGAAACGACGCCATTCTACCCGCGCTCGCCTTATGCTGTTGCCAAACTTTACGCCTACTGGATCACGGTCAATTATCGTGAATCCTATGGCATGTACGCATGCAACGGGATACTTTTCAACCACGAGAGCCCAGTTCGAGGGGAAACCTTCGTTACCCGCAAGATCACCCGTGCCCTTGCGCGCATTAAACTCGGCAATCAATCCGTACTGAAGCTGGGCAATCTGGATGCACGCCGCGACTGGGGGCACGCACGTGATTACGTTGAGGCGATGTGGCTGATGCTCCAGCAGGACGAGCCGGAAGACTTTGTAATCGCAACAGGCGTGCAGTATTCGGTGCGCGACTTTATTCGGGCGGCCGCAGACGAGATCGGGATGAAAATCACTTTCGAAGGCGATGGCCTTGATGAGGTTGCGCGCGATGAATCCGGCCGTGTCGTCGTCAAGGTGGACCCCCAGTATTTCCGGCCGGCCGAAGTTGAAACACTCCTGGGCGATGCAGGCAAGGCGCGGGCGAAACTGGGCTGGGTCCCACGAACCAGCTTTCATCAGCTCGTAAAGGAGATGGCCGCGGCCGACTTGGCAGAGGCTCGCCGCAATGCCTGAGAAAGTACCGTTTGACCTGAGCGGCAAGAAGATATTCGTTGCCGGTCACCGGGGAATGGTAGGCTCGGCGCTGCTGCGACGCTTGGAGCGCGAGGGTTGCGAAACCGTCACTGCTCCGCGGAATGTGCTGGACCTTACGCGCCAAAGTGCCGTAGAGGATTGGTTCGAGCATCAACGGCCAGATGCTGTCTTTCTCGCGGCAGCGAAGGTCGGTGGAATTGTTGCCAACGATACTTGGCCGGCGGATTTTCTCTACGAGAATCTGATGATCGAGACCAATATCATTCACGCTTCGCACCGGGCAGGCGTCTCGAAACTCATGTTCCTGGGGTCGTCCTGCATATACCCAAGAATGGCACCGCAGCCAATCCTGGAAGATGCATTGCTCACCGGTCCGCTGGAGCCGACGAATGAGTGGTACGCGATAGCGAAGATCGCGGGAATCAAGCTTTGTCAGGCGTACAGGCGCCAGCATGGCGACGATTTCATATCAGCCATGCCCACCAATCTCTACGGAACTGCAGACAACTACGATCTCACCACCAGCCACGTCTTGCCTGCTCTCGTACGGAAGGTGGTCGAAGCTAGAGAGGCGGGGCGAGACACCATCGAAATCTGGGGGACGGGGACACCTCTCCGCGAGTTCCTGCACGCCGATGACCTGGCCGACGCCTTGGTCTTCCTTATGAAGAACTACTCCGATGATCTGCACGTCAATGTCGGCTCCGGGGAAGAGATATCGATATACGATCTGGCGACAGGGATCGCAGCGGCTGCGGGCTATGACGGGCGCATCGTGGTCGATCCTTCCAAACCGGATGGTACCCCACGAAAACTCATGGACTCGGGACGGCTTTTCGCTATGGGCTGGCGGCCGAGCGTCAGTCTGGAAGCTGGACTGATACGCACATTGCGAGAGTACGAAAACTTGCGCGTTGCCTCAGACAGGAATGGTGAATGAGCATGGTGAGCTACGAGAAATTGCATCTTGGATGTGGGAGCAGGCATATCCCCGGCTGGTTTCACGTTGACGCGCTCGACCTTCCGCACGTCGACCATGTAGGCAGAGTGGAAGACCTGTCCTTCATCCCGGACAACTCTGTCAGTTTGATCTACGCATGCCACGTGTTGGAGCACTTTGGGCGCATGACGTATGCAGCCGTGCTGCAGGAATGGCAGCGAGTGCTGGCTCCTGGCGGTGTGTTGCGCCTGGCAGTGCCGGATTTCGCGGCCGCGGCCCGACTTTATGTGTCTGGCGGTCTTCCTCGCGGGATCGAAGATATATGTGGTCTCGTATGCGGCGGACAGCGGGACCAGTACGACTTTCACCATGTGATCTTTGATGAGCTTTCGCTCACACGGGCACTACGAGATGCAGGCTTCCTGGAAACGCGTCGATGGGATTGGCGTCACACGGAGCATAGCGGCATGGACGACTATTCTCAGGCTTATATTCCGCATATGGACAAGGAGAGCGGAGTTCTGGTTTCTCTGAATATTGAAGCCGTAAAGACCGCTAAGGTCAGCCAGCCGTGAAGAGAGTATTCTTTGCCGGAGATATGACGTCTACTCCGTTTCAGAGGGGGCATAGACGTGATAAGCTGAAGTTGCCCCAGGATATTATTATTGTGGATGCCGCCGAGGACGCGGATGTTTTTGTCGGCAGGTTTCTGTACGACGTCGCGGGCTTCTTTCACTTCAACAGAACGTACTATTTGTGGACACACGAGCCATCATGGCTCTTAGCGGGTGGGAAGACCATCCGCGACTTAACGTCGGGCCGTGAGGTTCACGTAAGTACTGCCTGGAATGGCGACATATACTTGGATCCGCTTTTTTTCTTTCCGTTTGCCCAGTTTGAGCCAGTGCGTGCTAAGGAGTTGGCGAAGGGAAAATCAGAATTCTGCTCGATTCTTGCAACGTACCGTAAATACAACGATAGATATCGTCACGGCGTCAATGTCGATCTCACCGAATATCGGCAGAGGTTGGCGATGGACTTGCAAGGAAAGTTCAAGGCTTGCCATGTTTTCGGCAAAAACTGGCCCAACTCGGTTGCCCTTGAAGGAGAGAGTCGGGCTGGTGCTTGGCACGACGCCAAGCTTGAAGCGTTGCAGGTTTACGCCTTCAATCTGTCTCTCGAGAACACAATCATCGAGAACTACGTGACGGAGAAGATCTGGGACTCTTTCCGTGTGGGCTGTGTCCCGGTTTACTACGGCACCGGAAGCGGTGTCGAATCTGTGGTCAGCAAGGATAGCTATATCAACTGTGCAAACTTCTCGTCGGTTGAGGATTTATTCGAGCACATGAGATCCATGACTCTAGACGATCGTCTCCGGATTATGGAAAGCGCATACAGTGACATCGAAAAGATTCATAGGACAGCATCAAAAAGTAGAATCAGCGCAGCGATCATTGACATATTTGTGTCGCGCATTAGGCAGATTTGATCTCAACAGTCCGCAGGTTCCAGTACGCGGATGCGCAAGCGGTCAGCCAGAGCCTGCCGGCGTTTGCGATGACCGCGGTTGCCTGGGCAGCGTGCTGGAGTATTTCTCCCGCCGTAGACTATTCCAGTTGCAAGTGCGTGCGGCATAGACGTCTTCGGTGAGCAGTTCTTCACTGTCAGGCGACAGGCCCGCGATGCCTGAACGGTCTGTTCGAGCGCATGCAAGAGCCCAGCCACACAGCGGGTCGGTCGACTTGGTGCCTATCTGATGTTCTCGGGTCGACACCTGTTCAATTTAACGTGCACCTTTCTCGTCAATCTTAAAGTCGTATGTCAAAACTTCTAATTTGGGATCTGGACGATACGCTTTGGCAGGGCACCCTGGCCGAAGGCGATGTGCCGATCCTCCATCAGTCAAGGATTGATGCGATCCGGCAGCTCAACGGTGCCGGTGTGGTCCACTCAATCTGCTCCAAGAACGATCGGCAGACGGCGAAATTCGAGCTCGAGCGGTTCGGCCTGTGGAACGAGTTTGTGTTCCCCGAAATCTCCTTCGAGCCCAAAGGCGAACTCGTCAAGCGCATCATCAGCGACATGCAGCTGCGCGCGCCCGACGTCGTGTTCATCGATGACAATGAGATGAACCTGCGCGAGGTGGAGTTCGTCAATCCGGGCATCCGCACGATCGACGCCAGGGGTGACGCGGCCGATGTGTTCCTCGCGGAACTGCTGGAGAAGACCAAGGGAATCAGCAAGTCGCGGATTCCGGAATACCGGATCCTCGAGCAGAAGCGTGCCGACCGCGAGACTGGCCAGTCATCGAACGAGGAGTTCTTGCGGTCGTGTGACATTGCCGTGGCCCTGGTGCGCAGGACCGACAACCTTCGATATGCGGGACGCATCGAGGAGCTGATCAACCGCACGAACCAGCTGAACTTCACCAAGTCGCGTGTCGAGCCGGGCTCGATGCCCGAATACATCATTGATGTAGCCCGAAACGAAACCTATTCGGTCTTCGTGTGGGACCGGTATGGCTATTACGGTCTCGTTGGTTTTGCGGCAGTTGAGAACAAGACGGTCCTGCGACACTTCCTGTTCTCGTGCAGGACCATGAACATGGGGGTCGAGAACGCCTTGGCATCGGTGCTCAAGAAGACCTTCAAGTCGGTCACGCCACCGGTCGAAGCCACCAAGCCAGACTGGATCAGATTGGTACAACCTGACTCCGAAGAATTTGCACAGAGGACGGGGGCAGAGTCGGAAGCAGGCACGCCGACGATCCGGGTAATGGCGAACTGCCAGTCCGGGGCCATCGCGCACTACATGGGCGGGCAGGACGTGGAGTTCGACAACTGGCCGCGAACGTTCAAGCTGGAGGACGCGCTGGGCCCCGGCCTGGGAGAGTCGCCGCAGCCGCTGCTGATCTATGGTGCGTTCTTCGACTACGACACGCGGTACTGGTCCAAGCCGCCGAGCGATGCGGTGTACCGGAGCGCGGTGGAGCGGCTGATTGTGTTGTCCAAGGAGACGGGGAGCCGGCTGATCGTGATCCTGCCTAAACCTGAGTTCAGCCAGGAACGCGCGGTGGACGGCATCACCTGCGAGCGCTTCGCCCGGCTCAACGCGATATGGAGCGAACTCTCGGGCCCTGCCGGACACGTGGAGCTTGTCCGGTTGGGCGTAGACGTGCCGCTGGGCGACGTGGTCGATCCGCGCCATTTCGACCGGACCACGCTCAAGCTCCTGGGTGAGCTGATGCGCGAGCGTGCCGGAGATTGCAGGGGGGGGCGTTGAGCGGGTGGGCGGTCGGGCCTGCCGGCACAGCCGGCGGCTCGAAGAGTCATTTCAGGCCTGACATCCAGGGACTGCGCGCGATTGCAGTCCTGCTGGTGCTGGTCTACCACGTGTGGCCCGGGATCCTGCCGGGCGGCTTCATTGGCGTGGACGTGTTCTTCGTTATTTCCGGGTTCCTGATCACCTCGCTGCTCAGGAGGGAACTGGAACTGCACGGGCGCATCGGGTTTGCCGACTTCTACGCGAGGCGGGTGAAGCGGCTGCTGCCCGCGGCGCTCGTGGTGCTGATGGCGATCCTGCTCGGAACACTGCTGTTTCTGCCTGTCACCAACTGGCGCTCGGTGAGCCATGAGGTGGCCGCAGCCGCGCTCTATGTCGAGAACTGGTGGCTGGTCCATCAGGCTGTCGATTACCTGGCGCTGGACGGCGCTGCGTCCCCCGTCCAGCATTTCTGGTCACTGTCGGTTGAAGAGCAGTTCTATTTCTTCTGGCCACTGCTGCTGGCGTCAGCCTGGTACGTCGGCCGCCGGCGCGGTGGGTTAGCCACCACCATCGGGCTGCTCGGCCTGGTGTTGTCGGCATCCCTCGTGTACTCGGTCTGGTCCGGTCTGGCCGGGAACTCGGCGGCCTATTTTTCGACGCTGTCGAGGGTCTGGCAGCTGGCCGCGGGCGGAATGCTTGTGTTTCTTCCTGTGCCTCGCGCCGCAACGGCATTCACGTGCCTGCTGGTCGGACTGGTTGCGATCGCCCTTTCCGGGGTGCTGCTTTCCGGTGAACTTCCTTATCCGGGATACCTTGCCCTGGGTCCGACGCTGGGAGCTGCGCTGGCGCTGTACGGCGGGGGTGCGTACGGGCGTAGCGTCGCGACGCGCTGGCTGGCGTCCAAGCCAGCTGGATTCATTGGCGACGTATCGTATTCGCTCTACCTGTGGCATTGGCCGCTGATCGTCTTTTACAAGGCGTGGGCAGGGGTCGACCCTGGGTGGCTGGATGGTCTGGCGCTGATGGCGGCTGCGCTGATACTGGCGGCCCTGACGAAGCGCTACGTGGAAGACCCGTTCCGCCGCGGGCATGGATCCGCGGCCCGATGGCGCACGATTGCGTCCGGCCTGGCGGCAAGCCTGCTGGTGGTGGTGGCAGCGTTGTGGATGGCGTCCGCGGTTGGCGAGGGCGACGAGCAGCAGCCGGCTGCGGAGGACTCCCGATACCCGGGCGCGATGGTGATGTTGCGCCAGGAGCCACTGCAGGATCCCTTGCCCGATGAGTTCCTGCCCAGGCTTCCGCACGTCGAGCAGGATGTCGCCGATGCCTACCAGCAGGACTGCATCCAGAACATTGGCGGTACCGAGGTCAAGCCATGCCGGTACGGGGATCCGGGGGCGCGGCTTCGCATTGCCGTCGTCGGGGATTCCCATGCCGTCCATTGGCTGCCTGCATTCGAACTGCTGGCACGCGATCATGACGTCTACATCGAAGGCCTGACCAAGACCAGCTGCATCACCTCCGGGCTGCCGGTCTACCACCAGAAGCTGACGAAGCCCTATGTGCAGTGCAATGCCTGGACGCGCAACGTCATCGACTACCTCAACAAGCAGCCGTTCGACCTTGTCGTGATCAGCCAGTCGCCAAGGCACCGCATTGCGGGGCGGCAGGGACGGAGCCCGCAGTCGCAGGCGGACGATATCGCACGCGGCATGGCCGATGTCTGGTCCGGGCTCCGCAAGGACACGAAGCTTGCGGTGATCCGGCCGACGCCCTGGCAGACCACGCTGGTACGCGACTGCGTGGCAAGCAATGAGCCGCCTTACGAAGCCTGCACGGGGGAACAGGACAAGGTGCTGTTCCACAATGCGCTATCCAGCTTCGCAGGGATTTCCGGTCATTCGCTTCTGGATTTCACCGACATGTTCTGCCGCGATGGCCGCTGCCCGCCTGTGATCGGCAACGTGTTCGTGTACCGCGATTCCCACCATGTCACGGCCAGCTACATGCGCACGCTGGCGCCGGTGCTCGCGCAGAGATTGGGGGTGCCGTTGCCCGCTCTTCGCGCACCCGGAACTTCGGCGCCCGGGCCTTCGGTCGTGGTGTCCAGGCCGTCGCCCGAACTGGCAGCGGCGGACCGGGACGATGCCTTCGCCCACGGCTGCTTGCAGCCGCTGAGGCATGCGACGCTCAAGGTGTGCCGGTACGGGTCGAAGCTGGAGTCGACGCGACTGCGCGTCGCCGTGGTTGGCGATGCGACAGGCGCCAATATCCTTCCAGCGCTGAAGGAAGGTGCGGTCGAGCGCGGTTGGCGCATCGAGACCTACCTCAAGGAAAGCTGCTTCTGGTCCGATAGACCCGTCTGGAACAGAAAGCTGCGCCGGCCCTACACCGAATGCACGTCCTGGAGCGCACGCGTGACACGGGCAGTGATTCAATCGCAGCCGGACCTTGTGCTGCTTGCGCAGTCACCTACATACACCGATGATCGTTCGCGCACGATCGAGTTGGCGACCCCGAGGTTGGCTGCTGGCTCCGCGTCACTGGTTCGAGAACTGCAGGATGCGGGGATC
Organism: Luteimonas sp. A482; assembly: GCF_054072655.1. Taxonomy (NCBI): domain Bacteria; kingdom Pseudomonadati; phylum Pseudomonadota; class Gammaproteobacteria; order Lysobacterales; family Lysobacteraceae; genus Luteimonas; species Luteimonas sp. A482. The sequence goes on from NZ_JBSVRO010000002.1 coordinate 212,673, forward strand.
AAAGTGGTCGTGCTGAGGTCGCTTCCGGTGCTTTCCCAGAGCGTCCCGCAATGTCTGTTGATGCGCAGGGATCCTTCGATATGCGGAGACGATCGTGCAAGCAGCCTGCGGACAGGCGCGCTCGATCTGGTCGCTGCGGAGACGCCGGGGGTGGCGCAACTCGATCTGACCAGTGCGTTCTGCACCGATCGCAGATGCGAGCCGATCATCGATGGGGTGCTGGTCTATCGGGACGGCACCCAGCCCACCCGGACCTTCGCACGGACACTGGCGCCGGCCGTTGAAGCGCAACTGCTATCCGTGTCAGGCGCTGAACCGGCATTGGGGCGATGACGTGAAGCCTGCTGGCAAAGCGTTTATTCTTTGCGCCCGGTCAAAAACGACCCGTTCCGTATCCGAATACCCCGGAGTGTTTCCCATGAATCCCAAGTACCTTCTGGTTGCCCCGTTGGCCCTCGTCCTGGCGTTGTCCGGCTGCGGCCGAACGGATGCTCCGACGACCGGAGCGGCCACCGCGCCGGCAGCCGAGTCCGCGTCGCAGGCCCAGCCCGCCGCGAAGGCGGGGCGCGAGACCTTGGCCATTGGCGACGGGGTTGTCCTGCCCGGCGGCTTCTCGATGCGGTCCAGGTCGACGAGTGGCGAGGGTGCCGACGCATCGCATGTTGCGCGGGCAGAGTTCAGGGGGGCGCCGGCCGAAGCTGGAAACGCGCTTCGCAAGGTCCTTGTCGAGGCTGGTTATCAGCAAGCCAGCGCCACCGAGGATGCGGATGGCATCGCGACCCGCATTTTTCGGTCCGGGGATGGCGAGCGGGTCAGGGTCGTATTGATCCCGAAGGGTCCGGCCCTCCAGGTCGAACTGCAGGACGCGAATGCTGGTGGGCTTGCGACCTTCTACTGGCGGGACGGGGCAAGCTCGAACTGAGGACCCGGTTCGGCGCGGACGCTAGCCCGGTCTCGGAATGCGCCACCGGGGCAGCCTGCCGCGGTGCGCAGTACCGGGCTCAGCTGTTGCCGGGTGTTTGCTGGCCGAGGATCTCGACAATCCGCTGCGATGCCTTGCCGTCGCCATACGGGTTGGCAGAATTGGCCATCGTCCTATAGGCACCCGGGTCATCGAGCAGTTCGATGACGGCGCCTCTGATTCGCGAAGGATCAGTCCCCACCAGGCGGATCACGCCTGACTCCACGCCCTCGGGGCGTTCGGTGGAATCCCTCATTACGAGAACCGGTTTGCCGAGGGATGGCGCCTCTTCCTGGATCCCGCCCGAGTCGGTGAGGATCAGGTCGGCGCGCTGCATCAGGCGCACGAAAGGAAGGTAGTCCATGGGCTCGACGAGCGTGATGCCGGGAACGCCTGCAAGTGCACGCTGTGCCGGGACGCGGATGTTCGGGTTCGGGTGGACCGGGTAGACCACATCGACCCCGGAGCTCGCGATATCCCGCAGCGCGTCGCAGATTCGATCGAATCCCGCGCCGAAGTTCTCGCGGCGATGACTGGTGACCAGAACGAGCCCGCGATCGCCCGCGATGCCGGGCAACTGGGCATCCAGTTGCTGCTGAAGCACTGGGTCCGAGTCGATCCCTGCGGCAGCCTGCAGGATCGCATCCACTGCGGTATTGCCGGTGACGTGAACCTGCGCAGCCGGAATCCCTTCGTCCTGCAGGTTGCGGGCCGCCCTTGACGTCGGCGCGAAATGCAATTGCGCCAGCGGCGCCGTCAGCCGCCTGTTCATTTCCTCGGGGAAAGGCGATTGCATATCGTGTGTACGCAAGCCGGCCTCGATGTGCCCAACCGGGACACGTGCGTAAAAGGCGGCCATTGCCGCGGCCAGCGTCGTGGTCGTATCCCCGTGCACGAGTACAAGATCGGGTCGGTGCAACTGGATCACGTTGTGGACCCCCGCGAGCGCGCGCCCGAACAGGTCGGCTACGCCCTGGTCGGGCCGCATCAGGTCAAGGTCGACGTCGGGGTCGATCGCGAAGAACGACAGCACCTGATCGAGCATGCCGCGGTGCTGCGCGGTGACGACGACCGTCGCTTTCAGTCCCTGCGCCTGGCGTACGGCCTTGATGACGGGGGCCATCTTGATTGCTTCGGGCCGGGTGCCGAAGACGAACATCACCTGCTTGATTGCTGCCATCTCTCTGCTGTCGGAAGATCGCGGGTACGTTGGGTGGGGACGCCTTGTCTACAGCGCAGCTTCAAGCTGGGGCAGCAGCTGGAACAGATCCCCCACAAGCCCGATGTCCGCGATCTCGAAGATCGGTGCGTCCGCGTCCTTGTTGATCGCCACTATCATGCCGGCGTCCTTGATTCCCGTCAGATGCTGGATCGCACCGGAGATACCGACGGCCACGTACAGCTCCGGGGCGATGATCTTGCCGGTTTGCCCAACCTGCAGCTCGTTGGGCACGTAGCCTGCGTCGACCGCTGCGCGCGAAGCACCTACTGCCGCGCCAAGTCGGTCCGCGAGCTTGTAGATGACCTCGAAGTTTTCCTTCGATCCCACGCCGCGGCCGCCGGAGACCACCCGCTTGGCGCTCTGCAGGTCGGGGCGGTCGGATTTGGCCGCAGCCAGGCCAAGGTGCCGGGTATGGCTGGGCAGCGTGGCGTCCACGCTGACAGCCTCGACCGCCGCGCTGCCACCCTTGCCGGCCTCCGGCCAGGATGCGGTGCGGACCGTCGCTACGACCGTGCGGTCGGCCGGTGCGCGCACGGTGATGATCGCGTTGCCGGCGTAGATCGGGCGCTTGAACTCATGCGGGCCCTCGACCGCCATCAGGTCCGAAACCTGCGCGACACCCAGTAGCGCGGCGATGCAGGGTGCGAGGTCCTTGCCGAACGTCGTGCTGGGCAGGAATACGTGGCTGTACCCCTCGGCCAGCTTCACTACCTGCGGCGCCAGGATTTGGGCGACGGGCTGCGCGTTGGCATCGTTGGCGACGGCGAGCACCTTCGACACGCCGGCAACCTGGGCAGCCTCGGCGGCAACGACGGACGGATCGGCCGCGAACACGGCCACATCGATCGCCTCGGGCGATAGCGCTTGCGCAGCACTCACCGTCCGTGCGGTGGAGGCATTGAGCTTGCCGCCGAGGTGTTCGGCGACGATGAGGATTCTGGACATGGGATGTGCTCCTGGCCGTTTCCCGCAGAATCGGGAATCCGGTGCCTTTGATGGGGTAAGTCGCTGGGTCCGCCTGGGCGGCAGCGACAAGGGTTACAGCAGTCCTTTTTCCTTCAGCGCCGCGACCAGCTCCGCCGCGTCCTTGACCATCACGCCCTTGCTGCGCCCGCCGGGCGCGGCGTAGGCGGTCGTCTCGAGAAAATCGCCCGACTCCACGCCCAGGTCGTCCAGCTGCAGTGTTTCCATCGGCTTGCTCTTGGCCTTCATGATGTCGGGCAGCTTGATGAAGCGCGGCTCGTTGAGGCGCAGGTCGGTGGTCACCACCGCCGGCAGGTCGACTTCAAGTGTCTCGAGACCTGCATCGACCTCGCGCACCACCGTCGCCTTGCCGTTGGCGATATCGAGCTTGGAGGCGAAGGTCGCCTGTGGGCGGCCCCACAGCGTGGCAAGCATCTGCCCGGTCTGGTTGGCATCGTCGTCGATCGCCTGCTTGCCCAGGATCACCAGGTCCGGCTGCTCCTTCTCGACGAGCTTGAGCAGCGTGCGGGCGGCGGTCAGCGGCTGGATGGCGCGGTCGGTGACCACATGGATCGCGCGGTTTGCGCCCATCGCCAAGCCGTTGCGCAGGTGAGCGGCGGCATCAGCGGGGGCGATGGTCACGACGACGACTTCGGTCGCAATCCCCTTGTCGCGCAGGCGCAGTGCCTCCTCGAGCGCGATCTCGTCGAAGGGATTGGCCGACAGCTTGACACCTTCGGTGACCACGCCGGAGCCGTCCGGCTTGACCTGGATGCGGACGTTGAAGTCCACCACGCGCTTGTAGGCAACGAGGATCTTCATGGAAAGGGAGTCCTTGGGGAGGCGGGGCGACAGAGCGCCGAATGCGTCCGATTTTACCGGTCCTCGCGATGCGATGCGAACAGACGGAACGCGCGCCCCCTGGCTTGCGGGCCAGTCCCCGGGTAGCCAGTCACCGGGCGCTGGATGCGAGAATCGGACCCTGTGCACCCCCGTAGGTCCCGGAGCAAGCCTTGCGGATCCTGTTGATTGCCTATGAATTCCCGCCTGGCCCTTCCCCGCAGTCGCTGCGCTGGTCCCGACTGGCGCGTGAGCTGGTCCGGCACGAAGCGAAGGTCCTCGTACTGACGGTCAGGCGCGATGGTGAGCGCGTTCGACTGCCGCTGCCCGAGGGACTGGTTGTCGAGCGCACCCCCCCGGGCGCGGCATCGGGCCTGGTCGCGCACCTTCAATCGAGGCACGTCAGCGAATCCACGGCATCGCCGGAAACCATGGTCGCGGGGCCGCGGCCAGTCGACACGGCGCTGGCACCTGCCCCGGACAGCATGCTGAACTGGAAAGGACGCTTGGTGGCGCGCCTTGATCGGGTCGTCGGGGCGTTCACGTTTCCAGATGCATTCGGACAGTGGGAGGTGGCCGCGCGCCTGCGGTTGCGGCAACTGCTGGAAGAGTTCCGCCCGGACGTGGTGATCAGCTCCCACGAACCGGCCACGACATTGCGGCTGGGTCGCATGGCGCGCGAGCTGGGCTTCGCGTGGCTTGCAGACCTTGGGGATCCGGTCCTGTCGACCTATACACCGGCAAGGTGGCGCTGGCGGGCGCGTCGGGTCGAAGCATGGACCTGCAGGAATGCAGGTCATGTCACCGTGACGACGGCAACGACGAAGGCGATGCTGGCAGCGCGCCATGGTGTCGATGCGACGCGCTTCAGCGTTTTGCCGCAAGGCTACGATAGCCTGGAGACGGCCGCGGCCCCGGCCGCCTCACCCGTGTCGTTCGACGCGGGGACGCTTGAGCTGGTGTACACGGGCAGCTTCTACGCATTCAGGCATCCACGCGCACTCGTCGAGGCCGTGCTCGAGTGCGAGGGAGTGAGGCTGACCGTCGCCACCCGCACCCCGCCGGCCTGGTTGCACGAAGTGTCCGCGGCGTATCCGGACAAGCTGCGTCTGACAGGTTTCCTGACCCATCCACAGGCGCTGGCACTGCAGCGTGGCTCGGACATCCTGGTCAATATCGCGAACGATGACGAGGTGCAGGTCCCCGGCAAACTGTTTGAGTACATCGGTGCGACGCGCCCGATCCTTCACATCGGCGGGGGCGCGGACGTCGCGGCAATGCTCCACGGACGACGTCGGGGCATCGTGGCCGCCGATCGCACCGATGCGGTGGTGGAGACGCTGCGGCAACTCCTGCAGTTCAAGCGCGATGGCGACCTGGCAACACGGTTCGACCTGCGCCCCGGGCTCTTTCCCGAATACGAGTGGACCGATATCGGGCGGCGGCTCTTCGAGATCGTGCGCGGGCTGGCGAAGTCTTCGTAGCGGCACTGGGGGCGACGCATTGCCGGCCAGGCATTGCCCTAAGGTACGTGGCACGATCATCCTCGCTGGGTAGAATCGTGGCATTCGCGCATACAGAGGCAGCCATGGCGACATCCAAGCACTTCCCAGACGCCCGCACGGCGCTCGAAGATCTCGTGGCCGACGGCCAGACCCTCGCCGTCGGCGGTTTCGGTCTGTGCGGCATCCCCGAGGCCCTGATCGCCGCGCTGCGGGATTCCGCGGCCCGGGACTTGACCGTGATCTCCAACAACGCCGGCGTCGACGGCTTCGGCCTCGGCCAACTGCTGGAAACCCGCCAGATCCGCAAGATGATTTCCTCCTACGTGGGCGAGAACAAGGAGTTCGAGCGCCAGTACCTGGGCGGTGAGCTGGAGCTGGAGTTCAACCCGCAGGGGACGCTGGCCGAGCGGTTGCGTGCTGGCGGGGCGGGGATCCCGGCCTTCTTCACCCGGACCGGCTACGGCACGGTGGTGGCGGAGGGCAAGGAAACCCGCCAATTCGGCGAGCACTGGTACGTGATGGAAACCGCGCTGGTGGCCGACGTTGCGCTGGTCAAGGCGTGGAAGGCCGACGAGGCGGGCAACCTGGTCTTTCGCAAGACCGCGCGCAACTTCAACCCCGCCTGTGCGATGGCTGGCAAGGTCTGCGTGGTTGAGGTCGAGGAGATCGTCCCGACCGGCAGTATCGATCCCGACCACGTGCACCTGCCCGGCATCTATGTCGACCGCATCGTGGTCAATCCCAACCCCGAGAAGCGCATCGAGCAGCGCACCGTGCGAGGAGCGAACTGATGGCCTGGACCCGCGACCAGATGGCGCAGCGCGCCGCACAGGAATTGACCGATGGCGCCTACGTGAACCTCGGTATCGGCCTGCCGACGCTGGTGGCCAACTACATCCCCGATGGCGTGGACGTCTGGCTGCAGTCGGAAAACGGCCTCCTGGGAATCGGCCCGTTCCCGGGTGAGGACGAGGTCGACGCCGACCTGATCAACGCCGGCAAGCAGACTGTCACCGCGCGCAAGGGCGCCAGCTACTTCGGCAGCCACGACTCTTTCGGGATGATCCGTGGCGGCCACATCGACTTGGCCATCCTCGGCGCGATGCAGGTCACCGACAAGGGCGACCTGGCCAACTGGATGGTCCCCGGCAAGATGGTCAAGGGCATGGGCGGGGCGATGGACCTGGTGGCCGGGGTCAAGCGCGTGGTCGTGCTGATGGAACATACGGCGAAGAACGGCGAGCACAAGATCTTGCCCGAATGCAGCCTGCCGCTGACCGGTGTAGGAGTAGTGACCCGGGTGATTACCGACCTGGGCGTGTTCGATGTCACATCTTCAGGGCTGCGGGTGCTCGAAATGGCCCCGGACGTCACGCGGGATGTGCTGATCCAGAGGACCGGGGTGCCACTCCTGTCCGCTTGAGCATGGCTTCAGTCCCGGTTTAGGCTGGCCGCCGCGTTTTGTCGTTCCGGCGTGAGAGAGAACCTGATCTGCAGTGCCGTTTCAAAGACTTGAAGCGGCCCTGTCGCTGCGCGAACGACCATGGCAACTCCACCGCAGCGCTCCTTTCGGCTTCCGGTCGGGGCAGCGCTGGCTTATGCTGCAAGACTCTCCGCGGGGGGCGGGGCCTATTTCCATACTCGGGATTGCGACATGCGCAAACATTTGCTGGGACTGATGCTGATCACCGGCATGGCCGGCTGCACTTCGGAGTCGGACATCGTCCCGGCAAGCGGAACGGCGGACAGCGTCGGACTGGCCAACCCGGACACCGCACCGACAGCCGCGTCGCTGGCCGCGATGCGGGAGTCCACCGCAAGCTTCGCCGCGCTGCCCGATCGGGGCGAACTGCTGGCCTACGGTGGCGCGCGCAAGGCGCGGACCTCAGGCGCGTATACCTGGCACCCGGTGGCGATCAGCGAAGAACATGCGCTGAACGCGATCGGTAGCGGGCGCCTGGTGCTCAACACCCCCGACGGCCAAGCCTTGGATCTCCAGTACGAACGGCACGAAGAGCAGCCTGACGGCAACTGGACATGGATCGGCCGCAGCGACGATGGCACGAGCGCAGTCCTTACGTTCGGCGAGAAGGCCGTGTTCGGCATGATCAACGGCGATGACGCGCATTATCGCGTACGCACCGATCGCTCTGGCGCCTGGGTGGTGGCCACCGATCCGCGCCTGGTGGCGGCCAATGGAGGCCGGCCGAAGGACGGCAACGACGTTCTCATGCCGCCGGAGAGCCGCGCATTGGCGGCCGCGGTGTCACGCCATCTGGACTCCAAATCGATGGCCACCAGCGACGCTATTCCCAACAAGGCGACCGCTGTAGTTGACGTCCTCATCGGTTACTCCAGCACGATTGCCAGCGAGCTCGGCAGCCAGGCGGCTGCGATCACCCTGATGAGCAATCTGGCGGCTGCCGCGAACGCTGCCTACGCCAACAGCGGCGTGAACATGCGCTTGCGCCTGGTGCATGCCATGTCCGTCAGCTATGCGGACAACACCCGTAACCGCGACGCGCTGCAGCAGCTCACCGGCTACAACGTCGACACCCAGCAGCCGGTCACGCCAAACGCGGCCTTCAATGCACTGCGTGCCGCGCGCAACGAGTATGGCGCGGACCTTGTGGCCTTCGTTCGGCGCTACCGGGAACCCGAGCAGGACGGTTGCGGTATCGCCTGGCTGCTGGGAATGGACCAGTCGGGCATCTCCACTGCCGATGAGGCATTCGGGTACGCCGTCGTCAGCGATGGGTCCGACCGCGACGAAGGCGACAACAACACCTACTTCTGCAGTCAGTTTTCGCTGGCGCACGAGCTCGGCCACCTGATGGGCCAGGCCCATGACCGCGACAACGCGACGGATGCTGGCGTGCACAGCTACTCGTACGGCTACCGTGAAGCGTCCCCGACCGGGTTCTTCACGATCATGGCGTATCCCTCCGGGAACGCCCAGATTGAAGCGCCGTATTTCGCCAACCCCGCGGTGCGCTTCAGCAATCGTCCGACCGGAACCTCGACTACCGACAACGTTCGCAGCATGAATAGCACCATGCCGATCGTCGCTCGTTTCAGGAATACCGTGGTTCCAATGGTGAACGCCTACAGCGACTTCAACGGCGATGGTCTGTCCGACGTTGTCTGGAGGAACAACTCCAGTGGCCAGAACCAGCTGTGGGCTTCGCCGGGCTTCGGTAGTCAGGCGTTGACCGGAGCGGACTCCACCTGGCTGCACGCCGGGATTGGTGACTTCAATGGCGACGGCATGAGTGATCTTGTCTGGAGGCGGGGCACCACCACCCTGATCTGGTATTCGGGCAATTCCAACACACGAGCTACCCTGACCAGCCTGGCCGCACAATGGCAGATCAGCGGGGTGGGTGACCTCAATGGTGATGGCAAGGACGACCTGGTCCTGCGCGACTCGCGGACCAGTGGACTGATCGTCTGGTACTCGGCCAATTCCGCGACGCGGAAAAGCTTGTCTCCCGTCAACAGTACGTGGGCATTGGCGGCAGTCGCCGACCTGGATGGGGACGGCAAGGATGATCTACTGTGGCGATCCAATACGGGCGCCAACATGGTCTGGTCCGCCGGTGAGTATGCGCAGCGCAGGAGCTTGGCCGCTCTGGTGCCGACGTGGAGCTTGGCTGCCTCGGGAGATCTCGATGGCGATGGGAAGGCAGACCTGATCTGGAGGCACGCCGCGAATGGCGCCAGCGTTGTCTGGCGAGCCGGAAACTTGAACACCCGCTGGTCGCTGTCGAGCCTCGATTCAACCTGGACGATCGCCGCGGTGGCTGACTACAACGGGGACGGTCGCGACGATGTGCTCTGGCGCAGGAACACTGGCGCTAATGTCGTCTGGTTTTCAGGGAATGTATCGACCCGCACCTCTCTGCCGGTTGCCCCGGGTGGCAGCTGGAGAGTGCTCAGGTAGAGGCGGGGACGTCCCCAATCCGAGTGGATGATGCGCTGGAATGCCAGCGCATCGTTGCCATCACGGTGGGTTTTGCGTGGGCGGATCCGTTGCAGGCAGGGCCGTGCTCAAGGGGCCGGGCTAGGTCTTTGCTGCAATCTCAGTCGTCCTGCTCGGGCTGTGTCTGTTCACCCGACCAGCGAAGTTTCGTCAAAATGCAATCCGCACTCCCGCTTCAATCCAAAGAAGCGTGTGGCCTCTTCGCTGACCCCATCCGACAGCGGTCGCGTCGTATGCACATCCCCGATCGAGACGTAGCCCTGATCCCATAGCGGGTGGTAGGGCAGGCCGTGGCGGGACAGGTACTGGCCGACATCGCGGTCGCTCCAGTCGGCGATCGGGTGCAGCTTCCAGCGGCCGTCCTTGCGCTCGAGGAAGTCGATGCCGGCGCGGCTGCGGCTCTGGCTGCGGCGCAGGCCGGCGATCCAGGTGCCGACGCCGAGTTCGGCCAAGGCGCGCTGCATGGGCTCGACCTTGCGCAGGCGGTTGTAGCGGGTGATGCCGTCCGCACCTTCTTCCCAGATGCGGCCCATGCGGGCTTCCATCCAGGCGACGCCGATCTGCGGGCGGTAGACCTTGAGGTTGAGTCCGAGCTGGTCCGTCATCTCGTCGATGAAGCGGTAGGTTTCGGGAAACAGGTAGCCGGTATCGATCACGATGACCGGGAGGTCGGCGCGCTGGCGGGTGGTCATGTGCAGCGAGACCGCGGCCTGGGCGCCGAAGCTCGACGACAGGGCGTGGGAGCCGGGCAGGGTGTGCAGGGCCCATTCCAGGCGCTCTTCGGCGCGGCGACCGCCGAGCCAGCGGTTGAGTTCGGCAAGCGCCTGCGGCGATTCGGCGGCGGCGGCGGGCGTGGGCAGGTTCATGCGGGCTCTTCCAGGAGCGTGCTGGCGATCGGACCGCGGCGGCGATCCTTCTCGGGGATATCGACCACGTCGGTGCGCAGCAGGAAATCGCCGAAACCCTCGCCAGGCAGTCGCGAATCCGCGTAGCTCGCGAACAGCGGCTGGAGCGCGGCGAGGATTTCCGCTTCGGTGATGTTTTCGCGGTACAGCGTGTTCAGGCGCTGGCCGCGATGGTCGGCGCCGAGCATCAGGTTGTAGCGGCCCGGTGCCTTGCCCACCAGCGCGATCTCGCCCAGGTAGGGGCGCGAGCAGCCGTTTGGGCAGCCCGAGACGCGCAGCAGGATCGGCGCTTCGGCCAGGCCGTGCGCTTCGAGCAGCGGCTGCAGCTTCGCGGTGAGGTCGGGCATGTAGCGTTCGGCCTCGGCCATGGCGAGCGCGCAGGTTGGCAGCGCGACGCAGGCCACGGCGCTGCGCGCCAGTGCGGTGGGCGCGCGGTTCTCGGCGTCCAGCGCGTGCTGTACGACCAGGGCCTCGATGCGCGCGCGCTCGTTCGCCGGGACGCCGGCGATGATCAGGTTCTGCGTTGCAGTGAGGCGGAACTCGCCCTGGTGGATGCGCGCAATCTCGCGCAGTCCGCTCAGGTGCGGGGCGCCGGGCCGGTCGGCGATGCGGCCCGACGGCAGCGACAGGGTCAGGTGCCAGCGCCCGTCATCGCCCTCGACCCAGCCGAAGCGGTCGCCGTTGTGGTCGAAATGGAAGGCACGCGCAGGCTCCAGGCGGAAGCCGGCGCGCTGCTCCATCTGCGCCACGATGGCGTCCAGGCCATGGTCGTCGATGGTGTACTTGAAGCGCGCGTGCTTGCGCTCGATGCGGTCGCCGAGGTCGCGCTGCACGGTGACCGCCGCCTTCGCGATCTCGAGCACGCGCTCGGGCGGCACGAAGCCGATGACGTTGGCCAGGCGCGGATAGGTCTTGGGATCGCCGTGGCTCGCGCCCATGCCGCCGCCGATGGCAACGTTGAAGCCGGCCAGCTGGCCGCTGTCGTCGACGATGGCGATCAGGCCGAAGTCGTTGGCGAACACGTCCACGTCGTTGAGCGGCGGCACCGCCACGGCCATCTTGAACTTGCGCGGCAGATAGGCGGCGCCATAGATCGGGTCTTCCTCGATGCCGCTGTCGGCCAGCTTTTCCTGGTCCAGCCAGATCTCGTAATAGGCGCGCGTCCTGGGCAGGAAGGCTTCGGACAGATGCTGCGCCCATTCGTGCACCTGCGCGTGCAGCTGCGACTGCAGCGGGTTGCTCGCGCCCAGCACGTTGCGGTTGACGTCGCCGCAGGCCGAGACGGTGTCGAGTGCGGCGGCATTGATCGCCTGCATCGTCGCCTTCAGCTCACGCTTGATCACGCCGTGGAACTGGAAGGTCTGCCGGGTGGTGACGCGCAGCGAGTCGTTGGCCCAGGTGGTGGCGACGGCGTCGAGCTTGAGCCACTGCTCCGGGGTGAACACGCCGCCCGGCGCGCGGATGCGGATCATGAACTGGTGCGCGGGTTCGAGCTTCTGGCGGCGGCGCTCGTCGCGGATGTCGCGATCGTCCTGCTGGTAGCTGCCGTGGAACTTGACCAGGCGCTGGTCCTCGAACGACAGCGAGGCGGTGACCGGATCGGCCATGCCTTCGAGCAGCGTCCCTCGCAGGCTGCGGCTGCTGGTCTTGATGTCTTCGACGGAAGGATGGCTCATGGTCTGGCGGAACTCTGGCTTGCTTGCTCCCTCCCCCGCTTGCGGGGGAGGGCCGGGGTGGGGGCACCTTCCCCCGCAGGCGGGGGAAGGGATGGCATCGGGTCAGTACACATCGCGGCCGTAGCGGCCTTCGGCCTGGAGGCGGGTGAGGTAATCGGCGGCCGCCTCGGCATCGCCACCGTTGTGCGCGGCGACGATGTCCAGCAGCGCGGCGTGCACGTCCTTGCCCATCGCGATCGCGCCGCACACGTACAGATGCGCGCCGCCCTGCAGCCACTCAAAGACGTCGCGGCCCTGCTCACGCAGCCGGTCCTGCACGTAGACCTTGGCCGCCTGGTCGCGCGAGAAGGCCAGGTCCAGCCGGTGCAACTCCTTGCGCTGCAGCGCGTCCTGCCACTCGACCTGGTAGAGGAAGCCGGTGTTGAAGTGGCGCGCGCCGAAGAACAGCCAGTTGCGCCCGCCCGCGCCGGTTTCCGCACGCTCCTGCACGAAGCCGCGGAACGGCGCCACGCCCGTTCCCGGGCCGATCATGATGATGTCGCGCGACGGATCGGACGGAACCCGGAAGCGCTCATTGGGTTCGATGTAGACCGGCACCTGGCCGGCGTCCTCCAGCGCGGAGAGGAAGCCGCTGGCCGCGCCGATGTGTTCGTGGCCGTGGGCGCTGTAGGCCACCACGTCCAGGGTCAGGTGCGCTTCCTCGCCGACGCGCTTGCGGCTGGAGGCGATGGAGTACAGCCGCTGCGCCTGCGGCCGCAGCGCCGCCAGCAGCGAGGCGCCATCCCAGTCCGCGGGCCAGCGGCGCAGCACGTCGGCGAGCTGGTGGTCGGCCAGCAGCGCGGCGAAGCCAGGGTTGCCGGGTTCGAGCAGCTGGCGCAGGTCGGCCGCGCCGGAGCGTTCGGCCAGCGCGGCCAGGAACGGCCGCGACAGCCGGCTGAGCTCGCGCCGGGTCGCCAGCCATTCGGCAAGCGGCAGGCTTTCGCCGTCCAGGCTGATGGCGGCATCGCCGCCAAGGCGGGCGGCCTCCAGCGCCGGCACGACCAGCGCCTCGGGGTTGCGATGGCGGATGCCGAGCGAGTCGCCGGGCTCGTAGGCCAGGCCCGAACCGTCCAGCGACAGCTCGATATGGCGCACGTCCTTGTCGACCGTGCCGTAGCGGCGGAAACCGGTGCCGCGGAACTCGCGCCCGCTGAGCGACTGGTTGGCCAGCACTTCGGCCGGGAACGGGCGCTCGTGCGACCAGCTCGCCGCCGGCCGCAGCGGGGTGACGGTGGCCATATGCGCCGCGGTGGCGGTTGGCGCGGACTTGAGGTGTTCGCGCGCCTGCTCCAGCGCGAGCTCGCGCCAAGGCCCGGCAATGGTGTCGATGTCGAGGTCGGCCAGGCCCGGGTCGGCCACGCGCTGCGCGCCCAGTTCGGCCAGGCGCGCGTCGATGCGGCAGGCAATGCCGCAGAAATCGGCGTAGCTGGTGTCGCCGAGGCCGAGCACGGCGAACTTCAGCTCGGGCAGCTTCGGCGCGCGCCGGCCCTGCAGGAACTCGACGAAGCCGATCGCGTCGTCCGGCGGATCGCCTTCGCCCTGTGTGCTGATCACCACGTAGAGCAGGCGCTCGCCGGCGAGTTCGCGGGTGGCGTAGGCATCGGTGCGCACCAGGCGGGCGGGCAGGCCGGCGGCCTGCACCTTCTCGAGCAGCGCCTCGGCCGCGCGGCGGGCATTGCCGGTCTGGCTGCCGTAGAGGATGGTCAGCCGCGGGCTGTCCGCTGCATCCGCGCGCGGCGCTGCGGCGGATGCGGGGGCGAGCAGGGCGCCGCGGCTGGCCAGGCCGGCGGCATATCCGGACAGCCACCACAGCCCGGCGGGCTCCAGCCCCTGGGTGAGGCGGAACAGCGCATCGGCCGTGTCCTGGGGAAACGGCAGTGCAGGCAGTGCGGCGGGTGCGGACATCCTCGCGTGGGTCCTTCTTGACTGTGCGCCACAGGCTAGGCGTGTGCAGACAGGGCCGGAAAGGATCGACGGTTATGCAGTCATGCCCTGCGGTGATTTACGGGGACGGTGGGGGTGTTGGCTACAATCGCCGCCGACATGAGCCTTCTCCATCCAGCCCCCGCAGTGGACGCAACCGACCTCGATCGGCTCGAGGCCGAGAGCCTGCACATCCTGCGCGAGGTCGCGGCCGAGTGCCGCAACCCGGTGCTGCTGTATTCGATCGGCAAGGACAGCTCGGTGCTGCTGCACCTGCTGCTCAAGGCGTTCGCGCCGGCTCTGCCGCCGATCCCGCTGCTGCACGTGGACACCACCTGGAAGTTCCGCGAGATGATCGCCTTCCGCGATCGCCGCGTCGCAGAAACCGGCATCGAGCTGCGCGTCCACATCAATCCGGACGGCGTGCGCGACGGGGTCGGCCCGTTCAGCCATGGCGCAAGCGTGCACACCGAAGTGATGAAGACCCTGGCGCTCAAGCAGGCGCTGGAGGCGGGCGGCTACGACGCCGCCATCGGCGGCGCGCGGCGCGACGAGGAGAAATCCCGCGCCAAGGAGCGCGTGTTCTCCTTCCGCGACGGCAAGCATCGCTGGGATCCACGCCGGCAGCGGCCCGAGCTGTGGAACCTGTTCAACGCACGCGTGGCCGAAGGCGAGAGCGTGCGCGTGTTCCCGCTGTCCAACTGGACCGAGTTGGACGTGTGGCGCTACGTGCGCCGCGAGAACATCGACGTGGTGCCGCTGTACTTCGCGGCCGAACGCCCCGTGGTGCGCCGCGACGGCACCTGGATCATGGTCGACGACGAGCGCTTCGTGCTGCGCGAGGGCGAGAGGGTGGAGCAGCGCCGCGTGCGCTTCCGCACCCTGGGCTGCTACCCGCTGACCGGTGCGGTGGAATCGTCGGCCGCCGACCTCGACGCGGTGATCGCGGAAATGGAAACCAGCGCGCAGTCCGAGCGCGCCGGTCGCCTGATCGACCACGCCGATGGCGATTCGATGGAGAAGAAGAAGCGGGAAGGGTATTTCTGATGTGCAGTGGTTGGTGGCGCGCATGCTCGGGATGACAGGCCTCGGAGTACGAGGGTCGTGGAAGGAAGAAGGACAGCGATGAATAGCGTGGCCGTCAACAGGCATCCGGTGCGTGACGCAGACACTGCGCCTGTGTCCCTGGCTCCGGATCTGGAGTCGCGCGGGCCGGCATCCGGCTCACGGTTCCTGCGCCTGATCGCCTGCGGCAGCGTCGATGACGGCAAGAGCACCCTGATCGGGCGCCTGCTGCACGAGGCCGGCCGGGTCCCGGACGACGAACGCGCCGCGCTGGCTCGGGCGAGTGCCTCCCACGGTACGCGCGGCGGCGAGATCGACTACGCGCTGCTGCTCGATGGCCTGGACGCCGAGCGCGAACAGGGCATCACCATCGACGTGGCCTGGCGCCACCTGCAGACCGCCAGGCGCCGTTTCCTGATTGCCGACTGCCCGGGCCACGTGCAGTACACGCGCAACATGGCCACCGGCGCCTCGGTGGCCGACCTGGCCATCGTGCTGGTCGATGCCACCAAGGGCCTGCTGCCGCAGACCTTCCGCCACGCTGCGATCCTGTCGCTGTTCGGCGTGCGCCATGTGCTGCTGGCAGTCAACAAGATGGACCGGACCGGCTACGACCAGGCGGTGTTCGACGCGATCGCGACGCGCTTTCGCGCGCACGCGGCCAGGCTGGGCGTGCCCGACGTGGTCGCGATTCCCGTGGCCGCCGCAGTCGGCGACAACATCACCACGCGCTCGCCGTCGATCGACTGGTACGCCGGGCCGAGCGTGCTCGAGCACCTTGAGAACGTCGAGATCGCGACGCCCGATCCCGCGCTGCCGGTGCGACTGCCGCTGCAGTCGGTGCTGCGCGATGCCGGAGGCGGCCGCTGGCTGGCCGGCACCATCGCCGCGGGCACGCTGCGGGTGGGTGATGCGGTACGCGTGGAGCCGGCCGGCGCCGCCAGCCACGTGGCCGCGCTTGGCATCGGCGGGGTAAGCACCGGGTCGGCGGGTCCCGGCACGGCGGTGGCGGTGCAGCTTGCAGACGAGGTCGATGCCGGCCGCGGCCACGTGCTGGCCGGCGGCAACGAGCCGCTCGCCCACAGCGACCAGTTCGTCGCCGACGTGCTGTGGTTCGACGAAGCGCCGCTGCTTCCCGGGCGCCGCTACCAGCTCAAACTCGGTGGGCGCACGGTCGGCGCGCGGATCAGCGAGCTGAAGTTCCGGCACGATCCGGAGAGCCTGCAGCCGCTGGCGGCCAAGCGCCTGGAGTTCAACGAGATCGGCGAATTGGTCCTGTCGCTCGACGCCGTGGTCGCCTATGCGCCCTACGCCGAGAGCAAGGCGCTGGGCGGCTTCATCCTGGTTGATCCGATCAGCCGCGCCACCGTCGGCGCGGGCATGATCCGCCACGGTCTGCGCCGCGCCGACAACATCCACTGGCAGGCGCTGGACGTCGACCGCAAGGCGCGCGCCGCGATCAAGGGCCAGCAGCCGCGCTGCGTCTGGTTCACCGGGCTGTCGGGCGCCGGCAAGTCGACCGTCGCCAACCTGGTCGAGCGCGGCCTGCTGGCGCGCGGCCTGCACACCTACCTGCTCGACGGCGACAACGTGCGCCACGGCCTCAACCGCGACCTCGGCTTCACCGACGAGGACCGGGTCGAGAACCAGCGCCGCGTGGCCGAGGTGGCGAAACTGATGACCGAGGCCGGCCTGATCGTGCTGGTCAGCTTCATCTCGCCGTTCCGCGCCGAGCGCGCGGCTGCGCGCGCGCTGTTCGACGCGGGCGACTTCATCGAGGTCTTCGTCGACACGCCGCTGGCAGATGCCGAGCGCCGCGACGTCAAGGGCCTCTACGCCAAGGCGCGGCGCGGCGAGCTGCCCAACTTCACCGGCATCGACTCGCCCTACGAGCCGCCGGAGCATCCCGAGCTGGTGCTCGACACGCAGTCCGCGGAAGCAGGCGTGCTGGCCGAACAGGTGATCGCACGCCTGCTCGACTGAGCCGGCTCAGCGACGCCGCAGCATCCCCACCAGCAGCAGGATCACGATCGCGCCGACCAGCGCGGCCAGGAAGCCCACCTTCTCGCCCGCGCCATACCAGCCCATGGTGCGGCCGAACCAGCCGGCGAGCAGCGCGCCGCCGATCCCCAGCAGGGTGGTCAGGATCAGGCCCATGCGGTCGCGGCCCGGCTTGAGCAGGCGTGCCAGCACGCCCACCACCAGTCCCACCAGGATGATCCACAGCCAGCTGCTGCCGCCGAAAATACCGTCCATCTGTTTCCCCTGTCGTCGTTGAAGTGGCAAGGCTGGCAGGGCCGACGCGTACGCGCCAGCCCCCCGCCGAAGTAGTCTCAGCAGCAGCCGTGGTCGCCGTGGCGGGCGCCGCTGTCGGGCGCGACGGCCGCACCGGTGGTTTCGCCGCGCTGGCTTGCCAGATGGTGTTCGGCGATCACCCGCGCCACCGAGGCGGTGACCTTCTTGCCCATCGGGATGTGCAGGAATTCGTTCGGCCCGTGCGCGTTGGAATGCGGGCCGAGCACGCCGGTGATCATGAATTGCGCGCCGGGGAACTTCTCGCCGAGCATGCCCATGAACGGGATCGAGCCGCCTTCGCCCATGTACATCGCCGGCTGGCCGAAGAACTCCTGGCTGGCGGTATCGATCGCGCGCTCCAGCCATGACGACAGCGCCGGTGCGTTCCAGCCGGTGGCAGCCTTCTCCAGCGCCACCGTGACCTGCGCGCCGTTGGGCGGATCGCGCAGCAGTTCGGCCTGCAGCAATTCGCCGGCGCGCTTGCCGTCGACGGTGGGCGGCAGGCGCAGCGACAGCTTCACCGCGGTATGCGGACGCAGCACGTTGCCGGCCGAATCCAGCGCCGGAATGCCGCCGACGCCGGTCACCGACAGCGCCGGGCGCCAGGTGCGATTGAGCACCAGCTCGGTCAGGTCGTCGGCCATCGGGCGCATGCCCGGCAGCAGCGGGAACTTGTCGTAGATGGCGGTATCCAGCACCTCGGCCGCGCGCCGCGCCTGGGCCAGGCGTTCGGCCGGGATCTCCGCATGCAGGCCTTCAAGCACGATGCGGCCGGTGGTCTCGTCCTCGATGCGCGACAGCAGCTGGCGCAGCAGGCGGAAGCTCGACGGCACCACGCCCGAAGCGTCGCCCGAGTGCACGCCTTCCTCCAGCACCGTGACGGTAAGGTTGCCGCCAGTCAGGCCACGCAGCGAGGTGGTGCACCACAGCTGGTCGTAGTTGCCGCAGCCCGAGTCCAGGCACACCACCAGCGAGGGCTGGCCGATGCGGTCGGCGAGGTGGTCGACATAAGCGGGCAGGTCGTAGCTGCCCGATTCCTCGCAGGCCTCGATCAGCACCACGCAGCGTGCGTGCGGCAGCTGCTGCTCGTGCAGCGCGAGGATCGCGGCCAGCGAGCCGTAGATCGCATAGCCGTCATCCGCGCCGCCGCGGCCGTACAGCCTGTCGCCGCGCAGCACCGGCTTCCACGGGCCGAGGTCGTCGTCCCAGCCGGTCATCTCCGGCTGCTTGTCGAGGTGGCCGTAGAGCAGCACGCAGTCGTCGTCGCTGCCACCGTGCGCGGCGGGGATCTCGATGTAGATCAGCGGCGTGCGGCCTTCCAGCTGCACCACTTCCACCTGCATGCCCGGGATCGGCTGCGCGCGCGCCCAGGATTCCATCAGCTTCACCGCGTCGGCCATGTAGCCGTGCTTCACCCAGTCGGCGTCGAACATCGGCGACTTGTTGGGGATGCGGATGTATTCGACGAGCTGCGGAACGATCTCGTCGTCCCACTTGGCGCCGACGTAGCGGTCGATCTTGCTGGCGTCCATCAGGCGTGTCCGGTGCGAAAACGCCAATTCTACCCGTGGGGTGCGTGTAGGGCTTTTCCGACGCCCGTATGCGGCGTAACCCGGTAGCGCCACAGCGCCTGCGGCGATGCCGCTCGGCGGCGCAGCGCAGGAGACTGTGCTTACCGGCCGCGGAGACCGCGCCGGGGGCAAGGAAACCCGACTTCACCACCAGGAGATCCGACATGAACAAGATCAAGGCACTGTTCTCGACGCTGGCGCTGTCCCTGCTGCTGGCCGGCAGCGCGCTGGCCACCGAGAAGGTCAACATCAACACCGCCGACGCCGCCACGCTCGATCGCGTGTTGCACAACGTCGGCGCCGCCAAGGCCGACGCCATCGTCGCCCACCGCAAGGCCAACGGGCCGTTCCAGAGTCCCGAGCAACTAGCCCAGGTGAAGGGCATCGGCCTGCGCACGGTCGAACAGAACCGCGATCGCATCGTCGTCTCCGCCCCGCGCCCGGCCAAGCCGGCCGCGGCGGGTGCCGCCGCCGGCCGCACCGCCGCGCAGACCCGCTGACCCCAGTTGGCGGACGCGCAGGGACGCGCGCCCGCGACGGGAGCAGGGATGCTCCGGGGACCGGCCGGAGGCCGCCACAGGGACGTACCCGCCGCCCGTTCCGCGCCAGGATGGCATGGACGGGCGGCTTCACGTCTGCAGTATCGGACCGCCACGAAGTTCCGGGATTGACCGGCTTCGCCGTTGTAAAGCTCTTCTTCACTTCGTTCGGAATGACAAACCGGACTTCTTCAGCATTGCCCTGAGCAGACGCTGTCATCCCGAGCGCAGCGAGGGATCTCGCCGCCATGGCTACACTGGCGGAATGACTTCGCGCTCGCGCGTCATCCCAGCCAACCAATACCGCCGGCTGCGCTGGGCCAACCATGCGGGCTGGACCCGCGAAATCCACGCCGAGCCCGGTGCCGACAGCTGGCGCTGGCGCATCTCGATTGCCGAACTCGAGGCTGTCGCGCCGTTCTCGCGGTTTCCGGGCGTCGAGCGCGAGCTGGTCCTGCTTCGCGGCGAAGGCCTGCAGCTGCGCTTCGAAGACGAGTCGCCTGTCGAACTGGATCCGCCCCATGGCCGACTCCGTTTTGATGGCGGACGCGCGCTGGCCGGCGAGCCGCGCGGGCGCTGCGAGGTGTTCAACCTGATGTGGCATCGCGACGCCGCCTCGGCGCAGCTCTGGCATCGCCCGCTGGCGGGCCCGATGCTGGTCTTCGTCGATCCGGGCTCGACCTGGATCGTGCACCTGCTGGGCGGTCACGCGCGCATCGGCGGGGACGCAGCGCTGCCCGCGCTGGCGACGGGGGACACCGCGCTGCTGGCCGCCAACGGCGAACGCACGCGCTACGTGATCGAAGGCGGCGGCGAGGCGCTGCTGGTGCGGATTAACGGCCCGACACGCTGACGCGGGCGCTGCATGCGCTGCGCGCGGGCAGGCGCGTACACCGGCTGTGGGACATCGCCCGGCGGCGATTCAGTACACGTCACGCCGGTAGCGGCCCTCCGCGCGCAAGCGCTCGAGCGTGTCTTCGCCCAGCGCCTCGCGCAGCGCGGCGTCGACGCCGGGCGCCATGCCCTGGAGGCTGCCGCAGACCAGGATGCTGGCGCCGTCCGCAACCCGGGCCCGCAGCGCGGGCGCCGCAGCGCGCAGCGCGTCCTGCACGTAGCGCGGGCCGGCCCCGTCGCGGGAAAACACCAGGTCGCTGCGCTCGATCACACCGTTGCGGGTCCAGCGCTCGATGTCCTGCGCGAAGAACGCATCGCAGGCCTGCTGGCGCTCGCCGAACAGCAGCCAGTTGCGGCCGGCGCCCGCGGCCTCGCGGGCCTTGAGAAGCGAACGCAGCCCGGCGATGCCGGTGCCGTTGCCGATCAGCAGCAGCGGCCGTTCGCCGACGGGCGGATGGAAGTTGGGATTGCGGCGGATGCGCAGGTCGATGCCGTCGCCCACATCGGCATGCAGGCACAGCCAGCCGCTGCCCAGGCCCGGGCGGCCATCGTCGCGCTGCATCTGCCGCACCAGCAGCTCCAGCGCACCATCGCCGGGGAGCGAGGCGATCGAGTACTCGCGGTGCGGCAGCGGCTGCAGCGCATCGACCAGCGCCTGCGCATCGACGGGCGGAGTCACTGCATCGGGCAACTGCGCGCGCGACAGCGCCTCGCGCAGTGGCATCGCCTGCGATCCGAACCGCACCACGGTCGCGCCATCGAGCGCGCAGGCTGCCAGCAGTGCATCGACCTCGGCAGTTGGATTGCGCGGACCAATCTCGGCGATGTCGCCGGCCTGCCACGCGGGCGC
The DNA here is from genome assembly GCF_054072655.1 of Luteimonas sp. A482. Lineage (NCBI taxonomy): Bacteria > Pseudomonadati > Pseudomonadota > Gammaproteobacteria > Lysobacterales > Lysobacteraceae > Luteimonas > Luteimonas sp. A482. The sequence continues at coordinate 233,903 of NZ_JBSVRO010000002.1, forward strand.
CGTCCCAGGCGGCGGCTGCAGCGCGAGGTGGAACGCAGGGCCGCCCAGGCTGCCCGGATTGAGCAGGCGGCGCGACGCCAGTCGCCAGCATTCGTAGCGCGGCGGCGCCCAGTCGGGCATCGCCTCCGCGCCTGCGGCCAGGGCCAGGTGATGTTGCCAGTGTCGCAGCGTGCCCGGGTCGCCGTTGTCGACCTCGGTCAGGTCGAACATCGCATTGGCGCCGGACTGTCGCAGCCACTGCTCGAGCTGGTGTCCGAACCCACAGAAGTGCGCGTAACTGCGGTCGCCCAGCGCCAGCACCGCGTACTCCAGATCCGCGAGGCCCGCGTGCCCCGCCATCGCCGCACGCACAAAGGGCAGCGCCGGGTCAGGCGGGTCGCCTTCGCCGGTGGTGCTGACGATGAACAGCGCGCGCCGGGTGCGCGCCAGCATCGCCGCATCGACCGCCGACAGCGGCAGCAGCGCAACCTGCGTGCCGGCGGCGCGCAGCGAGGCGGCGGTATGCGTGGCCAGCTCGAGGGCGAAGCCGGTCTGGCTGGCGTGGGCGACCAGCCAGGGCAGCGCTGCGCCGGTGTCGGATGCCTGCGTCTCGCGGTCGCGCGTGCGCAGCAGCAGCCATGCGACTGCTGCGAGATACGCCACCAGGCTGCCGGCGGCCAGCCACCAGTGGCGTGGCCGCGGCGAGGCCGGCCACCAGGGCTCGTTGTGCAGGGGCAGCAGGGCCAGCGCGGCGACAAGCAGCGCCGCCAACATTGCGGCGTTGCCGAGCAGGGCAGGCCAGCGCGGTGGCGTCGTGGGCGCCGTCGCGGTCATGGCGCGAGGCAGGCCTCGAATGCCGGCGTCGTCAGCGGTTGCGCGTTCGCGTCCGCTGGCAGCAGCCGGGCCGCAAGGCCTTGCGCTTCGGCGAACGCGGCGCCGGCCTCCAGGCCCATCACGGTCAGCGCGGTGGACCAGGCGTCGGCCAGCATCGCGCTGCCCGCGATGACGCTGACGGCGGCAGGTGCATCGGCCACGGGCGCGCCGATGCGTGGATCGATGGTGTGCGACAGCTCGCGGCCGTCGACCTCGAAGCGCTGCCAGTACGCCCCGGAGGTGGCGATCGCCGCATCGTCGAGCGTGACCACGCAGGGCTCGGCGTCGTCCACGTCGCCGCTCTCGACCAGCACGCGCCACGGTGTGCCGTCGGGCTTGCGCCCATGGCCTCGCAGTTCGCCGCCGACGTCGACCAGTGCGGCGCCGATGCCGCGCTGGCGCAGCAGCTCCACCACCGCGTCCACGCCGTAGCCTTTCGCGATCGCGGACAGGTCCAGCGCCAGTCCACCGGGCTGCCGCAGGCGCCGCGCGTCGCGATCCAGCTGCAGCTGGCGCCAGCCGGATGCGTCGCGTGCACTGGCGAGCGTTGCACCGTCCGGCACGCCGCGTGCGTGCGCGTGCGCGCCGAAGCCCCAGGCACCAACCAGTGCACCGATGGCAGGATCGAAGGCGCCATCGCTGTCGTGTGCCACCTGCAGCGCGCAGTCCATCACCCGGAAAAAATCATCGGGCAGCGATTGCCAGCTGCCGGCGGGCGCGCGGTTGAAACGGGAGAGGTCCGAGCCGGGTTCCCAACTGCTCATCTGCGACACGATCGCGTCCAGCCGCGCCTGCACCGCGCCATGCAGCAGGTCCAGCGGCTCGCTGCGCGGTGCGTGCAGGTCCACGCGCCAGCGCGTGCCCATGGTTTCGCCGTACAGCGTGTGCAGGACGAGCGGGCTGGCGGTGGAATGGGCGGTTGTCATGCAAGGTCTGGTGAAGGGGTCCCGACGTGTGCTCTCTGAGTTATCTCTGACGTTGCGCATAACGGCGGATCGGAGCCGCGACAGCAACGACCCGTTAGCCGCGCACTGGCGTCCTGTGGCCGCGGACAAGCGCGCCATGGGCGAACCCGGTCTGCTCGCGCGGCACTGCCGCGCGACCGGGTGAGCGCCTGGCGCCATGCGCCGGGCCGGACCGACCGCGCAGCGGACGGGCGCGCGCCCGAGTCAGGGCAGGATGCCCTGACCGAGGGAGGAGCGGCTACGGGGCGACAGGGCGTGGCGTCCATCCGGAGGCGTCAAATGGGCGCGCGACTCCAAAGTTGGGGCAGTTGCGGAGGTTCCGGCCATCACAGCTCAATGCAGGATCAAAATGGATCCCGGCGTTCGCCGGGATGACGACGGCAAGGGGCTAGGCGGCTAGGCAGCGCGGCGGTCACTACTGCGGCAGTACTTCCAACGTGGCGACGTACGACAGGCGGCGCTGGGTGGCCTGCGGGATCGACGGCTTGTCGTCCTGCACGCTGGTTTCCAGCCAGTACATGCCGGGCTCCGGCCAGGTGATCCGCAGCAGGCCTTCGGCATCGCTGGTCGCGGCCTGGTCTTCCTGCGCGTTGCGATAGCGGGTACCGCCGCGCACGATCTCGAATTCCAGCCCGGCGGCAGGCTTGCCGTCGACCAGCACGCGGAAGGTGGCTTCCTCGCCCGCGACCAGGTCGTTGGGGTGCGTCACCGGGGCCAGTTCGATGCCCTTGCCGGTCGGTGCGAGCGCGGTCTCGTTGGGAGCGCCGTTGGTGACGAAGGTTTCCACGCGCCCGACGGTCTGGGTGACCTGCAGGTTCTGCGCGTCCTTCGGTACCTTGGTCGCCAGTTCTTCAGCGCTTGCATTGCGCAGGAAGCCGCCGCGCGTTGCAGGGGCCGCGCCCGGGCCGCTGACCGGCTTGCCTTCGGCTTCCGCCGCTGCCTTGGCGGCGAGACTTTCGGGCGTGTCCCAGCGCGCGGAGAGGCCGTCGTTGGCGTTGGCGATGCGATAGGTGCCCTGCTGCGCGAGCTGCACGTCGAAGGTGCTGCGGTACTTGCCGGTGCTGGCGTTCTGCAGCTCGACCGTGCTGCCGTCCGGCGCGGTGGCGGTCACGTTGTCCAGGCGCATCGGCACGTGGTCGGGGAAGAACAGCTGGTTGGACACCGCGCCGTCGAAGGTCACCCACACGTCGCTGCCGTTGACCACGGCCTGCGAGGGGATGATCCATTGCTTGTGCGCGGCGGCCGACAGCGGCAGCAGCGCGGCGATCGCCAGGGCGAGCAGGGACGTACGCTTCATGGATGACTCCTTGATCGAAGGGGATATGCGTGCGCGCTCAGGGCGTGAGCCTGAGCGATACGGTGCCGAGTTCGCTGCTGCCCTGCGCGCGGCCGGACTGCGCGGCCTTGACCGGCCAGCTGAAGGGGATCTTGAGCAGTTCGCGGCCGCCGACCTCGCGCACGGCCTCGACCACCAGCGTGTACTCGCCCGGCGCCAGCTTCGACAGCTCCGGGTGCGAATCGTCGAAGCCCAGCTCGTGCGTGCCGGCCGGGCGCGTGGGCCCGGTGACGCCGTCGACCGGCACCTCGAGCGTGCGCCCGGATTTGCGCCACCACTGGCGCAGGTCGGGCAGCCACTTGGTGCCGTGGCCTTCGCTGGTGTCCTTGCTCATGTACCAGGCAGCGAGGTTGGCCGCGTGCTTGCCGCCCGGGCCTTCCACGAATACCGCCACGTAGGGCCGGTGGTATTCGGCGACCTTCATCTGCGGGATCTGCACCGAGACGGTGACGTCGGCGGCCTGCGCCGGGAGGGCGAGCAGGCTGCCCAGTGCAACGGTCAGCTGGATGCGCATGGCAAACCTCTTGATGTTCGAATCAGTGGATGAACAGCAGCGCCAGCAGCGCCGGTATCAGCAGGCCCAGGCCGACCCAGGGCCAGGTCATGCGGCGCTGGCGCGCATGCATCTGCAGCAGCAACAGGCCGGTGACGGTAAATACAACGCAAGCCAGGGCAAAGATGTCGATGAACCAGCCCCAGGCCGGCCCGCTGTTGCGGCCCTTGTGCAGGTCGTTGAGGTACGAGATCGCGCCGCGATCGGTGCGCTCGTACTCCAGCTCGCCGCTGGCGCGGTCGATGCTCAGCCAGGCATCCCGGCCCGGACCGGGCATCGACAGGTAGACCTCGTCGGCCGACCATTCGGCCTTGCGCGTGCCGATCGGCGCATCGAGCGTGTCCGACAGCCAGGTCGCCACCGCCGGCGGCAGCGGCGCGGTCTGCTCGTCGTCGCCAGCCAGTGACGCCTGCAGCTGCAGCGGCAACACCAGTTGGCGGTTGTCGGTGCGCGGCTCGGCCTCGATCTTCGACGCGTGGTTGAGCGTGATCCCGGTCACCGCGAACAGCAGCATGCCCACCAGGCACAGCGCCGAGCTGATCCAGTGCCACTGGTGCAGCGTGCGCAGCCAGAAGCCGCGGCGCTGCTGGCGGCCCAGGTCGGGTAACGGAGCCTCGTGGGCCGGCATGAAGAAGGGTCGAGGGGGAGGGGTGGGCAATTATATGCGTCAGACGAGAAGGGTTCTCATTCCGCCCGGCTGTGACGCCCGCGCCCGGAACCTCGGGGCGCGTGCGTGCACGTGCGCTCAGAACTGCACGTTGACGCTCAGCCACAGGTTCCGCGCCTTGTCCTTGTTGTTGTAGTCGTCCAGGTAGGTCGGGGCCCATTCGCCGGTGTTCGCGTTCTCCGTCCAGAGCGTCTGGAACGAAGTGAAGTCCTCGTCGAGCAGGTTGTTGATCCGCGCGTTGACGCTGACGTTGTCGTTGAACCGGTACTGCGCGCCGAGGTGGAGCACGGTGTAGTCCTCGTAATCGTGGCGCACGCCGTCGATGATGTCGCGGTAGCGCCTGGAGCGCGTCTCCGAGATCAGCTGCATGCTGAAGCGGTCCGTCGCCTGCCAGCCGAGGGTGGCGTTGGCCATGTGCTTGGCGGTGTCGGTCAACGGCAGGCCCGCCTGCGCGCCGCTGAGCTGCTCGCTGTCGGTGTAGGTGTAGTTCGCGCGCAGCGACAGGGCTTCGGTGATGCCCCAGCGCCCGGCCAGTTCGGCGCCCTGGATGCGGACCTCGTCGATGTTGATGTTCTGCGCGTAGGTCGTGTAGCCGAGTTGCGCGAAGTCGCCGAGATTGGCGCAGGGGCGCACGCCGCCGGTCTGTTCGCAGCTCAGGTTGGACTCGCCCCGGGCGATCTTGTCCTCGAAATCGTTGCGGAAGACGGTGGCATTGAAATTGTGGCGGCTGTCGGGCGAGGTCCAGTACACGGCGATCTCGCTGTTGACGCTGGTCTCGGGCTGGAGGTCGGGGTTGCCGACGAAAGGCGAGGTGCCCTGGCCGCCGAAACCGGTGATGCCGTCGTACAGGTCGGTGGTCTTGGGCGTCTTGTAGCCGGTGCTGACACCGCCCTTGAGCGTCCAGGCCGGGCCGATATCCCAGACCGCGTAGGCGCGCGGACTCAGGTGGCTGCCGAACACGTTGTGGTCGTCGTGGCGCAGGCCGAGGGTGATGGTCAGCGCCTCGATCGGACTCCAGTTGTCCTCGGCGAACAGCGACCACATCTTGTGCTCCTGCACCGTCCCGTTGCCTTCGCCGCCGCCCTCCAGGCCGAACACGCCGTCCGCGAGTTCGCCGTCGATGGCCTGGCCGCCGACGATGAAGTGATGCTGTTCGCCCAGGGCGAAGTCGAGCTTGGCGTCCAGCGTGTACTGGTTGCTTTCCATGGTGCGCTTGGGGCGCGGCAGGAAGGTGTCGGCGACCAGCTGGCGGCGCTCGTCGCGGGTCAGCCCCGCATACGGGCCGGCGTCGCAGGTGGCTGCGTCATCGCAGTACATGTCCAGGTGGAGCAGGCGCTCGGCCACGGTGAAGGGCAGGGTGCGGCCGTGGTTGGCAGTGTCGATGTGCGCCAGCGAGACGAAGCTGCTGCCCCACTCCCAGCGGCCCTGGTGGGTGATCGCCCACTGGTCGCGGGTGAACTCCTGGTCTGCGGCATAGCCCACGCGCGGCGCGGAGCGCCACAGGCCCTCGATCCCGTCGACGGTGCCCAGCGGATAGGTCTCGGTGCCGAGGTTGTTGATGTAGGGCGTGTTGTCGTAGACCTGTTCGGACTTGTCGTAGTCGAAGACCAGGCTCTGGTATTCGCTCGGCGTCCAGCTCAGGGTGGCCCCCATGGTCTTGTTGGTGTTGTCCACCGTCTTGCCGCCGCCGCCGAAGCCCAGTGAGCGCTCGAACTCGGTGCCGTCGGGTGCGGTGATGATCTCGTATTCGGGTGTGGATGCGTCGCGGTCGTAGCGCGAAGCGCGCACGCCCAGGCCGAGCCTGTCCTTGACCAACGGGCCGCTGACGGCGAAGTCGAGGGTGGTGTCGGTGCCGAAGTCGTCGTTTTCCTGGAAGTTGCGCGAAACCGTCGTTGAACCACTCCAGCTGTCACCGACCTTGCGGGTGATGATGTTGATCACGCCGCCCAGGGCGTCGGCGCCGTACAGGGTGGAGGCCGGGCCGCGGATCACTTCGATGCGCTCGATCATGTCCAGCGGTGGGATGTGGTTGAACTGGTTGCCGCCGAAGTTGTTGGGGTAGATGTCGCCGTGGTTGTTCTGGCGTCGGCCGTCGATCAGGATCAGGGTGTAGTCCGCACCCATGCCGCGCATGCTGATCGTCTTCTGGCCGGTCTTGTCGGAGGTTTCCCCCACGTCCACGCCCTCCAGGTCGCGCACCGCATCGATCAGGGTGATGTACGGCCGCGTGGTCAGCTCCTCGCGGGTGATCACGCTGATGCTGGCGGGCGCGTCGGTGATCTTCTGCTCGAAGCCGGCGGCGGTGACCACGACGGCGTCGAAGTCGACCGGTGCCGGGCCCGGAGCGGGAGTCGGGGCAGCCGCTGCGTGGGCCGAGAGGCCCAGGGCGAGGGCGCAGGTCAGGGGCGAGCGGCGCAGCAGGCTGCGCAGGGAGGACGTGGGCATGATGTCGTCGTTCAAGGTGGCGTGGGGCGACCTGGTCGGCGGGGCGGGCGCTGGGCTGGCGGCCGGGCCGGACGCGAAGAGATGGGCGTGGCGGTCAGGCGCACGGCGGTGCGTTCGCCGGCGGCCGCCATGCGGCGGTCGGCGAAGCAGGAGCGGACTGGAGCAGGCGCCTGGACACGTTGGATTTCCCGAAGGGCGGCAGCAGATGCGCCCCCGCGTGAAAATGGTAAACGAGAATCCTTATCAAACGCAATCGCAACATCGCTTGGGGCGACGCTGGGTGCTGCTTTCTGCCTCTCATGCCGCTGTGAGACTGGTAGAGACGCCTAGGCAGCGACTGTCGCTTGTACCGAGGCCACCCAATATCTCGTCATCCGCGCGAAGGGCTTCGCAACAGCCGCAGGCTGGTCAAGCGGGGATCCATGCTGACTTCAGCTATTCACGCGTTCGATGAATGTGTCCCGGCGAACTCGCTCGAAGGCACCTGCACGAGGCACCGCTTTCACGGAATGCCGGGCACCAGGGAGCCCAGCTTCCCGAAGGAGCCAGGCCATCTCAATCCCGGTCGTCCCGCACCCAGACGCCACCATCGACGGCCCTGACCGGGAACTTCGCCACCGGCTCATACGCCGGTGCGCGCAGGGCGCGACCGTCACGGATGTCGAAGCGGGCCCCGTGCAGCACGCATTCCACAGTGCCGTCGCCGATCTCGAAGCTGCCGGCCGACAGTTCGAAATCCTCGTGCGTGCACTTGTCCTCGAGCGCGTAGAGGCTGCCGTCGAGGTTGAACACCACGATGCCGGCACCGGTGACCTCGTCGAAGCCGGTCTGCATCTCGCCGGGCAGCAGTTCCGAGGTCGCGCAGATGCGGGTCCAGGTCTCGCTCATGCGCCTGCCCCGTCGTCGAAGCGTTTCTCCAGCACCTCGAACCGCAGGTCGTCGCGCAGCGGGACGCCGAAACGTTCGTCGCCGTAGGGAAACGGCTTCAGGATGCCGGTGCGGCGGTAGCCACGGCGCTGGTACCAGGCGATCAGCTCGTCGCGCAGGTCGATCACGGTCATCCGCATCGCCGGCAATGCCCACTCCTCGCGGGCGACGCGCTCGCATTCGGCCAGCAGGCGGGCGCCGAGACCGCCACCCTGCAGGCCAGGCTGCACGGCGAACATGCCGAAATACGCGGCATCGCCGTCGTCGGCCACGTGTGCGCAGGCGACCAGGCCGTCGCTGCCATCCACCACCAGCACGCGGCTGCGCGGCCGCGCCATGTCGGCGCGCAGCACCTGCGGATCGATGCGCGCGCCGTCCAGCAGGTCGGCTTCGGTGGTCCAGCCGGCGCGGCTGGCCTCGCCGCGGTAGGCGCAGGTGACCAGTGCCACGAGGGCTGGGATGTCGTCAAGGGTGGCGGTTCGGGGGGCGTCAGGCGGCATACCGGCATTCTAGTGCGACGATCCAAGGGGTGTCCGCGAAGCGTGGCGTGTCCGGCCATGCGTCTGAAAAGCGAGTGTTGCGGGGAAAGGGCCGCGCATGCGGCATCGGCCAACGCACCAAGGGGGCATCGCCCAAACTTGTCATCTCGAACGCAGTGAGAGATCCCGCCACCTGAGACGGGCGGCTCGCCGAGGACCAGATCTCTCACTGCGTTCGAGATGACAGGACTGGGGACAGGCCACTCATCCCAGCAGCCGGCGCACCTTCTGCAGCGCCATCACGAACGCGTCGATCTCTTCATGCGTGTTGTAGAACGCCACCGAGGCGCGGCAGGTCGCCGCGACGCCATAGAACTGCAGCAGCGGATGCGCGCAGTGCTGGCCGGAGCGCACGGCCACGCCCTCGAGATCGAGCAGGGTCGCCAGGTCGTGCGCATGCGCGCCTTCGACCAGGAACGACACCACCGCCGCCTTCTCCGGCGCGCGACCGATGATGCGCACGCCACCGGCGGCGTCGAGTGCTTCGGTCAGGTGCGCGAGCAACTCGGCCTCGCGCGCCTCGATCGCATCCATGCCGATGCCCTGCAGGTAGTCCACCGCCGCGCGCAGGCCGACAAAGCCGGCGATGTTGGGCGTGCCGGCCTCGAAGCGGTGCGGCGGATCGTTGAACACGGTGCCGTCGAAGCTGACCTCGCGGATCATCTCGCCGCCGCCCAGGAACGGCGGCATCGCCTGCAGGTGCTCGCGCCGGCCCCAGAGCACGCCGGTGCCGGTCGGGCCGCACATCTTGTGGCCTGTGAACGCATAGAAGTCGCAGCCGATCGCGGCCACGTCCACCGCCCGGTGCGGCACGGCCTGCGAGCCGTCGACCATGGTGACGATGCCGCGCCGACGTGCCTCGCGACAGATCTCGCGCACCGGGTTGACTGTGCCCAGCACGTTGGACACGTGGCTGATCGCCAGCAGCTTCACTTCCGGGGTCATCGCCTGGCGCAACGCGTCGAGGTCGAGCGTGCCATCGGGCGTGATCTCCGCGACCCGTACCGTGGCGCCAGTGCGCTCGGCAACCAGCTGCCAGGGCACGATGTTGGCGTGGTGCTCCATGCGCGAGACCAGGATCACGTCGCCGGCGCGCAGCCGCGGCAGCGCCCACGAATACGCGACCAGGTTGATGGCGAAGGTGGTGCCGCTGCACAGCACCAGCTCGTCGCTGCGTGCGTTGATGAAGCGCGCCAGCGTGGTGCGCGCGGCTTCGAAGGCTTCGGTGGCCTCGGTGCCGAGCGTATGCACCGCGCGGCTCACGTTGGCGTTGTGGTGGCGGTAGAACGCGTCCATCGCCTCGATCACCACGGCCGGCTTCTGTCCGGTGTTGGCGCTGTCCAGGTAGACCAGCGGCTTGCCGTGGACCTGCCGCTGCAGCAGCGGGAAGTCGGCGCGTACCTTCAGCCAATCGCGTCCTACTCCTTCCCCCGCTTGCGGGGGAAGGCCGGGATGGGGGCGCGTGAGGCCCGTCGTACTCACGCCGACAACCCCTCCAGCGTCGCATCCAGGCGCGCCAGCAGGGCGTCGCGCACGGCCGGGTCCTGCACCGCGACCAGCGGCTCGCGGCAGAATGCGGCGGTCAGCAGCTGCCGCGCCTCGTCCTGCGGCAGGCCCCGCGCGCGCAGGTAGAACAGCGCGTTCGCGTCGATCTGGCCGACGGTCGCGCCGTGCGCGGCCTGCACCTCGTCGGCGTGGATCACCAGCACCGGCTGGGTGTCGATCTCCGCGGTGGACGACAGCAACAGGTTCTTGTTCGACAGCCGCGCATCGGTACCGTCGGCGCCCTTGTGGATGGTGATGCCGCCATGAAACACCGCGCGGCCGCGGCCGGCGCCAATGCCGCGCCACAGCAGCTCGCAGCTGGTATCGCGCGCGACGTGCTCGATCCCGAGCCGGGTGTCGAGGTGGCGGCGACCGTTGGCCAGCAGCACGCCATGTGCGGCCAGCGCGGCGCGCTCGCCCTCCAGGCGCACGTTGAGCTCATGGCGCGACAGCGCGCCGCCGAGTTCCAGGTCGACGCGGTGATAGCGCGCGTCGGCCTGCAGGACGACATCGGTCCGCGCGAACGAGGTCGCGCCGTCGGCCGCGCGCTGCACCCGCGCGTGCTCGAGCAGCGCGCCCTGCGCGACCGAAATCTCGACGGTGCCGGTGTCGAGGTGGCGATGCTCGCCAGCAGCGAGGTGGTGCTCGACCACGCGCAGTGCGGCGCCGGGACCCACCTCGATACGGTGGTGCAGGTGCCAGGCCAGTGCGTCCGCCTCGCCGGCCGCGCCGACGAAGACCAGGTGGACGGGGCGTTCCGCCTGCGCGCCCGGGTCCACGCGCAGACGCACGCCGGTCTGCGCCAGCGCCGCGTTGAGCCGCGCGAATACCGAATCGCCCGGTGCCATGGGCGCATCACCGGTGGTTTCGGCGGGGGTTACCGGTTCGCCGGGTTCGCCTGCAGCGAGCTGGACGCCGTCGGGCAGTTGATCGAGCTGCGACAGCGCCGCGTCGAAGTGGCCGTTGACGAACACCAGCCGTGGCGCCGGAACATCGGCAAGCAGAGCCGGATCGATCGCGGGCGCGCCCCCGGTCTGGCTGAAGCTGCGCCGCTCCAGCGCGCGCAGCGGGGTGTACTTCCAGCGCTCGCTGCGTGCGCCCGGCAGTCCATCTCGCAGTGCTGCATCGAGCAGGGCGCGGCGCGAGGCGTCGCCGGAAAATCCCGAGGCCAGCGATTCGAGCAGCGGGCTGGTCACGCGGCGGCCCCCGGCGCCTGGCGGCCGGCGATCCATTCGTAGCCGTGTTCCTCCAGCTGCTGCGCCAGCTCCGGCCCACCGGATTCGACGATGCGGCCATCGGCCAGCACGTGCACCACGTCGGGCCTGATGTGGTCGAGCAGGCGCTGGTAATGGGTGATCACCACGAAGGCGCGATCAGGCGAGCGCAGCGTGTTGACGCCTTCGGCGACGTGGCGCAGCGCATCGATGTCCAGGCCCGAGTCGGTCTCGTCCAGGATCGCCAGGCGCGGTTCCAGCACGGCAAGCTGGAAAATCTCGTTGCGCTTCTTCTCGCCGCCCGAGAAGCCCTCGTTGACGCCGCGATGCAGCAGCTTGTCGTCCAGGTGCAGCACCGACAGCTTCTCGCGCACCAGCTTGAGGAACTGCATCGAGTCCAGCTCCTCCTCGCCGCGCGCCTTGCGCTGCGCGTTGAGCGCGCTGCGCAGGAAGTAGGTGTTGTTCACGCCGGGGATCTCGACCGGGTACTGGAAGGCCAGGAACACGCCGGCGGCAGCGCGCTCTTCCGGCGCCAGTTCCAGCAGCGGCCGGCCATCGAACTCGACCGTGCCCGCGCTGATCTCGTAGCCCTCGCGACCGGCGAGGATGTTGCCAAGCGTGGATTTACCGGCGCCGTTGGGGCCCATGATGGCGTGCACCTCGCCCGGCTTCACGTGCAGCGAGAGGCCTTTGAGGATGTCGCGTCCGCCGATGGCGGCGTGGAGATTGTCGATCTTGAGCATGGTGGGTTCCGTAGTTGTCTTCGCTCCCTCACCCGCTTGCGGGGGAGGGCCGGGGTGGGGGTGCGTCGCGTCGGACCGTCCCCCATCCACCCTTCGGGCACCTTCCCCCGCATGCGGGGGAAGGGAGGTTTCTGGCTTAGCCGACCGAGCCTTCCAGGCTCACGTCCAGCAGCTTCTTGGCTTCCACCGCGAACTCCATCGGCAGCTCGCGGAAGACCTGCTTGCAGAAGCCGTCGACGATCAGGCTCACCGCGTCTTCCTCGGAGATGCCGCGGGCGCGGCAGTAGAACATCTGGTCGTCGCTGATCTTGGAGGTGGTGGCCTCGTGCTCGACCGTGGCGCTCGGGTTCTTCACCTCGATGTAGGGGAAGGTGTGCGCGCCGCACTTCTTGCCGATCAGCAGGCTGTCGCACTGGGTGTGGTTGCGCGCGCCCTCCGCGCCAGCGGCGATCTTGACCAGGCCGCGGTAGGTGTTCTGCCCGCGGCCGGCGCTGATGCCCTTGCTGACGATCTTGCTCTTGGTGCGTTTGCCGACGTGGATCATCTTGGTGCCGGTGTCGGCCTGCTGGCAGTGGTGGGTGAGCGCGACCGAATGGAACTCGCCGGACGAGTCGTCGCCCAGCAGCACGCAGGACGGGTACTTCCAGGTGATCGCCGAGCCGGTTTCGACCTGCGCCCAGACCACCTTGCTGCGCGCGCCGCGACATTCGGCGCGCTTGGTGACGAAGTTGTAGATGCCGCCCACGCCGTTCTCGTCGCCGGGGTACCAGTTCTGCACGGTCGAGTACTTGACCTCGGCATCGTCCAGCGTGACCAGCTCGACCACCGCCGCGTGCAGCTGGTTCTCGTCGCGCATCGGCGCGGTGCAGCCTTCGAGGTAGGACACGTGCGAGCCCTCCTCGGCGATGATCAGGGTGCGCTCGAACTGGCCGGTGTGGCCGGCGTTGATGCGGAAGTAGGTGGACAGTTCCATCGGGCAGCGCACGCCCTTGGGGATGAACACGAACGAGCCGTCCGAGAACACGGCGGAGTTCAGCGCCGCGAAGTAGTTGTCGCCCACCGGCACCACCGTGCCCAGGTACTTGCGCACCAGGTCGGGGTGGTCCTGGATCGCTTCGGACATCGAGCAGAAGATGATGCCTTTCTCGGCCAGCTCCTTGCGGAAGGTGGTGCCGACCGAGACCGAATCGAACACCGCGTCCACCGCCACGCCGGCCAGCCGGGCGCGCTCGTGCAGCGGCACGCCAAGCTTGTCGTAGGTGTCGAGCAGTTCCTGCGGCACTTCGTCGAAGGATTTGTACTTCGGGCCCTTGGGCGCGGAGTAGTAGCTGATCGCCTGGAAATCGATCGGCGCGATCCTGAGCTTGGCCCAGTGCGGCGCGGTCATGGTCAGCCAGTGCCGGTACGCGGCCAGGCGCCACTGCGTCATCCATTCCGGCTCGCCCTTCTTGGCCGACACGGCGCGGACGACATCCTCGTCCAGGCCGACCGGCAGCGAGTCGGACTCGATGTCGGTGATGAAGCCGGCGTCGTAGCGACGGCCGAGCTGTTCGTGGATTTCCCTGTTGGCGACGGGTGCTTCTGCGAGTTGGGTGGCCATCTGGCTGCCTGTGGGGTTCATGCGTTGGCCAGTCGCGCGTCGATGCGCCGGCCGGATTGGGGTTGCGGAGGCGGAACGTCGCCGAGCATCTGCGCCAGGCTCACGGCGCGCAGCGCGGCGGAGACCACGTCGTTGATGCGGCGCCAGTTGCCGCGCACGCCGCACTGCTGCGAGATGCCGCAGTCGCCGTGGTCGAGGCTGCACTCGGTCATCGCCAGCGGGCCTTCCATCGCCTCGACGATCTCCACCAGGCTGATCTCGGCCGCCGGCCGCGCCAGGCGATAGCCGCCGTGGGCGCCGCGGAAGCCTTCCACCAGCCCGGCCTGCGCCAGCGGCTTGAGCAGCTTGCTCACGGTGGGGACTTCAAGCCCGGCGCGTTCGGCCAGCTCGCTCGCGCTCAGCACGGCGTCCGGCCGCGCGGCAAGCACGGTCAGCACGACGGTGGCGTAGTCGGTGAGCTTGGTGACGCGGAGCATGGCGGGGGCATTCCTTGAAAGCGGACCAAAATTGTACGCTTTAAGGCGTCTCGCCTCAAACCCACGGCGCGCGGGCATTCATGCGCGGCGCCGCCGCCGCGGTATGGGGCGCAACACGCCGTCCCACACCCGCGACTGCCGCCCGCATCCGTCAGGCGCGAAGCTTGCCTCGTCGGATGCTGGGCGGTACGGGCGGCGCCCGGCAGTCCGCGCCGGTCATGCCACAATGCCGCCTCCCGCCGCAAACGCTATCCGCGATGTCCAAGAACAAGAAGAAGATCGAAGCCCGCATGTCGCCGATCCACGGCAACGGCATATTCGCCAGCGAATTGATCAAGAAGGGCGAGCGGGTGATCCGCTACAAGGGCGTGCTGCGCACCCACGCGGAGGTGGACGAGGACTACGGCGAGGACGACGAGAACGGGCACACCTTCCTGTTCACGCTCAATGACGAATACGTCATCGATGCGAACGTCAGTGCCAACGTCGCGCGCTGGATGAACCACAGCTGCGATCCCAACTGCGAATCCGAGGTCGAGGAAGATGCCAAGGGCCGCAAGGACAAGGACAAGGTCTTCATCAACGCGCTGCGCAACATCAAGCCGGGCGATGAGCTGACCTACAACTACGGCATCGTCCTGGACGAGCCGCATACCGCCAAGGCCAAGAAGCTCTGGGCCTGCAAGTGCGGTTCGAAGAAGTGCACCGGGACCATGCTCCAGCCCAAGCGTCCCAAGCGCTGAGGTTCGCGCCGCGCGGGCGATGCCCGGAGCGGGCAGAAGGTTGCCATGACCGATGGGACGCGCTGCGATGGGCGCGCGCCCCTAATCTGCGCCCCGGACAGTGCCGGAGGGGCATCGCGTGGGGCGCAGGGATCTGATCTGGCTGGGATGCGTGCTGCTGTCGGCGCTGGCTGCGCCGGCAGCAGCCGTGGAGATCGATGGCCACATCGGTGCCGACGAATGGGCCGGCGCTCGCCACATCGCCGATTTCCGCAAGGTCCAACCGCTGACCGGCGAACCCGGTTCGCTGCCCACCGAAGCCTGGGTGCTGGCCACCCCCGAAGGCCTGGCGGTCGCGTTCCGCAATGCGCAGCCGCCGGAAGTGCCACGCACCCGGCAGAAGGTGCGACGCGATTTCCAGGAGCAGGTGGACCGGGTCAACGTGTTCATCGACTTCGATGGTGGCGGGCGCACCGGATACGCCTTCACTGTCAGCTCCACCGGCGGCATGGCCGACGAGATCATCACCAACGAGAACCAGTTCAGTTCCGACTGGGACGGGCTCTGGCAGCAGGCGGTCAGCGAGGACGAGGCCGGCTGGAGCGCCGAGATCCTGGTGCCTTGGCACACCGCGTCGATGCAGCCGATCGAGGATGGCGAGCGCACGCTCAAGCTCTACCTGGCGCGCGTGATCGGCTCCACCGGTGAGCGCGTGGCCTGGCCGACGGCAAGCTTCGAGCGCTCGCGCTACCTGTCCGACTTCGCGCCGCTGGTGGTGCCCGGCTACGACCAGTCGCTGCTGGCGGTCACGCCCTATGTCTCCGGTCTGTACGACAACGTCCGCGGCGGCGGCGAGGGCAACGCCGGTGCCGACCTGTTCTGGAAGCCGAGCGGCCGCTTCCAGCTCTCGGCCACGGTCAACCCCGATTTCGGTCAGGTGGAAAGCGACGACCTGGTGGTGAACTTCAGCGCCACGGAGACCTTCGTCAGCGACAAGCGCCCGTTCTTCACCGAGAACCAGGGCATCTTCGAATACACCACGCCCTCGGATTCCAGCCAGCTGCTTTACACCCGGCGGATCGGCGGGCCGGCCGATGACGGCGGCGGCGCCAGCGACATCGCCGCCGCGGTCAAGCTCAACGGCAGCGTCGGCGACGTGAAGTACGGTGTGTTTTCGGCCGACGAGGCGGGCGAGGCCGGACGCAGCTTCCATGCGCTGCGCCTGGTGCAGGACTTCCAGGACCAGAACCTCGGCGTGATGCTGACCCGCGTGGAGCGGCCGTTCCTCGATCGCGAAGCCACCGTGCTGGGCGTGGACCACAACTGGCGGCCGACGCCGCGCTGGAACCTGCGCAGCCGCGTGCTGGGCAGCCGCATCGATGACGACGGCACCCGCAGCAGTGATCTCGGCGCCACGCTGTGGGCCGACTACGAGATGGACCACGGCTGGCGCCAGCAGTGGATCGCGATGCACTTCGGCGACGAGTTGGAGATCAACGACGCCGGCTATCTGGCGCGCAACAGCGTCAACTACCTGCACTGGCAGGTCTCGCGCCGCTTCACCGACCTGCCCGACGAATCGCGCGCCGCCTCGGTCGACTGGCGCGCGCGCGTGAGCGGCAATCACAACAACCACGGCGACCGCCTCAACGACCAGCTGCGGATCAGCCGCCAGGCCCAGTTGCGCGACGGCAGCAGCGCATTTGCACAGGTCAACATCAACAGTCGCGGGGTCAGCGACACGCTGCTGCGCGGGCGCGGGAACGTGCGCCTGCCGGCCAACTTCAACGCCTATTACGAGTTCGAGCGGCCGCGCAAGGGACGCTGGGCCCACGACGTCGAGGTCGAGCTGTTCGGCGGCGGTCTGGAAGGCAACCGCAAGCTCGGTGGCGCGCTGTGGTACGGCGCGACCTATTTCGTCACGGATGCCTTCAGCCTCAACGCCGGAGCAGCCCTGATCCAGCGGCCGGACTGGCTGATCTGGCAGGGCGCCGACAGCGGCAACCTGGTGGGGGCGTTCGAAGGCAAGGAAGCCAAGCTGCTGGCAGGCCTGGACTGGAACATCAGCGAACGCCAGGAGCTGCGGGTGAAGCTGCAGGCGATCGGCATCGATGCGCGCTTGCGCCAGGCCTGGCGCTTCGACCCGACCGGGCATGCGATCGCCGCAGCGGACCCGGTCGAGGATTTCAGCGTGCGCAACCTCGCCTTCCAGATCCGCTACCGCTATGAACTGGCGCCGCTGTCGCACCTGTATGTGGTCTACGGCCGCGGCGGCTTCGACCGAAGCGCGATCGCCGATGGCGTGGACAATGCGCTGGTGGACAGCTTCGACCTGCGCGACGACGAGCAACTGCTGGTGAAGCTCAGCTACCGTTTCGAGATCTAGCGCGACGTCTGCAGGTCATCGACCGCTGCATGCGATCCGTTGCCGCGGTGCGGTGATGCGCCGATCCGTCATCGAACCCCGATCCGTCATCTCGAACGCAGTGAGAGATCTGCTTCACCGGGCAGGAGATTTCTCACCTCGTTCGAAATGACATCGATTCCATAGAGATGACATCGATATCCAGACGACATCGATAGCGAGACGACATCGGGGTCGTGCGATATGACCGTGCCGCCAGATCGCAATGGTCTGCCCACGCGCCTTCAGCGCGCGGCGTCGCGCAGGTCCACCGCGGCGATGCGCCAAGCGCGCTGGGCCGCGGTGGCGCCGTCGACCTGCGAGCGGCGCAGGGTATAGCGCCCCGCCTGGTGCTGGACGCTGCCGTCGGCGCGGCTGCTGGTGACCGTGACCGGCACTTCCACGTAGACCGAACCCGCCGCGCCTTCGGCCGGACGCGGTTCGCCGACGGTGAGTTCAATCGAGGTGGTGCCGGCGAACGTGGCTGCGAACTGTGCCGGCGTCTGCTCCGCGCCCTGGCCATCCGACCACGCGGCATGCGCGGCCGGGAAGTCGCGCGCGTTGATCGCGGCGTAGTAGCCGCGCAGCACGTCGCGTGGATCTTCCAGGCCGGACGTGGCTGGCGCCGGTGCTGCGGCGACACCCACGGCGCCGGGCGCGACCAGACCCGCCTCGGGGTTCTGTTCCAGCGGAGGCAGGCCGAAGCTGCCGTTGCCTGGAAGTGGCTCCGGTGGTGGCGGGGGCGGCGGCGATCCGGCCAGCGGCACTCCGCCGGGTCCAGGCGCAGCAGGCATGTCGGTGACCGAGCCCCCGGCCTGCTGTGGTCCAGGCAGCGGTGCGTCGGGCGCGACCTGGCCGCCCTGCGTCGGCTCGGGCTCACCGCAGCCGGCAAGCGCCATCAGCGTTGCCAGACAGAGCCATCGTGCGGCAACAGGGACGATATGGCGAAGGCGGCGTGGCATCGGCAGGATCACGTGCGAACGGGAGGGGAAGTGTGCCAGCGACGCCCGCATGCACCGCGTCAGCTCGGATCCCGCAGTGCGTGGCGTCGCGGCTGCAGCCAGGCCAGCAGCACGCCGAGCAACAGCATGCTGGTGGTGCCCAGGGCGGCCTGCCGCGCGATGAAGCCTGCCGGCAGCGGCTGCGCGGCGTAAGCCAGCAGGCAGCCCGGTACCGCTGCCGCCAGCGCCATCGCAAGGCCGAAACGCAAGCCCTGCCGCAATGTGTGCCGCTCCTGCACGAACCCCTGGCTGAAGATCCAGGTCATCGCGAAGCCGAGCAGGGCGTGCGCCAGCAGTACCCAAGGCAACTGGCGCGCGCCGTCGCGGGCATCGCGGTACTCGTGCGCAAGCGCTGCATAGTCCGGCGCCAGCAGCACGCCGTGGATCAGGAACGACAGCAGCAGCGCAGTGAACGAGACCACGGTGCCGCAGATCCAGAACCGCTTGTCCATCGTGCGATGTCCCGTTGGCGATGCGGGGATGCTACCCGGTGACGGATGCAGATGCCGGTGAGGCGCGCCGCGTCAGAGGGCCGCGCTGCGGTATTCCTGCTCCAGCCGCTGCTTCAGTGCGTCCTCGAGCCCAAGCTGGCGCGCAAGCTCGTCCAGGTAGGCGCGCTCCATGAAGTTCTGTGCGTCGGCCGCGACGAGGCTGGCGAGGTACATCTCCGATGCGATCTCGGGCGTGGACGCGGCACGCGCCACCTCGGCCGGATCCAGCGGCTTGTCGAGTTCGGCCTTGAGCCAGCGCTGCACTTCCGCGCCCGGCGCAATGCGCGCGAATTCGCCTTCGATCACCTCGCGCTCGCGCGCGTCGATATGGCCGTCGGCCTTGGCGGCTGCGACCAGGGCCCGCAGGATCGCCTCGCCGTGGACGCTGGCCTGCGGCGGCGGCAGGCGGTCGACGGTTTCCGGCTGCACCGGCGCGCCCTGCTGCGCGCGGTAGTCGCCATAGGCGCGATAGGCCATCACGCCCAGCGCCGCGAGGCCGCCATAGGTCGCGAGTTTGCGCGTGGCCTTGTTGCGGCCCAGCAGCAGCCCCAGCACGCCACCGCTCATCGCGCCCTTGCCGAAATCGGAGCCGAGCATGCCGCCCAGTCCACCGCGACCGTCCTTGCCGGAGAGCGTGGTCGGCGCGGCCGACTTGAGCAGCTGGTCGAGGAATCCGTTGAGGCTCATGGTCGGGCGTCCGTTGGGGGATGGACGCATGCTACCCGCACAAATGGAAACGGGACGGCAATCGCCGTCCCGTTTCCGTGTCCTGCTTCGAAGGTGCCGGGATCAGCCCGCGGCGTCCTTGAGCTTCTTCAGCGGACGCACCTTGACCTTCACCGAGGCGGGCTTGGCGGCGAACCACTGCTCTTCCTTGGTGAACGGGTTGATGCCCTTGCGCTTGGGCTTGGCAGGCACGCTGACCGCGCTGAACTTGGCCACGCCCGGCAGGGTGAAGCTGCCGGTGCCCTTCTTGTTGAGCGAGCCGTGGATCGCGCCTTCGAGCGAACCGAGCACGGCGCGGATGTCTTTCGCGGCGAGGCTGGTGGCTTCGGCGATGTGCGCGATCAGGCCCGACTTGGTCAGGGCTTCCTTGATCGCCTTGGGTGCGGTCGCCTTGGCGGCCGGCTTGGCAGCCTTCTTAGGAGCTGCCGCCTTCTTGGTCGGAGCCTTCTTCTTTGCCATGGGTCTGTGTTCCCTCGTCTGTGTCTGTGTGGTCTGCGTTCTGTTCTGGCCGAACGTGCCGGCAGGCGCAATGTAGGGCATCCGCAACGCCCCGCCAATAGGAAACCACGAAAAAAATGCGTCGATCGCGCTGTCGCGTCAGCGGTTGTGGGCCTCGCGCGCGGGCCGGCGCAGCGGTGGCCAGCGCCACCAGCAGGCCAGGACGATCGCGGCGAAGACGGAATAGGCCAGCACGAACAGCCACCAGGGGGCCTCGAAGAAGATCAGTCGCGACAGCCAGTGCTGGATGAAGGATCCGCCGTAAGTGTCCTGTCCGGCACGGATTCGCAGCGCCTGTTCCCAACTGGTGAGCGGGCACAACTGACCGAACCAGGCTTGCAGTGCGATCACCAGCATCAGCGCCAGGTGCGTGCCGCGCAGCGCGAAGCTGCGCACCCAGCGCCAGCCGAGCGGGCCACCCGCCAGGATCGCCAGCGTGCCCAGCACCACGAACCCCACCACGCCCGCGTGCAGGGCAAGCACCGCGTCGGCGAGCGCGGCGGCGATGTGCGGCGACATCCCGGCGCGCTCAGTCGTCGTCGTGGCGCGGCGAATACGCCGCCACTAGCGCCTGCTGCACCTGCGCCGGCACCGCTTCGTAATGACTCTGTTCCAGGGTATAGCGTCCGCGGCCGGCGGTGATCGACTTGAGCTCCGCGGCATAGCCCTCCAGCTCCGACAGCGGCACCTGCGCGCTGACCGCGATCTCGCCGTTGCCGGTGGCGTCGGTGCCGTTGATGCGCGCGCGCTTGCCGGCGAGGCTGCCGCTGATGTCGCCCATGGCGCTTTCCGGCGCGTGCACCGCCAGGTCGACGATCGGCTCGAGCACCTGCGGCCTGGCCTTGCCGATCGCATCGAGGAAGGCCTTTCTGCCGGCGGCCACAAACGCGACCTCCTTGCTGTCGACCGGATGATGCTTGCCGTCGTGCACGATCACGCGCAGGTCCTGCATGGGATGGCCCGAGATCGCGCCAGAGTGCAGCACCTGGCGCACGCCCTTCTCCACGGCCGGCAGGAACTGCCCGGGGATCACGCCACCCTTGACCGCGTCGACGAACTCGAACCCGGCACCGCGCGGCAGCGGCTCGACCCGCAGCGAGACCTCGCCGAACTGGCCGGCGCCGCCGGTCTGCTTCTTGTGGCGGTGGTGCCCTTCGGCAGCGCTGGCGATCGTTTCGCGATAGGCGATGCGCGGCGCGCGCGTGTCCACGTCCACGCCGAAACGCTCCTTCAGCCGCTCCAGGTTGATGCGCAGGTGCAGGTCGGACAGGCCGCGGATCACCGTCTCGTTGGTTTCCTCCTCGTGCTCGACCTGGAAGCAGGGATCCTCCTCGGCGAGCCGCTGCAGCGCGGTCGCCAGCTTCTGTTCCTGGCCGCGGCTGCCGGCCACGACCGCCAGGCCGAACATCGGCTTGGGGAACGCGACCGGCGCGAGGTGGATGTGGTCCTCGTCGTGGCTGTCGTGCAGCACCGCGTCCACATGCAGGTCCTCGACCTTGGCGACCGCGGCGATGTCGCCCGGGACCGCGTGGTCGATCTCCACGTGCTCGCGCCCGTGCAGCCTGAAAAGATGGGCGACCTTGAACGGTTTGCGCCCGTCGTCGACGAACAGCTGCGCGTCCCTGCGCACCGTGCCCTGGTAGACGCGGAACACGCCGAGCTTGCCGACGAAGGGGTCGTGCACGATGCGGAACACGTCGGCGACAACGTGCGCGTCGGGATCGGGCGTGGTCGTGATCGGCCGTGCACCGGCGCCGCCGCCCTTCAAGAATGGCGGCGGATTGGCTTCGCCCGGATGCGGGAACAGGTGGCCGACCACGTCCAGCAGCTCACCGATCCCGACGCCACTGCGCGCCGAGCAGAAGCACACCGGCACCAGGTGGCCTTCGCGCAGGCACTGCTCGAAGGCGCCATGCAGTTCGTCGCCGGACAGGCCCGCCTCGCCGAGGTCGAGGTAGTGGTCCATCACCGTTTCGTTGATCTCGACCACCTGGTCGAGGATCCGGCGGTGCCAGTCCGCGACCTGGCCCAGGTCGCTGTCGCCGTCCACCTGGCCGAAGCAGTCGACCACCCGCGTGCCGCCGCCGGCGGGAAGATTGACCGGCAGCACTTGCGGGCCGAAGGCTTCGCGCAGCCGCTCGAGCACGCGCCCGGGATCGGCACCTTCGGCATCGATGCGGTTGACCACGATGGCGCGGCACAGGCCGCGCTCCCCGGCGCGCGCCATCATCCGCCGCGTGCCGTACTCCACGCCGCCGGCGGCATCGACCACCAGCAGCGCGGTCTCCACGACCGCAAGCGCCGACAGCGCCGGGCCGCGGAAATCCGGATAGCCGGGCAGATCGATCAGATTGAGGTGGAAGGACTCGCCGCTGCCGGTGTGGTGGTCGATGCTGGCGATGGCGGCGTCCACGGAGTGGCCGCGTTGCTTCTCGATCGGGTCGAAGTCGGACACGGTGCTGCCGCGTTCGATGCTGCCTGCCGTCTGGATTGCGCCGCCGGCATGCAGCAGGGCTTCGAACAGGGTGGTCTTGCCGGCGCCGGGGTGGCCTGCGAGGGCCACGTTGCGGATCTGCTGTGTCGAGTGGGGCATGGTGCCGTTTCCTCCCTGTCGTGACGACGCGCCGGTGGCCGGCGCGGGGCGCGCGGACCGGCAACGCGGAGGAACCGGCGCACATCTCCGGAACCCTGCGGGCGGTCCGCATGGCGCCGTCATGGCTGTCCGCGGGAGGAACGCTGCCGTTCGAGCGTTCGCTCGAGGGCGGTCATGGCGGGAGCACACCTTAGCGCGTCGCCAAGCGCGGGGCGCGTTGCGACGCAGCAAGCCGGCCCGGGCGGGATTTCTCCCTTCGGTCGAAATGACAGGCGAGAGTCGAAATGACAGGCGGGAGTCGAAATGACAGGCGGGAGTCGAGAACGGCAGGTGGGAGTCACGCTGCAGCACCAGCGTGATTCCGGCTGAAATCCACTTGTCATTTCGACCGAAGGGAGAAATCTCCTTCCAACGCCACGACCTTACGCGGAGGTAACGCGCCGCTGCGTACGCTGCCTGCTTTCCCCCGAACAAGGAGCAAGACGATGGGTATCTCCCGCAAGGCAAGCGCCCACTGGGAAGGCGACTTCAAGACCGGCAAGGGCAGCCTGAGCACGCCCGCCAGTGGCCTGCTCGACGGCACGCGCTACGGGTTCAACAGCCGCTTCGGCGACGAGAAGGGCACCAATCCCGAGGAGCTGATCGCGGCCGCGCATGCCGGCTGCTTCACCATGGCGCTGTCGGCCAAGCTCACCGAGGCCGGGCATCCGCCGCAGTCGCTCGACGGCAGCGCCGAGGTCGATCTGTCGATGGAAGGCGGCCCGTCGCTGAGCGCGATCCGGCTGAAGATGAAGGCAAAGGTGCCTGGGCTGGACGAGGCGAAGTTCCGCGAAATCGCCGAGGACGCCAAGCAGAACTGCCCGGTCTCACGCGCGCTGAGCGCAGTGCCGATCACGCTGGAGGCCGAATTGCTTGGGTGAACCGCTACGTTCGGTTCTGATGGTCCACGGCGGCGGCGGTGGCGGCTGGGAGTGGGTCATGTGGCAGGGCGTGTTCGAAGCCGCGCGCCTGCAGGTGAATGCGCCCGACCTGCAGGCTTCGCCGCGCGGCCTGTCCGAAACCCGGTTTGATGACTACGCCGCCCAGGTCCGCATGGGCCTGGAAGCGCTGCCGCGTCCGCGCGCGGTGGTCGGCGCCAGCCTCGGCGGCCTGCTGGCCGCGGTGTGCGCTGATGCGGCCGATGCCGCGGTGCTGGTCAATCCGCTGCCGCCCGCGCCCTGGCACGCCCAATTGCCGCATCGCGACTGGCCCGACGTCGTGCCCTGGCAGCGCGATGCGCGCCTGACCGGCACCCGGCGCGCGCTGCCCGATGCCGACGAAGCCACCGCGCTGTTCGCGTTCCGGCACTGGCGCGATGAAAGCGGGCGGGCGATGCGCGAGGCGTACGCCGGTATTACGGTGGCGCGGCCGGCCTGTCCCCTGCTGTGCATCGTTTCGATGGTCGACGACGACGTGCCTCCGGCGCTGACCGCGGCGTTCGCCGGTGACTGGGATGCGTCGCTGCTGCGCGCGCAGGCGGTGAGCCACGTCGGTCCGCTGCTCGGGCGCGGCGCCGCCGACTGTGCCGCGCAGGCACTGACCTGGCTGTCGGCGCGGTAAATGACCTGCCGTGGTCGTGTGGCAAGCGCTTTCGATTCAGCCCTGCGTTAGCGGTGCGCGCCTAGCGTGTCCAAGCGCCTCCAGTTCCGGCGCGGGGAGCTCCACGATGAAGCCCATGGCCATTGCGCTTGCCGTCGCGCTGGTGCTGTCAGGCGGCACTGCGTCCGCACAAGTCCACGATGATCGCTACGGCCCGGCGCCGTATGGCGACTACAGCGACCGCTCCGGCAGCGACCGGCATGAAGCCGATCAGCTGCGTGGCTCCGACCTTCCCGTGCAGCAGGATCGCTACGCGCAAGGCGAATACGACTGGGCACGCGTACTGCGGGTGGACCCGGTGTTCGACGGCCGCAGCCGGCCGGTACAGGCGCAGCGCCACTGCCAGACGCGCCGCGACGGCTACGTGTCGAGCGATCCCTATCGCGGTGACGATTATTACGACGACGGGCGCTACGCCAGCGACGGATACGGCGACCGCTACGGCCAGACACGGCGCGACGACAACGGGCGCATGGTCGCGACCGTGATCGGCGGCATCGCCGGCGCGGTGCTCGGCAGCAAGGTCGGCAACGGCAGCGGACGCTATGTCGGTACGGCGGTTGGCTCGATGGTCGGCGGCATGGCCGGACGCGGCATCTATGACGCCAACCGCGAACGCGATGCCTACGTCACCGTCTGCGAACCGGATCCATACCGCGGCGACGGCATGGGCGGATACGACACCTACGGGCGCGATGCCCAGGACCAGGCCGTCGATCGCTACGACGTGATCTACGAATATGCGGGGCGGGAGTACACCACCCGCACCAGCTATCACCCCGGCGATCGCATCCGGGTGCGGGTGGACGTGCGCGCGGAATAAGCGGTGCCATTGCGGCGCAAGATGCAGGGGCCTTCGGGCCCCTGTTGCGTTGCGCGGCCGCTTGCGAAAGTCGCTGACGGTCCTGCTTCTACTGCCTCACCGGAAAAGGAAACAAGGGGGACGTCCTCGCCGGCGCGCGCCGGCGGCTACCAGCGGATCACCCCGTCGATCACGGTCTGCACGCGGCCGCCGGACCAGACATCGCCGGCCTCGTCGACCTGCAGTTCGATGATCGCGTCGAAGCCGACCTCGCGGCCCTGGCTGATGCGGTAGCTGCCGTCGGATCCGGGCAGGGCGTCGCGCGACGCCAGCCATGCGGCCAGCGTGGCATTGGCCGCACCGGAGGCCGCGTCCTCGAAGCAGGCCGTCTGTCCCACCCAGGCGCGCACCGCCAGCGCATAGTCGCTGCTGTCGCTGCTGTCGCTGCGTGCGAACGCGCACAGACCCATGCTGTCGGTCGCATGCGCCAGGCGTTCGATCGCGGCCCAGTCCGGCGCTGCGCCGCGCAGTGCGACTTCGCTGGCGAGTTCGGCCAGCCACCAGCGGCGGCCGCCGTCGACCAGCGCCTGCGGCAGCGCACCTGTCGCCAGCCCGGTCATGGCGTCGCGCAGCTGCGGATGGTCGGCGCCGGCGACTTCGACGATGCGCGCGCGCGGCGTGCGCACCGCGATCGTGCGCGACGCGCCCTCGCCCCGCACGCGCAGCGGCAGTTCGCCGGCGATCCCGGCCTGCACCAGCAGGCCGTCGCGCGGCGTTGCCAGCCCGGCCTGCAGCACCGCGTGCGCGGTGCCGACGCTGGGATGCCCGGCGAAGGGCACCTCGCGACGCGGGCTGAAAATGCGGATGCCGTAGCTGGCTTCAGGCGTTGGCGCGGGGAAGACGAAGGTGGTCTCGGGCAGCCGCGTCCAGCGTGCGATCGCCTGCATGCCCTCGTCGTCGAGTCCGCTCGCGTCGAGCACCACGCCGAGCGGATTGCCGGCGCCGGGGCGGTCGGCAAAGACGTCGAGCTGCAGGTAACGGCGATCGGGCATGCGGAGCTGGCCTGTGGTCCGGGTAGAATTCGCGTTTGCCATCCGCGCGCGCGGATGGGGCCGCCCGTTATACCGGAATCCATTCGTCCCCATGCCATCTCCTTCGACCGGCACGCCCTGGTTCGTGCTCAAGTTCGGCGGCACTTCGGTGTCGCAACGCCATCGCTGGGACACCATCGGCGAGTTGGCGCGCAAACGCGCGGAGGAATGCGGCGGCCGCGTGCTGGTCGTGGTATCGGCGCTTTCGGGTGTAACCAACGAACTGACCGCGATTGCCGATGGCGCCGCGGACAGCGTCGCGCGCGTCGATGCGCTGGTCGCGCGTCACCGCGCCTTCGTGCAGGAACTCGAACTCGATCCCGACACGGTGCTGGGTGAGCGCCTCGATGCGCTGCGTGGACTGCTGTCGGACGCGCGCGCCGGTATGCGTCCGCTCGGCTGGCAGGCCGAAGTGTTGGCGCAGGGCGAACTGCTGTCCTCGACCCTGGGCGCAGCCTATCTGCGATCCCGGGGCCTGGATTTCGGCTGGACCGATGCGCGCGGCTGGCTCGATGCGATCGAACTGCCCAACCAGAGCGACTGGGGCCGGCGCCTGTCGGTGTCCTGCCGACGCGAGGTGGACGACGACTGGCGCACGCGCTTCGCCGCGCAGCCGTCGCGCCTGCTGCTCACCCAGGGCTTCATCGCCCGCCATGGCGACGGCGGCACCGCCGTGCTCGGCCGCGGTGGTTCGGACACGTCGGCGGCGCTGTTCGGTGGCCTGCTGCGCGCGCGCTGCGTGGAAATCTGGACCGACGTGCCGGGCATGTTCACCGCCAATCCGCGCGAAGTGCCCGACGCGCGCCTGCTCACGCGCCTGGACTATGCCGAGGCGCAGGAAATCGCGACCACCGGCGCCAAGGTGCTGCATCCGCGCTCGCTGGGCCCGTGCCGGGTGAGCGGCGTGCCGATGGCGATCCTCGACACCGAACGCCCGCACCTGCCGGGCACGCGCATCGACGGCGATGCCGCCCCAGTGCCGGGGGTCAAGGCGATCAGCCGCCGCAACGGCATCGTGCTGGTGTCGATGGAAACGGTGGGCATGTGGCAGTCGGTCGGCTTCCTCGCCGACATCTTCGAGCGCTTCCGCCGTCATGGCCTGTCGGTGGACCTGATCGGCTCGGCCGAGACCAACGTGACCGTCTCGCTCGACTCCAGCGAAAACCTGGTCAGCACTGACGTGCTGGCGCGCCTGTCCGAAGACCTGGCGCAGATCTGCCGGGTCAAGGTGATCGCGCCCTGCGCGGCGATCACCCTGGTGGGCCTTGGCATGCGCTCGCTGCTGCACAAGCTCTCCGATGTCTGGGCGACGTTCGGGCGCGAGCGCGTGCACCTGATCTCGCAGTCGTCAAACGACCTCAACCTCACCTTCGTGATCGACGAGGTCGATGCCGACGGCCTGCTGCCGATCCTGCACGCAGAGCTGATCGATTCGGGCGCGATGCCGGTCTACGAGACTGCGGTGTTCGGCCCGCGGTGGAAGGACATCCTCGGCACCGCGCGGCCGCGGCCGGTGCCGTGGTGGCGCGGCGCGCGCGAGCAGTTGCTGGCGCTGGCCGGGAGCGGCACGCCGCGCTATGTCTACCACCTGCCGACGGTGCGCGAGCGCGCCCGCCAGCTGCTGGCGGTGGACGCAGTCGACCGGCGCTACTACGCGATCAAGGCCAATTCGCACCCGGCGATCCTGCGTGCGATCGCGGCCGAGGGCTTCGGCCTGGAGTGCGTGTCGCTGGGCGAAGTGGAGCACGTGTTCGACAGCGTGCCCGGCTTCGATCCGGCGCGTGTGCTGTTCACGCCCAGCTTCGCGCCGATCGACGAATACGCGCAGGCCTTCGCGCGCGGCATCACGGTCACGGTCGACAACTGCGAGCTGTTGCAGCGCTGGCCCGAGGTGTTCCGGGGGCGCGACCTGTGGCTGCGCATCGACCTCGGCCATGGCGACGGCCACCACGAGAAGGTCACCACCGGCGGCAAGGCTTCGAAGTTCGGCCTGGCGGCGGGCCGGGTGGAGGAGTTCGACGTACTGGCGCGCGCGCTGGACGTGCGCATCACCGGCCTGCATGCGCACCTGGGCAGCGGCGTGGAGACGCGCGAGCACTGGCGGCAGATGGTCGACGAGATGGCCGGCTTCGCCCGCCGAATCGGCACGGTGGAGGTGTTGGACATCGGTGGTGGCCTGCCGATTCCCTATGCGGCCGATGACGAGCCCTTCGACCTGGAGGACTGGGGCGCAGGCCTGGCCGAGGTCAAGGCGGTGCATCCGGGCTTCCAGCTCGCGATCGAGCCAGGCCGTTTCATGGTCGCCGAGGCCGGCGTGCTGCTCGCCCATTGCAGCCAGGTGGTGGAGAAGGATGGCGTGCATCGCGTCGGCATGGACGCGGGCATGAATGCGCTGATCCGGCCGGCGCTGTATGACGCTTGGCACGACATCGTGAACCTGTCGCGGATCGAGGATGCGGACGCGCGCGGTTTCGACGTGGTCGGGCCGATCTGCGAATCCAGCGACATCTTTGGCCATCGCGTGAAGCTGCCGGCGGCCACTGTGCCAGGCGACGTGATGCTGGTGGCCGACGCCGGCGCCTACGGTTACACCATGGCCAGCACCTACAACCTGCGGGCGCTGCCGGTCGAGGACATCATCGAATGAGCCAGTGGGTTTTCCAGCGCGACGCGATCCGCGCCTTCCGCTTCGTGCGCTGCGGCTTCGATGCGGCCAGCGGCGTCGCACAGCTGGTCTATGCCTTCGACGACGGGCCGGAGCTGGTCGAGACCGTGACCGTGCCGGGCGCGCCGTTCGAGCTCGACGGCGCGCGCGCTGCAGCCGCGGAGCGCGCGCTGCAGCTGCTGCATCTGGTCGCCGGCGTGAGCTACTACAAGGCGGCGGTGCCGCCGGAGATCCGCATCGAGTCCTACGCCATCGATGCGGCCACGGCCGGGCTACTGGAGGACGTCTACGTCCACGGGCTTGGGGAGTTCGCCTACCGCAATGGACTGGACCTGCACGGCCGGATCAGCTTCCCCGCGGAGAAGCCCTCCCCTTCAAGGGGAGGGTTGGGTGGGGATGGTGTCCTCATCGACGACCTGCGCCACCACGCCCTCGTAGCCATCGGCGGCGGCAAGGATTCGCTGGTCAGCATCGAGGCGCTGCGCGCGCTTGGCGTCGAGCAGACCGTCACCTGGATCGGCGGCTCGCAGCTGATCCGCGCCTGCGCCGAGCGCACCGGCCTGCCGACGCTCAACATCGGCCGCCAGCTGGCGCCGGAACTGTTCGACTACAACCGCCAGGGCGCGTGGAACGGCCACATCCCGGTGACCGCGGTGAACTCGGCGATCCTGGCCTTTGCCGCGATCGTGCTGGGCGTGGACCAGGTGGTGTTCTCCAACGAGCGCTCGGCCAGCTACGGCAGCCTGATCCTCGCGCCGGATGGAAGCATCACCGGCGAGGTGAACCACCAGTGGTCCAAGGGCTGGGCGTTCGAACAGGCCTTTGCCGCGCACTTGCGCTCGCACGTGGCCGGGGAACTGCGCTACTACTCGCTGCTGCGGCCGCTGAGCGAGCTGGCGGTGGCGCGCCAGTTCGCGAAAATCGACCGCTACGACGCGCACTTCTCAAGCTGCAACCGCAATTTCCACCTGCTCGGCGAGCGCCCGGTCAACCGCTGGTGCGGCGTGTGCCCGAAGTGCCACTTCGTGTTCCTGGCGCTGGCGCCGTTCATGCCCAAGCCGCGGCTGGTTGGCATCTTTGGCCGGAACCTGCTCGACGATCTGGCGCAGGTAGCCGGTTACGACGCGCTGCTGGAGTATCGCGACCACAAGCCGTTCGAATGCGTGGGTGAAGGCCGTGAATCGCGCGCCGCGATGGCTGCGTTGGCGGCGCGCCCGGAGTGGCGCGAGGACGCGATCGTGGCCAGGTTCGCGCGCGAGATCGCGCCGCAGCTGGGCGACGACGAGGTCGACGTCGAAGCCCTGCTGGTCGTCGACGACGAGCACGGCATCCCCGCGCCGCTGTGGGAGCGCCTGCGTGCGCGCCTTGCCGCCTGAGATCGCCGCGCTTGCCGGCAAGCGCGTTGCGCTGTGGGGCTGGGGTCGCGAGGGGCGGGCGGCATATGCGGCGCTGCGCGCAGTGCCCGCACGGGAAACGGGCAATGGGGAATCGGAACAACGGTTTCCTGCTTGGCTGACCCTGTTCTGCACCAGCGCGGAAGCGGAAGACGCGCGGGCGCTGGGCGATCCCGGGCTGGCGGTCGAGACCGAGGCGAGCGCCGAACGGCTGTCGGCCTTTGATATCGTGATCAAGTCGCCTGGCATCAGCGCGTACCGGCCCGAGGTGCTCGCGGCCGCAACGCAGGGCACGCGCTTCATCGGCGGCACCGCGCTGTGGTTCGCCGCGCGCCCGGATGCGCGCACGGTCTGCGTGACCGGCACCAAGGGCAAGAGCACGACCTCGGCGCTGCTGGCGCACCTGCTGCGCGCCGGCGGCCATCGCACTGCGCTGACCGGCAACATCGGCCAGCCGCTGCTGGAGCTGCTCGATGGCGACGCAGCGTACTGGGTGGTCGAACTCTCCAGCTACCAAACCCGCGACGTGGCCGCGAGCGGCGTGCGCCCGGACGTGGCGCTGGTGACCAACATCTTCCCCGAGCACCTGGACTGGCACGGCGGACAGGCGCGCTACGTCGAGGACAAGCTGGCGCTGGTGACCGAAGGGCATCCGCGCGTTGCCGTACTCAATGCCGCCGATCCGACCCTGGCGGCACTTGGCGGCGGCCTGGCCGAAAGCCAGGTGCATTGGTTCGGCGACGAAGCCGGCTGGCACCTGCGCGGCGACGCGCTGTGGCGCGGCGAGCGACAAGTGCTCGATACGCGCACGCTGCCGCTGCCGGGCCGGCACAACCGCGGCAACCTGTGCGGCGTGCTGGCCGCGATCGAGACGCTGGGCCTGGACGCGGAGGCGCTCGCGCCGCATGCCGCCAGCTTCCGGCCGCTGCCGCACCGGCTGCAGAGCCTGGGCACGCGCGACGGGGTCGAGTTCGTCAACGATTCGATCAGCACTACGCCGCACGCCAGCCTGGCGGCACTGGACGTGTTCGCCGGGCGCAGGGTCGCGATCCTGGTGGGCGGCCACGACCGCGGCCTGGACTGGAGCGGATTCGCCGCCGCCATGCGGCAGCGGCCCCCGGCGGTGATCGTGACCATGGGCCAGAACGGGCCGCGCATCCATGCGCTGCTGGAGGATGCGGCCGTGGCTGCGGGCTTCGCTCTGCATGCGGCCGACGACCTGGCCGCAGCCGTGGCGGCAGCGAAGGTCGCGCTGGAAGGCGAGGGCGTGGTCCTGCTCTCGCCCGGCGCGCCGAGCTTCGGCGCCTACCGCGATTACGCCGAGCGCGGGCGCCACTTCGCCGCCCTGGCGGGATTCGATCCGGCCGCGATCACGGCGATCCAGGGGATCGGCATCGTCTGAAGGCGCGTGCCCAACACTGCGTCGGCCGACCCCGACACCCCGCACGCCCACCCACGCCGTACTGCGCTAGGCTGCCTGCTTCCCGCACGGAGTCCGCCCATGTACCGTTCCGTCACCCTCTCCGCACTGCTTGCAGCCGCGCTGTAGGCGGCCCCAGCTGCCGCCGCAATGAAGGCCGAGCCGCTGGAATGGAAAGTAGGCGAGGACAGCTTCAGCGGCTGGCTGGTCTACGACGATGAAGACGACGACCTGCGTCCCGGCCTGGTGATGGTGCCCAACTGGATGGGCGTCACCGACGATGCGCTGGAGCGCGCGAAGGCCGTTGCCGGCGACGATTACGTGGTGCTGGTGGCCGACGTCTACGGCAAGGACAACCGGCCCGCCGACAGCAGCCAGGCCGGCAAGCTCGCCGGCAGCCTGCGCGGCGAGGACCGCGGGCCGCTGCGCGCGCGCATGCAGGGCGCGGTCGACACGCTCAAGGCGCAGGCGGGCAAGGTACCGCTGGATGCGGGCCGGATCGGCGCCTTCGGTTTCTGTTTCGGTGGCTCGGCGGTCCTCGAGCTGGCGCGCAGTGGCACCGACGTGGCCGGCGTGGTCAGCCTGCACGGTGGCCTGGCCCCGGGCGCACAGTCGAAGACCGTCGCGCGCATCAGCGCACCGGTGTTGGTGCTCAACGGCGCCGACGACACCGCGGTCGACGATGCGCAGATCCTGGCCTTCGAGCAGGAAATGGATGCGGCTGGCGCGGACTGGCAGTTCGTCAATTTCAGCGGCGCGGTGCACTGCTTCGCCGAGCCCTCCGCCGGCAGCGATCCGGCCAGCAACTGCCGCTACGACGCACGCGCGTCGCGGCGTGCGTACCGGATGATGGATGGCTTTTTCGAGGAAGTGTTCGGGCGCGATTGAGGCGGAGCGGGGTACGGGTCGATCAAAGGGGCGGAGCTGACGATCGCGGCTGAAGCCGCTCCTACAGGGCATCGATCCATGCTTCCGCTGTAGGAGCGGCTTCAGCCGCGATCGGGAACAACCGACCCCTCAAGACCCCCGATCCACCGCATACCGCGCCAGCCCGCGCAGCGCGGCCATCGCTTCGTTCTCCGGCAGGCGGGCCAGCGCGGCCTCCGCGGCCGCCGCATAGTCGCGCGCCCGGTTGCGGCTGTATTCCAGGCTGCCGGCCGCTTCGATCGCGGCCAGCACCTCCGGCATCGCGCCGGTGTCGCCCTGCTCGATCACCGTGCGCAGGCGCGCACGGGTGGCATCGTCGGCCCGGGTCATGGCATGGATCAGGGGCAGGGTCGCCTTGCCCTCGGCCAGGTCGTCGCCCAGGTTCTTGCCCAGCGCGGCGGCGTCGCCGCTGTAGTCGAGCACGTCGTCGGCGATCTGGAAGGCATAACCGAGCTGCATGCCGTAGTCGTACAGCGCCTGCTGGGTGGCCTCGTCAGCGCCCGAGGCCAGTGCGCCCAGGCGCGTGCCGGCGGCGAACAGCACCGCGGTCTTGCGCTCGATCACGCCCAGGTAGGCGGCCTCGTCGGTGTCGGGGTTGTGCACATGCAGCAACTGCAGCACCTCGCCTTCGGCGATGCGGTTGGTGGTGTCGGCCAGCAGTTGCATCACCGCCATGCTGTCGAGTTCGACCATCAGCTGGAAGCTGCGCGAGTACAGGAAATCGCCCACCAGCACACTGGGCGCGTTGCCCCACAGCGCGTTGGCGGTGCGGCGCCCGCGGCGCAGGTCCGATTCGTCCACCACGTCGTCGTGCAGCAGGGTCGAGGTGTGGATGAACTCGATGATCGCCGCCAGCTGGTGGTGGCGCGCGTCGACCGCCCCGGTGGCGCGGCCGGCCAGGGCCACCAGCATCGGCCGCAGGCGCTTGCCGCCGGCCGACACGATGTGTTCGGCGATCTGGTTGATCAGGACCACGTCCGAGGCCAGCCGGCGGCGGATCAGGGCGTCGATCGCGGCCATGTCGGCGGCGGCGAGCGCCTGGATGGCGGGCAGGTCGAGTCCGGGCGCGGCGGGGGCAGGGGCGTCCATGGACGGTCCGTGGATGGGGGAGCCGGCGATTATACGAAGCCTGCCGCGCCGGCCGTGCGGCGTAGTCCTACGCGTCGGCGCGGTGCGGCCCGACGCCGGTGGCCGCCGGGCTATAATCCAATGCCTTTCGCCGGGCACGCCGGCGACACCTGAGGAATCCCATGGCCCGCGGCATCAACAAGGCGATCCTTGTCGGCAATCTCGGCAACGACCCCGAAACCCGGTACACACAGGGCGGCATGGCCGTCACCAAGATCAGCCTGGCCACCACCTCGGTGCGCAAGGACCGGGACGGCAACAACCAGGAAAAGACCGAGTGGCACCGGGTGACCTTCTTCGGCAAGCTCGGCGAGATCGCGGCCGAGTACCTGCGCAAGGGCTCGCAGGTCTACGTCGAGGGCCGGATCAGCTACAGCGAGCACACCGGCGACGACGGCCAGAAGCGCTACTACACCGACATTGTCGCCGACGAGATGCAGATGCTCGGCGGCCGTGGTGAAGGTGGTGGTGGTGGTGGTGGTGGTGGTGGCTCGTACGAGCGCAGCCCGCGCCCGCAGCGCCAGGAAGCGGCCCCGCGGCAGGAATCGGCCCCGCGCCAGCAGCCGGCCCCCTCGCGCCAGGCGCCGCCGGTGGACGACTTCTCGGACGACGACATTCCCTTCTGAGCCGACGCCCATCCGACCGCGCATGCAGGCAGCGCCCGTGACGACCTGGCTGGTGACCGGTGGCGCCGGTTTCATCGGCGCCAACTTCGTCCTCGACGCGGTGGCGCGCGGCGTGCGCGTCGTCAACCTCGATGCATTGACCTACGCGGGCAACCTCGACACGCTCGAGGGACTGCACGGCAACCCCGGCCATGTCTTCGTGCACGGAGACATCGGCGACCGCGCACTGGTCGCGCGGCTACTGGCCGAGTACCAGCCGGGCGCGGTGCTGAATTTCGCTGCGGAAAGCCACGTAGACCGTTCGATCGACGGCCCGGCGGCCTTCGTCCAGACCAATGTCGTCGGCACCCTGGCCCTGCTGGAGGCGGCGCGCGACCACTGGAAGTCGCTCGAGGCCGAGGCGCGGGCCGCGTTCCGCTTCCTGCACGTGTCGACCGACGAGGTCTACGGGGCGCTCGGCGAGACCGGCCGGTTTACCGAATCAACGCCCTACGCGCCGAACTCGCCGTATTCGGCGTCGAAGGCGGCCTCGGACCACCTGGTCAGGGCGTTCCACCATACCTACGGGCTGCCCACGCTCACCACCAACTGCTCGAATAACTACGGACCCTATCACTTCCCCGAGAAGCTGATCCCGCTGGTGATCGCGCGGGGGCTGGCAGGCGAGTCGTTGCCGGTGTACGGCGACGGCAGGCAGGTGCGCGACTGGCTGTTCGTGGCCGACCACTGCGAGGCGATTCGCACCGTGCTCGCCCGGGGGCGGGTGGGCGAGACATACAACATCGGCGGCGACGCCGAGAAGCAGAACATCGAAGTGGTCCAGGCGATCTGCTCGCTGCTCGACCAGCGTCGGCCACGCCCGGATGGCAAGCTGCGCGCGTCGCAGATCACCTTCGTCGCCGACCGACCCGGCCACGACCGCCGTTACGCGGTCGACGCCTCCAAGCTGCGTGACGAACTGGGCTGGGCGCCGAAGTACAGCTTCGAACGCGGCATCGCCGAGACCGTCGACTGGTGCCTGGCCAACCAGGCCTGGGTGCAGCGCGTGCTCGACGGCAGCTATCGCCTCGAACGCATCGGGGAGACGGCATGATCGCGCGCAAGGGCATCGTGCTCGCGGGCGGTTCCGGGACCCGGCTGTACCCGATCACCCAGGCCATCAGCAAGCAGTTGCTGCCGGTCTACGACAAGCCGATGATCTACTACCCGCTCAGCGTGCTGATGCTGGCGGGCATCCGCGAGGTGTTGATCATCAACACGCCGCACGAGCAGCACCTGTTCAAGGCGCTGCTTGGCGACGGCTCGCAGTGGGGCATGCGCATCGAATACGCCGCGCAGGCCAGTCCGGACGGACTGGCGCAGGCTTTTGTCATCGGCCGTGATTTCCTCGACGGCGCACCCAGCTGCCTGGTGCTGGGCGACAACATCTTCCACGGCCCGGGCCTGACCGACATCCTCCGCCGCGCCGACGCGCGAGACGGCGGCGCGACCGTGTTCGGCTACTGGGTTTCAGATCCCGAGCGCTACGGCGTGGCCGAGTTCGACCGCGAAGGCCGCGTGGTGGATATCGAGGAAAAGCCCGCTGCGCCACGCTCGAACTATGCCGTCACCGGTCTGTATTTCTACGACGGCCGCGCCGCCGACTTCGCGTCTACGCTGCAGCCCTCGTCGCGTGGCGAACTCGAGATCACCGACCTCAACCGCTGCTACCTCGAACGGGGCCAACTGCACCTGGAGCGCCTCGGACGCGGCTACGCCTGGCTCGACACCGGCACCCATCAGTCGCTGCTCGAGGCCTCCAACTACATCGGGACCATCGAGGCGCGCCAGGGCCTGCGCGTATGCTGCCCCGAGGAGATCGCCTGGAACAATGGCTGGATCGACGAAGCGCAGCTGCAGGCGCTTGCAGCTCCGCTGGTGGGGAACGGCTACGGCCGCTACCTGCTGGGGCTGCCCGATCGCGGGTTCGTGCCTTGAAGCTGGTCGAGACCGGCCTGCCGGGCTGCGTGGTGATCGAACCGAAGGTGTTTGACGACGAGCGGGGCTTTTTCTACGAATCCTTCAACCGGGACAGGCTCGCCGCGCACGGGCTGTCGCCAGCGTTCGTGCAGGGCAACGTGTCGCGCTCGGCTCGGGGCGTGCTGCGCGGACTGCACTACCAGTGGCCCAGGCCGCAAGGGAAATACGTGTCGGTCCTGGAAGGCGAGGTGTGGGACGTGGCCGTGGACATCCGCGGTGGCTCGCCGAATTTCGGCCAGTGGGCCGCGGTGCTGCTGAGCGCGGAGAACCGCCGCCACGTCTGGATCCCGGAAGGGTTCGCACACGGATTCGTCGTGCTCAGCGAGCAGGCGCTGGTGAGCTACCTGTGTACGGCGACCTACGATCCGTCCGCGGACGCCGGTATCCGCTGGAACGACGCCGACCTCGCCATCGATTGGCCGCTGGCCGATCCACAGCTGTCGCCCAAGGATGCCCGGGCGCCGTTTCTGGCCGACGTCCCGACCGAACGGCTGCCGCTCTACGCGCCATGAGGATCCTGCTGCTTGGCGCCAACGGCCAGGTCGGGCGCGAGCTCCGGCGGTCGTTGGCGGCTGGCGAGCTGGTGTGCGGCACGAGGGGCGGACGCCTTGCCGATGGGCAGGCGTGCGAAGCCGCCGACTTCGACGTGCCTGATTCGCTGCCCGCGCTCGTCGCGCGCATCGGCCCCGACATCGTGGTCAACGCCGCCGCCTATACCGCAGTCGACCGCGCCGAGTCCGAGCGCGAGGCCGCGTTCCGCGCAAATGCGCAGGCACCCGCGGCGCTCGCGGCCGCGTGCGCCGCGCGCGACGCGCTGCTGGTGCATTACTCCACAGACTACGTGTTCGACGGCACGGGCACGCGCCCGTACCGCGAAGACGATCCTGTCGCGCCGATCAACGTGTACGGGGAGAGCAAGCTGGCCGGCGAGCAGGCGATCCGCGCAAGCGGTGCCCGGCACATGATCCTCCGCACGGCCTGGGTCTACGCCGACCACGGCAGAAATTTCATGTCGACGATGCTGCGGCTGGCGCGAGAGCGCGACGAGCTGCGCGTGGTCGCCGACCAGATCGGCACACCGACGCCCGCAGCGCTGATCGCCGATGTCACGGCGGATATCCTCGCAAAGCCGTTCGCTGTGTCCGGCCTGTGGCACCTGACCGCGCAAGGCGAAACCAGCTGGCACGGATTCGCGGAGGCCATCGTCGAGCGGGCACATGCGCTGGGCCGGATCGAGCGCCGGCCCAGCATCGTTCCGATCGCCACCGCCGACTATCCCACGCCGTCGCGCCGGCCGGCCTACTCGCGGCTGGACTGTTCCAGGCTCGAGTGCGATACGGGGATCAGGTTGCCCGACTGGGAGACTGCGCTGGCGACCGTTCTGCGATAGGCTCGCGTCGGCGAGGGATGGGGATCCCTGCACCGGTCCACGGGGACGGGATGTCGTCGATGAGGGGGAAGATCATGGGCATGCGTTGTGCTGCCGCACTCGCGGTGTGGGCGTTCTTTGCGCTGGTGTCGATACCGCTGGCCGGCCATGCGGTCCAGCCGCACATGGTCGAACCGTTCATCGAAGAGGGCGGCATCCGCGACGTCAAGATTTCGCCAACGGGCGAGCACCTCGCGATGACGATGCGGGTGGATGGCCAGACCGGGTTGATGATCGTCGCGCGCGGGGAGACGGGCGCCAGCGCCGTCATGCGGTTCGCACGCGGTACGCACGTGCACGACTTCTGGTGGGTCAACGAAGAGCGGGTGCTGATGTCGCTGGCCGAGACCTTCGGTACCCGCGACGATCCGCTGCTGACCGGTGAGCTGTTCGGCATGAACGCCGATGGCGGCCGCAAGGAACTGCTGGTGGGTTATCGGGCCAAGGGGGTCCAGACGGGCACGCGGATCGGTGTCGACAGGGAGGGCAGGGTCGCCGCATTCCTGGTCGATCCGCTGCCGGACGACGACCAACACGTCCTGGTCACGATCCGTTCGTTCGCCAGGGATCCGTATTCCCGGATCGAGCGGATGAACGTCTACGACGGCCGGCGCGCGCTGGTGGCGCCCTCTCCCGTGTCGGCGGCCGACTTCGTCACCGACCACCAGGGGCGGGTGCGCTTCACGGTCGGGCACGTGTCGGACAACTACAGCCAGCTCTTCCATCGCAGGGACGATTCGGCGCCCTGGGAACAGATCAACCACGAGCGCACCAGCAACCGGGTCGAGCGGCCGCTGGGATTCGCCGAGGGCGACACGATCGCCTACCTGCGCGTGTCGCAACCGACCGGGCCCGACCGGATCGTCGCCCTGGACACCGTGACGGGAGAACGCAAGGACGTCGCCGGCGATGCCGTCGTCGATCCGCAGCCGGTCCATCTCCACGGCGGGGTTCGTCCGATCGGCGCCTGGTACCTCGGAGGCAAGCCGCGGCTGGCGTTCTTCGACGAGCAGAGCGCGGAGGCACGCCTGCAGCACATGCTCCAGCGGGCTTTCCCCGGGACCCGGGCATCGGTCCGGTCTTCCACGCTCGACGGAAGCCTGCGAGTGGTGCTGGTGGAGAGCGATGTCGATCCGGGCAGCTTCTACCTGTTCGATACCGGCACGGCGAACGCGGAGCTGCTCGTCGTGCGCGACAAGCAGATCGATTCCACGCGAATGGCGCCGATGACGCCGATCGAACTGAAGGCGCGCGATGGCGTCGTCCTCCATGGGTTGATGACGGTGCCGCTGGGATCGGACGGCAAATCCCTGCCGATGGTGGTCATGCCGCATGGTGGTCCATTCGGCGTCTTCGACGCTTGGGGTTTCAACGCCGACGCCCAGCTTCTCGCCGCCGCCGGCTATGCGGTGCTGCAGGTGAACTTCCGCGGATCGGGCAACCATGGCCGCGCGTTCAGGCAGGCGGGCGCGCGCCAGTGGGGCGCGGCGATGCAGGACGACGTCACCGACGCGACCCGCTGGGCGATCGGGCAGGGTCATGCCGATCCGCAGCAGATCTGCATCTACGGCGCGAGCTATGGTGCCTACGCCGCGCTGATGGGCGTGGTGCGCGAACCCGGTCTGTACCGGTGCGCCATCGGCTATGTCGGCGTCTACGACCTGCCGATGATGCAGCGGGACGATATCGGCCGCAGCCGCTCGACCGCGACGTGGATGCGCGAATGGGTCGGGTCCGATGCGGCCGCGCTCGAGGCCGTATCCCCGACCCGGCGCGCCGCAGAAATCAAGGTCCCCGTGTTTCTCGCGGCGGGTGGCGAGGATTTCGTCGCCCCGGTCGAGCACACCAAACGCATGGAGTCGGCGCTGAAGCGCGCCGGCGTTCCGGTCGAAGCCCTGTACTACCCGAAGGAGGGCCACGGCTTCTACGAGGTCGCGCATCGCAGGGAGTTCTATACCCGCCTGCTGGGATTCCTTGCCCGTCACATGGACTCCGCCCCGGACTGAGGCAGCCCGCGCGCTGGTCGAGGCAGGGTTCCCAGGAAGGCATGGGTCTGACTTTCTGGCTGGCCACCCGCCGCACGCCGATGTGCCGGAGTCCGGCCATGCCGCCGTGAAGCTGAAGCCCTCAGACGGGCTTGTGGGCGCCACGGCGCATGTGCCGGAAGCCCTTTGCGTGGCAGGTGCGCGAGCGCCTACCATCCGGGCATCCCTTCCAGGAGTGGTCCGAATGATGCTGCGACATGCACTGCTGCCGATCTGCCTGCTCGCCGCGCTTCCTGCCCTGGTTGACGCACGCGGCTTCGACGTGCGCGACCTGGTCCAGCTTGACCGCGTGTCATCGCCGCTGCTCTCGCCTGACGGGCATGTCGTTGTCTTCGCCCAGCGCAGCGTCGACGCCGAGCTCAAGGCGACCACGGCGCTGTACGCGCGGCACCTGCTCACGCGCGACGCGGCGCCGCCGAAGCGGATCACGCCCGAGGGCTGGAACGTCAACTCGCCCTCGTTCTCCAGGGACGCGCAGACGCTGTACTTCCTCAGTGCGAAGGGCGGGTCGCAGCAGCTCTACGCGATGCCCGCGGGCGGCGGCGAGCCGCGCCAGCTCACGGCCTTCGCGCTCGACGTAGGCAGCTACCGGCTGTCCCCGGACGACGCGCGCGTGGCGTTCAGCGCCGACACCTTCGCCGAATGCGCGGCAGACCTTGCCTGCACGAAGAAGAAGCTCGATGCGCGCGCTGCGGACAAGGCGAGCGGGCGCGTCTACGACCAGCTGTTCGTGCGCCACTGGGATACCTGGAACGACGGGCGCCGCAGCCGCCTGTTCGTCGCCACGCTGCCGGGCGCAGGCACGGTTCCGGTCGCCGATGCCAGCCTGCTCAGCGGCGCGCTCGACGGCGACATTCCGGCCAAGCCCTTCGGCGATGCCGGCGACTACGCCTGGTCGCCCGATGGCGGCCATGTCGTCGCGAGCGTGCGCATTGCCGGCAACAGCGAGCCCTGGTCGACCAACTTCGATCTCTACCGCCTGACGCTCGACGGCGCCGCGCCGGTCAACCTCACCGAAGCCAACAAGGCCTGGGACGCCGGCCCGGTCTACAGCGCCGACGGCGCGACGCTGTTCTATCGGGCGATGAAGCGCCCCGGCTTCGAGGCGGATCGCTACGCGATCATGGCGATGGACGTGGCCAGCGGCCGCACGCGCGAAATCGCCCCGGACTGGGACCGCTCGCCGAGCAGCCTCAAGTCCGCTGCCGATGGCAGGTCACTGTACGTGACCGCGCAGAGCACGGGCGAGTACCCGCTGTTCCGCATCGACGTCGCCAGCGGCGAGGTCACCGAGCTGGTCGGCGACGGCACGGTCTCGGCCTTTGCGGTCGAGGGCGACACGATCGCGCTGACCCGCAACACCATCGACAGCGGCGACACGCTCTACGTCGCCATGGGCGAAGGCCAGGGCCTGCGCCAGATCACCGCGACCGCCGCCGAGCGCCTGCCGGACGTGCAGTTCGGTGCCTACGAGCAGTTCTCGTTCAAGGGCGCGGGCGGTGCGACGGTCTACGGTTACGTGGTCAAGCCGGCCGGCTACCGGGAAGGCGGCAGCTACCCGGTCGCATTCCTGATCCACGGTGGCCCGCAGGGCAGCTTCGGCAACGGCTGGAGCTATCGCTGGAACCCGCAGACCTACGCCGGCCAGGACTACGCGGTGGTGATGATCGATTTTCACGGCTCGACCGGCTACGGCCAGGCCTTCACCGATGCGATCAGCGGCGACTGGGGCGGCAAGCCGCTGGTCGACCTGCAAAAGGGCTGGGAGGCGGCGCTGGCGCAGTACGACTTCCTCGACGGCGACCGGGCCTGCGCGCTGGGCGCCAGCTATGGCGGCTACATGGTCAACTGGATCGCCAGCCAGTGGAGCGCGCCCTGGAAGTGCCTGGTCAACCACAACGGCGTGTTCGACACGCGCTCGATGGGCCTGGTGACCGAGGAGCTGTGGTTCACCGAATGGGAGTTCGGCGGCACCGTGGCTGAGCAGCCGCAGGCATACGAGAAGTTCAACCCGGCGCGCCACATCGACAAGTGGAAGGTGCCGATGCTGGTGGTGGCGGGGCAGAACGATTTCCGCGTGCCGCTCGACCAGAGCCTGTCCAGCTTCACCGCGCTGCAGCGCGCCGGCATCGAATCGCAGCTGCTGTACTTCCCGGACGAAAATCACTGGGTGCTCAATCCGCACAACAGCATCCTCTGGCACGACACCGTCAATGCCTGGCTCAAGCGCCACACCGGCGAGTGATTTCCGCGGAAAGCCGGCGCCAGCCGGCTTTCCTCTTCTGCGCGGGCGCTTTCCCGCGATCCACTGGAGCCGCGCATGGCGATCGACAACGCCGCAGCCTCGACTGCAATCATCAGCAACGACATCGTCGCCTTCGGGCTGATCACCGCCACGCTGGGGCTGATCTTCTGGTTGGCCACCGGCCCCACGCCGATGTGGAAGAAGTTCTTCGCCTGGGTGCCGGCGCTGCTGCTGTGCTACTTCGTGCCGGCGCTGTACAACACCGTCGGCCTGGTCGATGGCGAAGGCAGCAGCCTGTATTACCTGGCCAGCCGGCTCATGCTGCCCGCGGCGCTGGTGCTGCTGACCCTGTCGATCGACATCCAGGGCATCCTGCGGCTGGGTCCGAAGCTGTTGTTCGTGTTCTGCATGGGTACGCTGGGCATCGTGCTGGGCGCGGTCGTGACCTTTCAGCTGATGGAGTGGCTGTGGCCGGCCGCGGTGGCCGGCGACACGTGGAAGGGCATGGCGGCACTGTCGGGCAGCTGGATCGGTGGCGGCGCCAACATGGTGGCGATCCGCGAGATCTACGATGT
Source organism: Luteimonas sp. A482 (assembly GCF_054072655.1). Taxonomy (NCBI): domain Bacteria; kingdom Pseudomonadati; phylum Pseudomonadota; class Gammaproteobacteria; order Lysobacterales; family Lysobacteraceae; genus Luteimonas; species Luteimonas sp. A482. Next base: position 276,204 of record NZ_JBSVRO010000002.1, read on the forward strand.
CGATGCCACGCTGTTCGGCCAGTTCGCCGTGGTCGACGTGGCCATCGCCAGCCTGCTGATGGCGACCCTGCTGTTCCTGGCCAACCGTGCCCCGCAGATCGACGCGCGCAATGGCGCCGACACCCGCGCGCTGGACGAGATGCAGCAGCGCATCTCCGCCCATGAGGCGGCCAATGCGCGGATCCCGACGCTGTCCGACCTGATGATCATCATCGCCTGGGCATTCGGCATCGTCGGCCTGGCGCACGCGATCGCCGAGCCCGCGTCGGCGTGGTTCAAGGCCAATGCGCCGTGGTCATCGCAGTTCAGCCTGGATGCGCCCTTCGTCTGGATCGTGGTGCTCTCGACCCTCGGCGGCCTGGTGCTCAGCTTCACCCGGGTGCGGCGTCTGGAGAACGCGGGCGCCTCCAAGGTCGGCACCGTGTTCCTGTACTTCCTGATCGCCTGCATCGGCATGCAGATGGACTTCCTCAAGCTGGCCAACCGTCCGGAGCTGGCGTTGATCGGCCTGCTGTGGATGTCGATCCATGTGGCGGTGATCTGGTACGCCGCGAAGCTGGTGAAGGCGCCGCTGTTCTACTTCGGCGTGGGTTCGATGGGCAACGTGGGCGCCGCTGCGTCGGCGCCGGTGATCGCGGCTGCCTTCCACCCGACGCTCGCGCCGGTGGGCGTACTGCTGGGCACCGTCGGCTACGCAAGCGGCACGGTGATCGCGTACTTCCTGGGCCAGGTCCTGCGGATGATGGCGGGGCAGTAGGGGCGGCTTCCTGGCCGAACACTTCCGCTGCGAGTGGCCGACACTCTCCGGAGCTCTGGGCGACCTGTCGTTGCAAGCCCGAGGCGCATGGGCTTCGGAAGGGGCCGCAGCGCCGCGGGAGGGGATGGCGAACCGCTCGGGCAGACGTCCATGTCCGCACTCGCGGCCGCGGCACATCCATGTGCCGCTTGCACCATCCCCTCCCGCGGCGCTGTGGCCCCATCCGCAAGCAACGCGCCCGATCCGCAAGTAATGCGCCCTCATGCAATGTCCGCGAGCGGAGCGAAAAAACGGGGCCTTCCGGCCCCGTTGATCGATCCAGCGCAGGCAGCGGCTGCATCAGCAACAGCGAAACCCGCCTCGGCCTCCGTAGCGTGCCTCCTGGCGCTCGCGGAAGAAGGTCTTGTAGTCCATCGGCTCGCGGTCGGGATGCTTTTCCAGCGTGTGCCGGACGTAGTTGTCGTAGTCCGGAACGCCGCAGCACAGGCGCGCGGTCTGCACCAGCCTTCGCCACACCTGCTTGTGGGTGGCGAAGTGGTCGAGGGTGACGAGCTGGCCACCCATCAGAGGTACATCTGCTGCTGTTCGGGGGTCAGCGCCACGTGGGGCGTCTCACGGTCGGTGCGCACCGCGCTGGCGCGGGCCTTGCGGATCGCCACGATCGAATAGAACAGCACGCTCAGCACCACCAGCAGGAACAAGGCGGTGAGCCCGGCGTTGACGTAGTTGTTGATCATGATCTGCGACATCCCGTCGAAGTCCTTCGAAGGCGCGATCAGCTCGCCGCGCCCGATCGCGTCGCTGTAGCGGTTCGCCTGCGCCAGGAAGCCCACGCCCGGATCGGCATCGAAGATCTTGATCCAGCCGGCATAGGTGGTGCACACCAGCAGCCAGATGGTCGGCACGATCGAGACCCAGGCGTAGCGGTCCTTCTTCGTCTTGAACAGCACCACCGTGCACAGCATCAGCGCGATGCCGGCCAGCATCTGGTTGGCGATGCCGAACAGCGGCCACAGCATGTTGATGCCGCCCAGCGGATCGTTCACGCCCTGGTAGAGGAAGTAGCCCCACAGCGCCACGCAGCCGGCGGTGGCGATGAGGTTCGGACCCCAGGATTCGGTCCTGCGCATCACCGGCACGAAATTGCCCAGCAGGTCCTGCAGCATGAAGCGGCCCGCGCGCGTGCCGGCATCGACCGCGGTGAGGATGAACAGCGCCTCGAACAGGATCGCGAAGTGGTACCAGAACGCCATCATCCCTTCGCCGGGGATCACCGCATGGAAGATCTGTGCGATGCCCACCGCCAGCGTCGGCGCGCCGCCGGCGCGGGACAGGATCGAGTTCTCGCCGATGTCGGCGGCCGTTGCGGTGAGCACCTCGGGAGTGACCACGAAGCCCCATTCGGAGACGGTGCGTGCAACGGTCTCCACGTCGGTGCCGATCACCGCCGCCGGGCTGTTCATCGCGAAGTAGACGCCCGGGTCGATGATCGATGCCGCGACCATCGCCATGATCGCCACGAACGATTCCATCAGCATGCCGCCGTAGCCGATGTAGCGCGCGTGGCCCTCGTTGGCCAGCAGTTTCGGGGTTGTTCCGGAGCTGATCAACGCGTGGAATCCCGACACCGCGCCGCAGGCGATGGTGATGAACAGGAACGGGAACATCGAGCCCTTCCACACCGGTCCCGTGCCGTCCGTGAACTGGGTCAGCGCCGGCATCCGAAGATCCGGCATCACGATCAGGATGCCGATCGCCAGGCCGACGATGGTGCCGATCTTGAGGAAGGTCGACAGGTAGTCGCGCGGCGCCAGCAGCAGCCACACCGGCAGCACCGCGGCGACGAAGCCGTAGCCGATCAGCATCCAGGTGATCTGGGTGCCGGTGAAGGTGAAGGCCGGGCCCCAGGTGGGATGTGCGGCCACGTCGCCGCCAAACCAGATCGCCGCCACCAGCAGGATGATGCCGACCACCGAGATCTCGCCGATCTTCCCGGGCCGGATGTAGCGCATGTAGATGCCCATCAAGATCGCGATGGGGATGGTCGCGATCACCGTGAACATGCCCCAGGGGCTTTCGGCCAGCGCCTTCACCACGATCATCGCCAGCACCGCCAGGATGATGATCATGATCAGGAAGGCGCCGAACAGGGCGATGGTGCCGGGAACCTTGCCCATCTCCTCGCGCACCAGGTCGCCCAGCGAGCGCGCGTCGCGGCGGCTGGAGATCACCAGCACCATGAAGTCCTGCACCGCGCCGGCCAGCACCACCCCGAAGATCAGCCACAGCGTGCCGGGCAGGTAGCCCATCTGCGCGGCCAGCACCGGGCCCACCAGCGGGCCGGCGCCTGCGATCGCGGCGAAATGGTGGCCGAACAGCACGTGCTTGTTTGTGGGCACGTAATCCAGGCCGTCGTTGCGCAGCACCGCCGGGGTGGCGCGGGTCGGGTCCAGGCCGAGCACGCGGTTGGCGATGAACAGCCCGTAGTAACGGTATGCGACCAGGTAGATCGACACCGCGGCGATCACGATCCACAGCGCGTTGATCGATTCGCCGCGGCGCAGTGCCACCGTACCCAGGCAGATCGCGCCGATCAGTGCGAGTGCAGCCCACAGGACCTTGCCGAATCCGCCTTTCATGGATCGCCTCGACTGTTGGGGGTACAGAAGGCCTTTTACGCCGATCCGCGCCGATCGCCAATATTGCGCTGCCGCAAGCGGCTGCCCCCGGGCGGGCGGACGTGCGCTACAGCCAGCGCACCTTGCGCAGGTAGCGGTACAGCGTCGCCACCACCAGCGCCACCACCGCGATCAGCAACGGGTAGCTCCAGCGACCGTCCAGTTCGGGCATGTGCGGGAAGTTCATTCCGTACCAGCTCGCAATCAGCGTTGGCGCCGCGAGCAGGGCGGCCCAGCCGGCGAGCTTCTTCACCACCTCGCCCTGTGCCTGGGTCACCAGCGCCTGGTTCACGGCCAACGCGGTGCTCAGCATGTCGCGCAGCACCTCGATGGTCTGGTTGATGCGCACGCAGTGGTCGAGCACGTCGCGCAGGTACAGCCGAGCCTCTTCCGGGATCAGCGGGCTGCTGCTGCGGACGAGTTGCGACAACACGTCCTGCATCGGCGCCACGTTGACCTGCATGTAGGTCAACTCGCGCTTGAGGTCGTAGAGGCGGATGACGGTGGCGCGATCGAAGGACTCGCTGACGATGTCCTGCTCCAGCGCCGGCAGGGTGGCCTTGAACTCGTCCACGATCGGCAGGTAGTTGTCGACGATGGCGTCGAGCACCGCGTACAGGCCGAACGAGGGGCCGAGCGCCAGCAGCCCCGGCTCGCGCTCCACCCGCAAGCGCGCCGGCGCATACGACAGGGATGCGCCGTGGCGCACGGTGACCAGGTAGCGCGGTCCGAAGAACACGTGGGTTTCGCCATAGGCGATCTTCTGCGCGACCACCTGCGCGGTGCTGGCGACCAGGAACAGCGAGTCGCCATAAGCCTCGACCTTCGGTCGCTGGTGGGCCTTGTGCGCGTCCTCGATGGCCAGATCGTGCAGGCCGAATTCCTCCTGCAGCGTTTCCAGGACCGCATCGTCCGGCTCGTACAGCCCGATCCAGACGAAGCTGCCGTCTTCTTCGGCGAGGACATCGCTGATGGCTTCCAGCGACACGTCGCGGCGCACGCCGTCGCGCGCATAGACGACGCAGTTGATCACGCTGGGCGGGTTGGCGGCAGGGGTTGTTTCCATCGCCCCATCCTGCGCCAGCGCGGCACGGCTCGGCAACCGGGTGCGGGCCGGGGCGCGCGGCTGGCGCGCAGTCGATCCTACTGCGCGACGAAGCGGATGGCCTGGCCGCCGCCCGGGGCAAGCCGCAGGTGCAGCGTATCGGCGGCAGTGACTTCGCGGGTCTCGATCAGGATGTCCTCGCGCCGGGTGCGGTAGTCGGCTTGCTCGCCGTCACGGTAGATCTGGGCGCTGTAGCGGCGGCCCGGATCGAGGAAGTCCAGCGTCACCTCCAGCGTGCGCGGCGCCTCGTCGGTCACCGATCCCAGGTACCAGTCGTCGCCGCCGCGTTCGCGGCGCGCGATGGTCACGAAGTCGCCGACCTCCCCATTGAGCACGCGCGTGGTGTCCCAGTCCACCGGCACGTCCTTGATGAACTGGAACGGGCCCGGGTTGGCCTCGTAGTTGTCCAGCAGGTCGGCCGCCATCTGCAGCGGGCTGTAGACCACCACGTACAGCGCCAGCTGCTTGGCCCAGGTGGTCTCGATGCCGCCGGACGCGCGCGTCTGCATGCCGAAGATGCCGGGCGTGTAGTCCATCGGCCCGGCCAGCAGGCGGGTGAACACCAGGTTGGCCTCGTGTTCGGGTGGATTGCCCGGATGGCCCCAGGCGCTGAACTCCATGCCGCGCGCACCCTCGCGGGTGATCGCGTTGGGCCAGGTGCGGCGCAGGCCCGTATCCTTCACCGGCTCGTGCGGATTGACCGAGATCCGCCGCTTGGCCGCCTCGGTGATCACGCGCTGGTGGTGGTTCACCATGTCCTGGCCCTCGTGCCAGGCGTAGACGACGTTGCCCTCTGCATCGCGCACCTTGGCCTGGCCGGCATCGGCGACGTAGCCAGTCTTGACCGCCGGGATGCCGACCCGCTGATACAGGTCGAACGCATCGCCCAGCTGCGATTCGTAGTGCGCCGCGTGGCCCGAGGTTTCGTGGTGGCCGACCAGCACCACGCCCTTGCTGCGCGCGTGCGCGCTCAGCGCCTCGATATCGAAGTCGGGGTAGGGCCGGGTGAAGCTGAACTCCTCGCCGTTGCCGAACCAGTCGCCGTCCCAGCCAATGTTCCAACCTTCCACCAGCACGCCGCCAAAACCGTGCTCGGCGGCGAAGTCGATGTGGCGCCGCACGTTCTCGTTGGTGGCGCCGTGCTTCGGGCCGGAGGCCCAGGTCTTGAGGTCCAGGTGCATTTCCCACCACACGCCGACGTACTTCATCGGCTTCACCCAGGACACATCGCCAAGACGGTTGGGTTCGTTGAGGTTGAGGATCAGCGAGGACTCCACCAGATCGCCCGCGCGTGGCGCGATCTGCAGGGTGCGCCACGGCGTGCTGAAAGGCGTGGCCACCGAGACCTTCGCCGAGGTGCCGCTGCCCGGCGTGAGCGCGGCCTTGAGCTTGCGTCCCTCGACCCGGGTCAGGTTCATGCCGGAATAGTCGACCAGCGCCGCTTCGTGGATCGACACGTGCAGGCCGTCTCCGGTGCGCAGGGTGATCGGCGTCTGTGCATCGCCGACCTGCTGCAGCGGGGTGGTGTGGTAGAGGTATTCCTCGCGGTTCCATTCGAACGCCGGGATCCACCAGGCGGTGGCGTCCTCGGCCAGGGTGAACTCGGTGAGCTCCTCGGCGATGTTGAGCCGCTCCAGTCCCGGCTGGTCGCGGAACACGTAGCGGAAGCCGAGCCCGTCGTCGTAGAGCCGGAAGACCACGTCGAAATCGCGCTTCGGGCCAGTCCGCTCGCGCAGGGTGACGGTGAGTTCGCTGTAGTGGTTGCGGATCTCGCGGCGCTCGCCCCAGGGCTGTTCCCAGGTCTGGTCGAAGCTGTCGTGGCGCTGCGCGGCGATCTCGAGATTGCGCTCGAACTTCGGAACGTCGGTGAACATCATGCCCAACCGCGAAGGCGCGATGACGCTGCGGCCCTCGCGCATCACCGTGTAGCTGGGACGGCCGTCGTTGTCGGTGGTGAGTTCGACGCAGAGCGTCTTGCCGGGCGAGCAGGCCTGTGCCGTCGGCGATGGCGCGGCGGCCGTCGCGGCCGTCGCGACAGTGCACAGCAGCAGGGCGGCGGACAGGTTGCGGATCGGCATCGTGCGTTCTCTCTGGCTCCCGGGATCGGCCCGATGTTGCCACAGCGTTGGCGGCGCGATCCGTGCATACGTATGCAGCGGATATACCGCGCTGTCCCACCCGTCCATCGACGTACCCCGCAGCAGATTCCCCACTGCGTTCGGAATGACAGGCGCATGCATGCGGCGCGTCGAGACGCGCATGCGTGCGCGGCGGCTACTCGCGCCTGCGCATCGCCAGCCCGCGGGCCAGTGCCACATGCACCGGCAGCAGCAGCGCGATCCAGTGTGCGTTGCGCTGCGGCAGCACCGGCAGCAGGTGCAGGAACAGTGCGATCACCGCGCCCACCGCCACGATCCAGGCCAGCACGCGGAACACCGGCCCCGCCTCGCGGCCGCGTGCGATCCGCCAGCCGCCGTGGAGCAGCAGCAGCGCCAGCGGCGAGAGCAGCAACAGGTTGTGGTTGGCCCAGGCCGCGCGGTGGTCGGTGAAGCCCCACAGGGCCAGCATCACCAGGCCCAGCACGCCGCAGATCGTCCAGAACGGCAGCGCAGCCGCGGCCAGCGCGGCGGGGCGCGTGCGCCCGAGCATCCCGATGCCGGCGGCCAGCAGCAGCCCGGCCAGCAGCCAGGGCCACCACGGGCGCGGCGCTTCGGCCGGTTCCGCGCGCAGGCGGTGCGGCAGCAGCTGCTCGGTGCCGGTGACCAGCGGGCGACCGTCATCGAGCCGGAGTCCGGCGAGTGCATCAGCCAGTCGCATCGGCACGAACGCGTCCTGCCACAGCGAGTTGGGCCGGTCCGCGGACGGGCCCAGGCCCAGGTCGAAACCCAGCCACATCCAGGCTGCGGGCGACGCAAGCCGCACCGCATCGCCGCGGAAGGTATTGCCCCGCGAGCGGCTCGTGAACTGGCGCTGCAGCGTCCCGCCCAGCGCCGCGTCGAGCGCGTCGCGCACGCGCGTGGAGCAGTTGTCGGTGAAGTAGTCGTAGCGGTAGACCGCGTTTTCAGGTCGCGCGTTCTCCGCCAGCGCATCTGCCAGCGCGCGCGCCTGCGCCTCATCGAGGTCCAGCCATTGCACCGATACGCCGCGGCCCACGTCGCGGTAATAGGCCAGGTCCTGCGACAGCGGCAGCGCCACCAGCCGGTAGCGCATGTCGCCCAGAACGAAGCGCGACATGAAGTCCGGCTCTTCCATGTCGAAGAAGCCGAAGTTGTAGGACACCGGCTCGGCAAGCGCCGGATCATCGACGACGATCGCGTTGTGGCCGAAACGTTCGAAGAAGATCTCGCCCGGCTGCATGGTCATCACGCCGATGCGCGGCGCGGCCTGGATGGCCGGCGCAAGCGCCAGCAGCGCGAGCAGCAACATCAGCGAAGGCAGCCACGCCAGGCCGCGCCGTCCGGCGCGCGCACAAGACGCCTGCATTGTCATTTTCGCCGGTATCGTCATTCTTTCAACCGCCGCCACTGCCGCCGTTGCGACCAGGGTTCCTGCATTCATGGGGCAGCGTCAGTCCGCAACGCGATCGGCATGCACGCTCACCTGCAGCGCATGCAGGCGACGCGCGTCTGCGCGCGTGATGCGGAATCCGAAGCGGCCCAGGGTCAGCTCTTCGCCGGCTTCGGGCAGGTGGCCGATCTCGGCGGTGACCAGGCCGCCGATGGTGTCGTATTCGTCGTCGTCGAAGTCCGCGCCGAACCGCTCGTTGAAATCCGAGATCGGGGTCAGCGCATCGACCGCGTACTGGCCATCGGCCTGCGCGGCGATCAGCGCATTGGGGTCTTCCGCGTCGTCGTGTTCGTCGTCGATTTCGCCGACGATCTCCTCCAGCACGTCCTCGATCGTCAACAGCCCGGCGACGCCGCCGTACTCGTCGATCACGATCGCCATGTGGTTGCGCGACTGCCGGAACTCGCGCAGCAGCAGGTTGAGCTTCTTCGATTCGGGGATCAGCACCGCCGGCCGCAGCAGCTCATGGACCGAGCCGGGGCCGTTGTCGGCCACCGCGCAGCGCAGCAGGTCCTTGGCCAGCAGGATCCCGAGGATCTCGTCCTTGTCCTCGCCGTGCACCGGGAAGCGCGAGTGGCCCGATTCAACCACCTGCCGCATCAGGTCCAGGAACTTCGCCTCGGCCGACAGCGCGACCATCTGCGCCCGCGGCACCATCACGTCGCCCACGGTCATGTCGGACACGGCCAGCGCGCCCTCCATCATGCGAAGGGTGTCGGCTTCGATCAGGCCATCGGAATGGGTGTCGCGCAGCAGCTCGACCAGGTCTTCGCGGGTGCTGGGTTCACCGGAGATGGCCGAACTGAGCCGTTCCAGCCAACCGCGCCGCTTTTCCGGGGTCTCGGAGGCGCTACTACTGTCGTCCTCGGACATTGCAGTAAAGGTTTGCTTCGAAAATCGCCCGTTGCGGGCAGCGGGGCAAGTCTACCCGGGTCGGGGCCGTCTGCCCAAATGGCCCGGCCCGGAACGCTGCGATCTGCTGGGGTGGGAAGCGCCCATTCGTCGCTCCGGGACGGCCGCGGCGCGGGCGGACCGGTGCGCCCTCGGGGTTTTCCCACACCACGCTGCGGTCGCCGCCGACGGACTACGGGCCCGGTGGGCGGGGATGCTGGCGTCTCCACCCGTCACGACGTCAAGGAGGACGTTCCATGCAATCCATCACACGACTGGCCGCCTGTGCGCTGGCCTGCCTGCTGCCCGCCATCGGCCTGGCCGTCGACCGGCCCGGCTATGGCGAGGCGACCGAGTACTTCCAGACCGACACGCAGTACGAGGCCTGGTTCAACCTGACCCACGCGCTGCGGCGGGACTTCGACTGGATCTGCGGCGACACATTCTGCGAGGGCGAGTACAGCAACATCCAGTCGCTGCGCTACCGCTGCTCGGTGCATCGGGCCAGCGGGCGGATCGGCATGTGTACGTGGGTGTTCGCGGCCAGCCACGAGGAGATCGCCCAGGCCACCGGTCGGATCGGCGTGCAGCGCGCGTTCTGGCAGTGCCGCACCCCGCTGGCGGCTGGCACGACGATCGACCAGCTGCTCGATGCGCTCGCAGTCGACGAACCGCTGTACGCGGCGTTGCCCGGCACCCAGCGCTCGATCATGGATGGCCTGATCGACTGCCTGTAAGGGCAGGGCGCACGTGCGGAAGGGTCAGGGCTCCGCCTGGTCTTCGGGCAGCAGGTACGGATCATGGATGCCGAGGGCGGCGAGGATTTCGCGCTCGAGCTGTTCCATCGCATCTGCCTCGCGGCTGTCCTCGTGGTCCCAGCCGAGCAGGTGCAGCACGCCGTGCACGGTGAGGTGGGCGTAATGCGCGGCAGTGGACTTGCTCTGCTCGCGTGCCTCGCGCGCCACCACCGGCGCGCAGATCACCAGGTCGCCCAACAGCGGCATGCGCACGCCGGGCGGCAGGCCTTCGGGCAGTTCGGCTGGAAAGCTCAGGACGTTGGTTGCGTAATCCTTGCCGCGGTAGTGGCGATTGAGCGCGCGGCCTTCGGCCTCGTCGACGATGCGGATCGCGAGATCGGCCTCGCGGATGCGGCCCGCCAGGGCGGCGCCGGCCCAGCGACGGAAACTGGCCGCAGCGGGGATCCCCTTGCGGGGCGCCGCGTAGCCGACGGCGATATCGAGGTGGACAGGGCCTTGGGTCATCATCGCGATTCTAGGCGCAGCGGGGCGCGGTGGGGCGTGCCCGGGCACAGCGTTTTGTCGCGGAATACGCGGATGGACGTGGATCTGGATGAAAGTTGGCCGGGCATGCCGGTGTCATCCGGAAGGGCAGCGACGACTGCGCACAGTGATCTTGGCAGGGGTTGCAACGGGCCGTGCAGCCCCACCTGACGTTCAAAATCCGCGTCCATCCGCGTCCATCCGCGAAATCCGTGGCCAATCAGCGCCCTTCGGTCGGCGGCTCCGCGTCACGGCGCTCGTAGGCCTCGACGATCCGCGCCACCAGCGGGTGGCGGACCACGTCACGCGCCTCGAAGAAGGTGAAGTTGACCCCGTTGACGTCGCGCAATACCTCGATCGCGTCCTTGAGGCCGGACTTCACGTGCTTGGGCAGGTCGACCTGGGTCATGTCGCCGGTGACCACCGCGGTCGACCCGAAACCGAGGCGGGTCAGGAACATCTTCATCTGTTCGATGGTGGTGTTCTGCGCCTCGTCGAGGATCACGAAGGCGTCGTTGAGGGTGCGCCCGCGCATGTAGGCCAGGGGCGCGATCTCGATGACGTTGCGCTCCAGCAGCTTGAGTACCTTCTCCACGCCGAGCATCTCGTAGAGCGCGTCGTAGAGCGGGCGCAGGTAGGGGTCGACCTTCTGGCTGAGGTCGCCGGGCAGGAAGCCGAGCTTCTCGCCGGCCTCCACCGCGGGGCGCACCAGCACCACGCGCTGCACCCGCGATTCATTGAGTGCTTCCACCGCCATCGCCACCGCGAGGAAGGTCTTGCCGGTGCCGGCCGGGCCGATGCCGAAGTTGATGTCGTGGGTGGCGATCGCGTGCAGGTACTTCGCCTGGTTGGCGCCACGGCCGCGGATGGTGCCGCGCTTGACCCGGATGGCCACGTCCTGCGGCGTGGTGTCGCCGGCGCGGTCGACGTTGGCTTCGTTGAGCCGCAGGTTGATCGCATTGCTGTCGAAGGTCTCGGCGCCGGCCTCTTCGTACAGGTCACGCAGCAGCCGCTCGGCCTGCGCGACCATCCTCGCATCGGGGCCGGAGACGCGGAACACATTGCCGCGGTTGGCGATCTCGACCCCCAGCCGCAGTTCGATCTGGCGCAGGTGGCCGTCGAAGGGCCCGCCCAGGTTGGCGAGGCGCTCGGTGTCGGGTGGGTCGAGGGTGAAGTCGCGCTGGGTCTGGGTTGCCATAGGCGGCGGAGAGTAGCGCACCCGGTCATCACGCCGTGTCGCCGAGGCGTCCGTTCAGCCCGCATTCGAGCATTAATTGATCAGGCAATTAATATTGCCGGCATGGACAGCAAACCTCCCCGCAAGCACCCCGGCAGCACCGGGCGCCCCGCGCAACGCGCCCCGGGGCGCCCGCCCGACGACGCCGACCGTCGCGCGCTGGCGCTGGATGCCGCCCTGGCCTGTTACGTCAGGCGCGGCATCGCCGCGACCACCCTGCGCGACATCGCCGATGAGGCCGGGGTCACGCCGTCGCTGCTGCACTACTACTTCGGCGATGCCGCCGGCCTGCGCGAGGCGGTGACCGCCGAGCGGCTGATGCCGGTGTTCATCGAGATCCGCGACCTGCTGCTGGGCATGCCCGACGCGCCGCTGCGCGAGGTGCTCACCGCCTTCGTCGATGCCCTGTGCGACATGGTGCGCAGGTACGCCTGGCTGCCGGCGCTGTGGATCCGCGAGGTGGTCAGCGAAGGCGGCAGCCTGCGCGACCTGCTGGTGCAGCGGCTGGCGCCGCAGATCGCCGGCGTGCTGGCCGGGCGCTTTGCGCAGGAGCAGGCCGCCGGCCGGCTCAACCCCGCGCTGGACCCGCGGCTGCTGATGGTCTCCCTGCTCGGTCTGACCCTGTTTCCAGCCGCCGGCACGCCGATCTGGCGACAGATCTTCGACAGCAGCGACCTAGGCATCGACCACATCCGCGATCACGCCGTCGCGCTGCTCCTGCGCGGCATGGAGCTGCCCGAATGACCCGTTCGAAATCCCCCCGCGCCACGCTGGCCGCCTGCGCGCTCGTGGCCACGCTGCTGCTGTCGGCCTGCCGCCCGGACGTGCCCCAGGCCCTGGGCACGCTGGAGTACGACCGCATCGCGCTGCCGGCGCCCGCCGCCGAGCGCATCGTCGAGATCGCCGTGCGCGAGGGCCAGCGCGTGGAGGCGGGCGCGCGCATCCTCAGCCTGGAGCCGTCGCGCGGCGATGCGCAGCTGGCTGCCGTCGCGGCCGACGTCGCGCGCCAGCGGCAGGTGCTGGCGGAGCTGCGCAACGGCGCGCGCAGCGAGGACATCGACCAGCTGCGCGCCAACCTCGACTCCGCACAGGCGCAGGCGCGCGATGCACGCGCCTACTCCGCGCGACTGCAGCCACTGGGTTCGCAGCAACTGGTGGCAGCCGCCGAGGTCGACCGTGCACGCGCGGCCGCAGCCAGCGCCGACGCCCAGGTCGCGGCCGCGCGCGCCGCGCTGGCGGAACTCGAGCGCGGCGTGCGTCCGGAACAGATCGCCCAGGCCGAAGCCGCGCTGGCGGCCGCGCAAGCGCAGTTGCGCGCGCAGTCGGTGACCACTGGCAAGCTCGACGTGGTCGCGCCGCGCGCCGGCCGTGTCGACAGCCTGCCGTATCGCCTCGGCGACGAGCCTTCGCCCGGTGCGCCGCTGGCGGTGATGCTGGTCGGCGACGCGCCCTATGCGCGCGTCTACGTGCCCGAGCCGCTGCGCGCCCGTGTCGAGGTCGGCGATGCCGCCACCGTGCACGTCGGTGCCCAGGGCGAGCGCAGCTATCGCGGCCGCGTGCGCATGGTCCGCAGCGAACCCACGTTCACTCCGTACTACGCGCTCACCGGCAAGGACGCGGCGCGCCTGAGCTACCTGGCCGAGGTGCAGCTGGAAGGCGAGGGCGTGGCCGAACTGCCGGCGGGCCTGCCGCTGCGGGTGGAATTCCAGCCGTGAGCGTCGACGCGATCGCGGCCGGACCTGCGGTGGATGCGGACGCCGCCATCCGCGCGCGCGGCATGGTCAAGTGCTTCGGCGCGCTGACCGCGGTCGACCATGTCGACCTGACCGTCCCGCGCGCCCACGTCTACGGTTTCCTCGGCCCCAACGGATCGGGCAAGTCGACGACCATCCGGATGCTCTGCGGCCTGCTCACGCCAACCGAAGGCGAGATCGAGGTGTTGGGGCTGAAGATCCCGGATCAGGCCGACGCCTTGCGCCTGCGCATCGGCTACATGACCCAGAAGTTCTCGCTGTTCGAGGACCTCACCGTACGCGAGAACCTGGAATTCCTCGCCGCCGTGTACGGGCTGTCGCGTGCCGATACGCGCGCGCGGGTCGACGAGCTGCTTGGCCTGTACCACTTCGAGGATCGCCAGCGGCAGCTGGCCGGCACACTGAGCGGCGGCCAGAAACAGCGCCTGGCGCTGGCCGGCGCGGTGATCCACCGGCCCGAGCTGCTCTTCCTGGACGAACCGACCAGCGCGGTCGACCCCGAGTCGCGACGCGACTTCTGGGAAAAACTCTTCGAGCTGGCCGACGCCGGCACTACCCTGCTGGTCTCCACCCACTACATGGACGAGGCCGAGCGCTGCCACCGCATCGCCATCCTCGATGGCGGCGTGCTGGTGGCCGACGGTGCCCCGGGCGAACTCGCCGCCGAGTTGCGAGGACGGAGCGTCGAGGTGCGCGCGGTCCATCCGCGCCGCGCGCAGCGGCTGCTGTCCAGCTTGCCTGGCGTGCTGAGCGTTGCGCAGATCGGCAACACCCTGCGCGTGCTCTCGGCGCCCGGCCGCGACAGCGCCGAGGCGGTGGCGCGCGCGCTGCGTGAAGCGGCGCTGGAGGCCGAGGTGCTGCCGTCGGAGGCCAACCTCGAGGACGTGTTCGTCGCCGCCACCCGCGGGCGCGACGAGGGCGGAGAGGAGCAATGAAGTGGTGGCGCAGGCTGTGGGCGGTGGTGCTGAAGGAACTGCGCCAGATCCGGCGCGACCGCATCAGCATGCTGCTGATCGTGGCGATTCCGGTGATCGACCTGCTGATGTTCGGCTACGCGATCAACTTCAACCCGCGCAACCTCGACGCGATGATCATCGACCAGGCCAACACCGCGACCTCGCGCGCGGCGGTGATGGACATGCGCGCGACCGGCATCATCGAGATCACCGGCGTCGGCGACAGTCCGGCCCAGGCCATGGAACAGCTGCGGCGGGGGCGTCTCAGCGTAGCGATCGTGTTGCCGCCGGACTACGAGCGGCGTCTGGCCGACGGCAGGCCTGCAGTGCAGGTAATGGTCGACGGCACCGATACCGTGGTGCAGGCGGCCGCAGTGCAGCTGGCGCAGCTGCCGCTGGAAGCAGTGAACGGACGCCGCGCGCAGGCGCCGCCTGCGCAGATCGAGGTGGTGAGCTTCTACAACCCGGAGCGCCGCTCGGCTGTGAGCATCGTGCCGGGACTGATCGGCATCATCCTGACCATGACGATGACCATGTTCACCGCGATGGCGGTGGTGCGCGAGCGCGAGCGCGGCAACATGGAACTGCTGATCGCCACGCCGCTCAGCCGCGCCGGGCTGATGATCGGCAAAGTGCTGCCCTACGCGGTGATCGGACTGGTGCAGACCACGCTGATCCTGGCGCTGGGCGTCTGGATGTTCGACGTGCCGCTGCGCGGCAGCCTGCTCGATGTCTACATCGCCGCGCTGCTGCTGATCCTGGCCAACCTCGCCATGGGCCTGCTGATTTCCACCCGCGCCAGCACCCAGTTCCAGGCGATCCAGATCACCATGTTCGTGTTCCTGCCCTCGATCCTGATCTCGGGCTTCATGTTCCCGTTCGCGGGCATGCCCGACGTGGTGCAGTGGGGCGCGGAACTGCTGCCGATGACCCACTTCCTGCGCCTGGTGCGCGGCGTGATGCTGCGCGGCGCCAGCCTGGTCGAGCTGTGGCCGGGCGTGCTCGCGCTCCTGGCGTTCACCCTGGTCACGATGACCCTGGCGATCCTGCGCTTCCGCAAGCGGCTGGACTGAGCGGCTGGTATGGCAGATCTCTCACTGCGTTCGAGATGACACTCCGGGCAGTCGTGCAAGCTCTTCCGCTGTCATGTTGAACCGTTCGACTGTCATCTCGAACGCAGTGTTCGACTGTCATCTCGAACGCAGTGAGAGATCTTCCCCGCGCAACCTCAATCCGCTTCGCCGCCGTCGACTCCCGTCACGCGCCCGCGCAGCGAGTTGCTCATCGCCTCGGTGATCACCACATCGACGAACTGCCCGGCCAGGCGGGCCGGTCCGGCGAAATTCACGGAACGCATGTTCTCGGACTTGCCGGTCAGCTCGGCGGGATCGCGGCGCGACGGCCCCTCCACCAGCACCCGCTGCACGCTGCCGACCATCGCCTGCGAGATGCGTGCCGCGTTGGCATTGATCGTGGCCTGCAGCCGCGACAGCCGTGCATGCTTGATCGCGTCGGAGACATCGTCCGGCAGGTCGGCGGCCGGCGTGCCTGGCCGACGTGAGTAGATGAAGGAGAACGACTGGTCGAAACCCACGTCCTCGATCAGCTTCATGGTCTTCTCGAAATCCGCATCGGTCTCGCCGGGGAAGCCGACAATGAAGTCCGAACTGACCGAAATGTCCGGCCGCACCTCGCGCAGCCTGCGGATCTTCTGTTTGAACTCCAGTGCCGTGTAGCCACGCTTCATCGCCGCCAGGATGCGGTCGCTGCCCGACTGCACCGGCAGGTGCAGGTAGTTGGCCAGCTGGGGCACGTCGCGGTAGGCCTCGACCAGCGAGTCGGAAAACTCCAGCGGGTGCGAGGTGGTGAAGCGGATGCGCGCGATGCCCTCGATGCCGGCGATGGTGCGAATCAGCAGGCCCAGGTCGGCCGGCTCGTCCGCGCCCTCCATGGCGCCGCGGTAGGCGTTGACGTTCTGGCCCAGCAGGTTGACCTCGCGCACGCCCTGCGCAGCCAGCTGCACGATTTCCACCAGCACGTCCTCGAACGGGCGGCTGATTTCGGTGCCGCGGGTATAGGGCACGACGCAGAAACTGCAGTACTTCGAGCAACCTTCCATAATCGACACGAACGCGCTTGGGCCTTCGGCACGCGGCTCGGGCATGCGGTCAAACTTCTCGATCTCGGGGAAGCTGATGTCGACCTGCGGGCGCTTGGACTCGCGTCGCGCGCGGATCAACTCCGGCAGCCGGTGCAGGGTCTGCGGGCCAAACACCAGGTCCACGTAGGGCGCGCGTTTGACGATCGCCTCGCCCTCCTGCGAGGCCACGCAGCCGCCGACGCCGATGATGACCTCGCGCCCCCCGGCCTTGAGCGCCTTCCAGCGACCGAGCTGGCTGAACACCTTCTCCTGCGCCTTCTCGCGGATCGAGCAAGTGTTGACCAGGACCACGTCGGCCTCTTCGACGTTCGTGGTCAGCTCCAGTCCGTCGCTGGCGGCCAGCACGTCGGCCATGCGCGCCGAGTCGTACTCGTTCATCTGGCAGCCGTGGGTCTGGATGTAGAGCTTGCCGCGGGACGCCCCGCCGGTGGCGGCGGGGGCGGTGTCGGGCGGATCCGTGAGGACGGGCAGTTCGATCATGGCGTTTCCGGGGCGCGGTGGGGAGGCGCTCCACAACAGCGAAGCTGGTCTTCCAGGCCGGATGGCTGGTGCGTCAACTCTGTCATCCCGAGCGCAGCGAGGGATCTGTTGACCGATCCTCGCCGCGCTGGCGATGACAGCGGGCCGGTGCGACAGTTTAGGGCCTCCCGGTTCTTCTTTTCTGCGCGGCGTCCGCTTTCCAAACCGTGCGCCGTTTATCAATCAAGGACTTGGCAGCCGGGCGGGAAGGGTGGACACTGCGCGCATGAAAGGGGGGTGGGGACTCGTCGCGATCGTCGGGCTGGCGCTGTTGGCGCCGGCCGCGTCGTCGTGGGCCGGCACCATCTACCGCTGCGACAGCGCAGACGGTGCCCGCAGCTACGTCAGCAAGCGGGTCAAGGGCGCCACCTGCGTGGCGGTGAGCAACTACCGCAGCAGCCCGGCCCGGCCCGCCGCCGTGCAGGGGGCGGGCAGTGCCTCCCCGGCCAACCCGGTGGCCGGTTCCCCGGCGTCGATCAACAACAACAACGCGCCGGCGACCTTCATGGGCGGGGCGGGTTCGACTGCCCGGCAGCCTGCCGCCGCCGCGCCGAAGCCGGTCGCAGCCGCCTCCGCGGCGTCGGCGCAATCCACGCGCCGGCTGCAGCAGGGGCAGGTCTACTCCTACATCCAGGACGGCGTGCGCCACTACACCAGCCAGCGGCCGAAGAGCGGTGGCGCCTCGGCCGTCCGCACGATCAACTACAGCTTCTTCGAGACCTGCTACGCCTGCGCGCCGCTGCCGGGCGTCAATTTCGGCAACGTACGACTGAACACCACGGCCTATGCGGCCGAAGTGAAAGCCGCCGCCGCCGAATTCGGCGTCGAGGAAGCGATCGTGCGCGCGATCATGCATGCCGAATCGGCCTTCAACCCCAACGCGCTCTCACGCGCCGGCGCGCAGGGCCTGATGCAGCTGATGCCGCCCACCGCACGCCGGTTCGGGGTCACCAATTCCTACGATCCGGGGCAGAACATCCGCGGCGGTGTCGAATACCTGGGCTGGCTGCTGAAGCGCTTCAACGGCGACCTCACCCTGGCCGCGGCCGGCTACAACGCCGGCGAAGGCGCGGTCGACCGCCACAAGGGCGTGCCGCCCTACAGCGAGACCCAGCGCTACGTGGTGCGCGTCGCCCAACTGGCCGAGCGCTACCGCGGGCACGTCGCGGCGAACTGAGCTCCGGCGAGTGTCGCAAGGGCCGTCGTGTCGTGACGGACGGCGCCAAGCCCGCTCCCGCGCTCGCCCTCCACGACCGCATTGCCGTTGTGCGCACGCAGGCGCAGCCAAGGGCGCGTCCCGGCACCCCCGGACGCGGTCCCGCATGGCGGGTTGCCCGGCAAATCGCTGGCGGACAAGGGAAAACAGGCGCCACGACAGCGCAGACATTGTCGCCGCATTCAGCGTTCCGCTACACTTCACCGTTCTTTGCGCCCGCCTCCGGGGACCGGGCGCGCGGCAGCCACAATCAAATCAGCGACCCAGAAAGTTTCGCGGAGAGCCGGATGGCCAACGATGCGGTATACGACCCCGATGACGGGGCACCCGACCACCAGGGCCGGCGCAGGTTCCTGACCGCCACCACGGTGGCAGTGGGCGCGGTGGGGGCCGGATTCGCGGCTGTGCCGTTCATCAAGTCCTGGAACCCCAGCGCCCGCGCCCAGCTTGCCGGCGCGCCGGTGACGGTGGACATCAGTGCCCTGCAGGACGGCCAGCGCCTGATGGTGGAATGGCGCGGCCAGCCGATCTGGATCGTGCGCCGCTCCGAGGCCATCCTCCAGGCACTGCCGACGCTCGATGACCAGCTGCGCGACCCGAATTCGGAAAACGCCGACCAGCAGCCGGCCTACATCCAGCAGCAAAGCCCGCAGCTGCGCTCGTTCAGGCCGGAAATCTCCGTGCTGGTGGGTCTGTGCACGCACCTGGGCTGCTCGCCGGAAATGGTCGCCGAGATCCGTCCGGCGCCGTTCGACCCGAACTGGCAGGGCGGCTACTTCTGCCCCTGCCACAAGTCGAAGTTCGACATGGCCGGCCGCGTCTACCAGGGCGTGCCCGCCCCGACCAACCTGGTGGTGCCGCCGCACTATTTCGCGGACGACGCCACCATTGTCGTCGGCGTCGATCCGGGAGCCGCTTGACATGTCGAACGTGATCGAACGCACCGCCAACAACGTGTGGGACTGGTTCACCCTGCGTGCGCCGGGCTTCATGCCCTTCTACCGCAAGCACATGACGGAGTACTACGCTCCGAAGAACTTCAACATCTGGTACATCTTCGGCGTGCTGTCGATGGTGGTGCTGGTCAACCAGATCCTGACCGGCATCTTCCTGACGATGCACTACAAGCCGAGCGCGGCGGAAGCCTTCGCCTCGGTCGAATACATCATGCGCGACGTGGAGTGGGGCTGGCTGATCCGCTACATGCACAGCACCGGCGCCTCGCTGTTCTTCATCGTGGTCTACATCCACATGTTCCGCGGACTGATGTACGGCAGCTACCAGAAGCCGCGCGAGCTGGTGTGGATCCTGGGCATGCTGATCTACCTGGTGCTGATGGCCGAGGCGTTCCTGGGTTACGTGCTGCCCTGGGGCCAGATGTCGTTCTGGGGCGCCAAGGTGATCATCTCGCTGTTCGGCGCGGTGCCGGTGATCGGCAACGGCCTGACCGAGTGGATCATGGGCGACTACCTGCCCTCCGACGCCACCCTCAACCGCTTCTTCGCCCTGCACGTGATCGCGTTGCCGCTGGTGCTGCTGCTGCTGGTCGTGCTGCACCTGGGCGCGCTGCACGAGGTCGGGTCCAACAACCCCGACGGCGTGGAGATCAAGAAGGGCCCGAAGGGCAACCGCTGGTCGAAGACCGCGCCGGCCGACGGCATCCCGTTCCACCCGTACTACACGGTCAAGGACAGCTTCTACGTCTGCTTCTTCCTGATCGTCGGCGCGTTCATCATCTTCTTCGCCCCGGCGTTCGGCGGCTGGTTCCTCGAGCATGACAACTTCACCGAGGCCAACCGGCTGGTGACGCCCGAGCACATCAAGCCGGTGTGGTACTACACGCCCTACTACGCGATGCTGCGCGTGGTGCCGCACAAGCTGTCCGGCGTGCTGGTGATGTTTGGTGCGATCGCGATCCTGTTCCTGGTGCCGTGGCTGGACCGGGCGAAGGTCAAGTCCTACCGCTACCGCGGGCTGATGTCCAAGGTGCTGCTGGGCCTGTTCGCGATCACCTTCTTCTGGTTGGGCAAGATCGGCGCGGGTCCTGGCACCGACGCGACCGAAACGATCGTCGGCCGCTACCTGACCGCGTTCTACTTCCTGTTCTTCCTGACCATGCCGCTGTGGACGGCGCTCGACAAGACCAAGCCGGTTCCGGAACGGGTGACGACGCATGACTAAGACCTTCATGACCCGCATCGCCGCGTTCGCCGGCGGGCTGCTGCTGTCGTTCTCGGCGCTGGCCGCCGGTGGCGGCAACCTGCAGCAGGCCGGCACCGACCTGGGCAACCGCGCCTCGCTGCAGCGGGGCGCGCAGTTGTTCATGAACTACTGCGCCGGCTGCCATTCGCTCAAGTACCTGCGCTACTCGCGCGTGGCCGAGGACCTGGGCCTGAGCGAGGACGAGGTGATGACCAACCTCAACCTCACCGGCGCCAACTTCGGCGAACACATCATCTCGTCGATGCCAGCCGAGCAGGCGACGAAGTGGTTTGGCCAGGTGCCGCCGGACCTGACCCTGATCAGCCGCGTGCGCGGCAGCGACTGGGTCTACACCTACCTGAAGTCGTTCTACCTCGACGACACGCGTCCGCTCGGCTGGAACAACACCCTGTTCCCCAACGCCTCGATGCCCAATCCCTTCTGGAAGCAGCAGGGCCTGCAGCACGCGGTGTTCGCCGAACAGGATCCGGCGACGGGCGAGGCGGCGGTCGAGCGCCTGGAGATCTCCTCGCCGGGCACGCAAAGCGCGGCAGAGTTCGACCAGACCGTGCGCGACCTCACCGCCTTCCTTGAATACGCCGGCGAGCCGGCCGTGCTCAAGCGCCAGGGGATTGGCGTGTGGGTGCTCCTGTTCCTGTCGTTCCTCACGCTGCTGGCATGGCTGATGAAGAACGAGTACTGGAAGGACGTGCACTGATCCACTGGTGATGCGGGGACGGCGTGGTCCGGCATTTGGCCGACCGCGGCGGCCGGACACATCGTCCGGGGCGAAGACCGGGTGACCGCCTGCGGTGGGCAGGCGGCACCATGTGACCGGCGGATTCCGGTCGCTGGAGAAGCCGTTGATGGCAGCGAGTCCACGTATGCGCAATGCAATGACCCTGTTTTCCTCCGTCGACGACGTGCTGTGCCATCGGGTGCGGCTGGTCCTGGCCGCCAAGGGCGTCACCTACGACCTGATCCCCGTCGACGCGCAGAACCCGCCGCCCGACCTGATCGACCTCAATCCCTACCATTCGGTGCCGACCCTGGTCGAGCGCGACCAGGTCCTGTACGCGGCCAGCGTGGTCAGCGAGTACCTGGACGAGCGCTACCCGCATCCGCCGCTGATGCCGGTCGACCCGCTCTCGCGGGCGCGCCTGCGCCTGGCGATGCTGCGCATGGAGCACGACTGGGTGCCGCAGGTGCAGGCGGTGCAGTTTGGTGGCAGGCAGCAGGCCGACGCTGGCCGCAAGCGCCTGAAGGAACTGCTCACCGCCTCGATCCCGCTGTTCAAGGCCAGCAAGTTCTTCCTCAATCCGGAAATGAGCCTGGCCGACTGCGCGATGGCGCCGATCATCTGGCGCCTGCCGGCGCTCGGTGTGGCCCTGCCCAAGGACGGCAAGGTGATCGAGGACTACGGCAACCGCATCTTCCGCAATCCCGGTTTCCTGCGCAGCCTCACCCCGCAGGAAAAGCACCTCAACGTGCTGCCGGCCTGACCAGGAAGGCCGGGAGCCGGGTCGCAGCGATCCGATTCTGCACTCCGGCCCCCGATCACCGATCTCCAGCGATGCCAGACTCTCCCGCCAGCATGACCAGCCATCGCCCGTACCTGTTGCGGGCGCTGTATGAGTGGATCGCCGACAACGGAATGACGCCGCACATCCTGGTCGACGCCCAGCTGCCGGGCGTGCGCGTGCCGCCGCACACGGTCAAGGAAGGCCGGGTGGTGCTCAACATCGCCGACCGTGCCGTGGCCAAGCTCGAACTCGACAACGAGGCGGTGCGCTTCACCGCGCGCTTTGGCGGCGTCAGCCATCCGGTCACGGTGCCCGTGTCCGCGGTGCTGGCGATCTACGCGCGCGAGACCGGCCAGGGCATGGCGCTGCCGGAAGATTCCGGCGCAACCATGCCGCCGCACGACGATGAGCCCACGCCGCCCGACGACACGCCCGGGGAAGACGCGCCGAAGCGCGGCGCGCACCTGCGCGTGATCAAGTAGCCCAGGGCAGCATCGGGCCGGGCCTGCGTGTCCCGTAACCGTCATTCCAGCGAACGCCCGGCCACCGTCATTCCAGCGAACGCTGGAATCCATTTCGGCAGCCCCGGGATCCGCAAGCAGCCAGACGCCAGCAGGCCGAGGTCCGCCGCGATCGCCGCAACCTGGGCACCCCGCCGCCGCCGCCGCGACCGTCAGTGCAGCATCACCGCCTGCGCAGCCCGTGTGGGGCCGCTGAACCGCACCAGTTCGTCGCCATGCAGCACCAGTCGCCCGACGTGCCGATGCACGCCGTCCTCGGAATACTCGAAGCGGAAACTCCGCTCCAGGCCGAGCCGCCCGTCCGCGTGGCGGCGCAGCCGCAGCCCGCTGGCGTGCACGCTCTGGTCCAGCCAGATCACGCCGGCCACCTCGCAGGCGTTGCGGCCCACCTGAGCCGCGCGCTCGGCCGCGGCACGGGCGGAATTCCACCAGGCATAACCGGCGGCGCAGGCGATCATCAGGGCGATCAGGGCAGGGAAGTCGGGCATGGCGGGCAATGTGGCGCCCGCGCAGGCCGATTGCAATCCACGCATCGCCGGGCGCCGCGAACTTCCCGGTAGGAGCGGCTTCAGCCGCGATCGATGTATCCCGAATCGCTTGGGTGCAAGGCGCTGCGCTGGTCGCTGAAGCGCCCCGCCTTCGGGCATGCGTGCCGTTCGGAGCGCGTTCGCGGCTGAAGCCGCTCCTATGGGGGCGGAGGGCCGAGCTTGAGCGACAGGTCGATCGCGTGCAGGTGCTTGCTCAGGGCGCCGATCGAAATGCAGTCCACGCCGTCAAGCGCGATCGCACGCACGCCCGCCAGGTCCACGCCACCGGAGACTTCCAGCGGGATCCTGCGATCGGGTGCAAGCGCGTGGGCGATGTCCACCGCTTCGCGGCGCGTGGCGGCATCGAAATCGTCGATCAGGATGCGGTCGCAGCCGGCGGCAAGCGCCTCGCGCAGCTGGCCCAGCGTTTCGACCTCGACGATCAGCGGCAGTGAAGGCTGCGCGGCGCGCGCGGCGGCGATCGCGGCCACCACCGAACCGAACGCGCGCACGTGGTTCTCCTTGAGCATCACCGCGTCGTACAGCCCCATGCGGTGGTTGTCGCCGCCGCCCGTGCGCACCGCGTACTTCTGCGCGGCGCGCAGGCCGGGCAGGGTCTTGCGGGTGTCGAGGATGCGCGTTCCGGTGCCGCGGACGGCATCAACATAGGCGGCGGTGGCGGTGGCCGTGCCGAACAGCGTCTGCAGGAAGTTGAGCGATGCGCGCTCGGCGCTGACCAGGGCGCGCGCATGGCCGTGCAGCGTGGCCAGGACCGTGCCCGCAGCGACACGGTCGCCTTCGGCCACGCGCCAGTCGATCCGCACCTCCGGGTCGAGCGCGCGGTGGCAGGCGTCGAACCACGGTCGCCCGCAGACCACGGCGTCCTCCTTGCACAGCAGGTAGGCCTGGTCGTCCGCATCCGGCAACAGCGCAGCGGTGACATCGCCGCTGCCCAGGTCCTCGGCCAGCGCGCGGGCGACGTCATCGGCAATGATCGCCGGGTCCACCGCGGCGCGGTCGCCGCCGATCATGCCCTGGGGAAATCCGCGACCTGCGCGGTGGCAATGGACTCTTCGGCCAGCAGCACCGGGATGCCGTCGTCGATGCGGTAGACCAGCTTGCGGTCGTGCGTCACCAGCGCCTCGCGCATTGGCGAGGACTGCGCGGAACCGTCGCCGCGGCGCAGTCCGCCGGACGCGACCGCGGCGTTGAGCGCGGCCAGCCCGGCAGGATCGAGCAGGGCCAGCGGTTGCCGGCTCACGGGGCAGACGAGGAGGTCGAGCAGCTTGCGGTCCATGGCGGGAAGGCGATCGGATGAACCGCTAGAATACGTCTTTAGGTCCGGGGACGACGAATGTCCGCTTCACCTGCAAGCCCGCTGGTCGGGGTCGTGATGGGTTCGCGCTCCGACTGGGAGACGATGCAGCACGCCGTGCAGAAGCTCGAGGCGCTGGGCATCGCGCACGAGGTGCGCGTGGTCTCCGCGCACCGTACGCCCGACGTGCTGTTCGACTACGCCGCCACTGCGCAGGAACGCGGGCTGCGCGCGATCATCGCCGGCGCCGGCGGCGCGGCGCACCTGCCGGGCATGCTCGCGGCCAAGACCGCGGTGCCGGTGCTCGGCGTACCGGTGCAGAGCCGCGCACTGAACGGGATGGATTCGCTGCTGTCGATCGTGCAGATGCCCGCGGGCATCCCGGTGGCCACGTTCGCGATTGGCCAAGCCGGTGCGGCGAACGCCGCACTGTTCGCCGCGGCCATGCTCGCGCACGGGCAGCCCGAGGTTGCGGCCGCCCTGGCCGAGTTCCGCCAGCGCCAGACCGATGAGGTCGCCGGCGCCGACGACCCGCGCCAGTGAGCGGTCGATGACCACGGTCGGCATCCTGGGCGGCGGGCAGCTCGCGCGCATGCTGGCGCTTGCGGGTGCGCCGCTGGGCCTGCGTTTCCTGATGATGGATACCGCTGCCGATGCCTGCGCGGGCCAGTGCGCGCCGCTGCTGGTGGGCGACTACCGCGACGAGGTGGCGCTGGCTGAGTTCGCCTCGCGCATCGACGTGGCCACCTTCGATTTCGAGAACGTGCCGGCCGCCAGCGCCGAGTGGCTGGCGCAGCGGGTGCCGGTGCACCCCGGGCCGCGCGCG
Source organism: Luteimonas sp. A482 (assembly GCF_054072655.1). Taxonomy (NCBI): domain Bacteria; kingdom Pseudomonadati; phylum Pseudomonadota; class Gammaproteobacteria; order Lysobacterales; family Lysobacteraceae; genus Luteimonas; species Luteimonas sp. A482. Next base: position 301,239 of record NZ_JBSVRO010000002.1, read on the forward strand.
CTGGCGACGGCGCAGGACCGGCTGGCCGAGAAGACGCTGTTCCGCGAACTCGGCATCCCCTTGCCCGACTTCGTCGACGTCGACACGCGCCAATCCCTCGATGCCGCGGTCGCCCAGGTCGGCATCCCCGCCATCCTCAAGACGCGCCGGCTGGGCTATGACGGCAAGGGCCAGTTCCGGATCCGCACCCTGGACGATGTCGAGGCCGCCTGGCAGGCGCTGGGCACGCAGGCGCAGAAGGTCGGGCTGATCCTCGAGGCCTTCGTGCCTTTCGAGCGCGAACTGAGCGTGGTCTCGGTGCGTGGCCGCGATGGCGAATTCCGCACCTGGCCGCTGACCGAAAACTGGCACGTGGATGGGGTGCTGTCGGCAAGCCTGGCCCCGGCGGACTGCGAGCCGGGGCTGGTCGCGCAGGCGCACGCGCATGCACGCGCACTGGCCGAACGTCTCGACTACGTGGGCGTGTTCGCGCTGGAGCTGTTCTGCCGCGACGGCGTGCTGCTGGCCAACGAGATGGCGCCGCGCGTGCACAACTCGGGGCACTGGACGATCGAGGGCGCGGACACTTCGCAGTTCGAGAACCACCTGCGCGCCGTGCTGGGGCTGCCGCTGGGCGAGACCCGGTCGCTGGGCCATGCCTGCATGCTGAACTGGATCGGGTCGATGCCCGATGCCGATGTGGTCCTGCGCGAACCGGGCGGCCACTGGCACGACTACGGCAAGCAGCCGCGCGAAGGCCGCAAGGTCGGCCACGCGACATTGCGCGCCGATGACACCGCCGCGCTCGCACACGCGCTGCGCAACGTGGGCGCGGCACTCGGGCGTGAGGAGCAGGTGGCGCCGGTGCTGCGCGCGCTGGGGGCGGAGAACGGCTGAGGCGCGGCGGAGAAGCACTGCGCCTTGTCGGTTGGATCGCGCCGCCTGCCTGGCCCCCACCCCGGCCCTCCTCCGCTTGCGGGGCAGGGCCGGGGTGGGGGCCGGAGCCGCGGCAGCCCCTCAGCGCATCCGTGTCGCCACTGTCTTCCAGTCCACCAGCTGCCAGAACGCGGCCAGATAGCGTTCGCGCGGGTCGGCCTGGTTCTGTGCGTAGGCGTGCGGCCACAGGCAGCAGGCCAGCAGGGGCGTGTCGTTGCCGGTCAGCGGCGTGGTCGACTGCGGCGCGACAAGGATCGCCAGGCGCCCGTCGCGGCGTTGTACCAGCCACAGCCAGCCTGCCCCGGACAGGCGCGTGGCGGCCTCGGCGAAGCGCTCCCGCATTCGCTTCACGTCGCCGAAGGCCTGGCTGATCGCATCGCCCAAGGGGCCACCGGGTTCATCGTGCCCATCGCCGACGGGCGGCCGCAGCGCCGCCCAATGGAAATCCTCGGCCCAGGCCTGTGCGGCGTGCGCGGCGAGGGCGCCGCTGGCGTCACGGACCAGGTCGGTCAGTTCCGGCGCCGGGTCGGCGGCGGCTTCGCCCAGCAGCGCGTTCAGCGCATCGACGCCGGCCTGTTGCGCGCGCCGGTGCCGCTCCACGGCCTCGGCCGGAAAATGCGGCGCGAAAGTGGCAGGGTCGCAGGGCAGCGGGCGAGGTTCGATCGGCATGGCGTCGGGTCCGGATGGCCGGCGGAGCAGGGGAGCGCGGCATACAATACGCAAAACCGAATTCCGGTGGCCCGCTGTCGCGCGCTGCCGCACAGGAGTAGCGTGATGACGCCGCTGGACCGCATCAAGGCCGAAGTCGAACACCATCCCGTCGTGCTGTTCATGAAGGGCACCCCGCAGTTCCCGATGTGCGGCTTCTCCAGCCGCACGATCGAGGTGCTCAAGGCGGCCGGCGCAAGCGGCATCCACACCGTCAACGTGCTGGCCGAGCCCGAAATCCGGGCCAACCTGCCGCGCTTCTCGAACTGGCCGACGTTCCCGCAGCTTTTCATCCACGGCGAGCTGATCGGTGGCTGCGACATCACCCTGGAGCTGCACGAGAGCGGCGAGCTGGCGCGCATGATTGCGGAAGTCCAGAAGACGTGAGCGGGGCGCCCGCGACGCCCGCGGACCGTCCGCTCGATGGCCGCGCGGTGTTGGTCACCGGGGGCCACGGCGGGCTCGGCCGTGCCGTGGCGCTGGCCTGCGTGGCCGCCGGCGCGATGCCGGTGCTGCTCGGGCGCAAGTCGCGCAAGCTTGAGCAGGTGGCCGACGCCATCGAGAAGGCCGGCGGGCAGGCGCTGCTGTACCCGCTCGACCTGGAAGGCGCCGCGCCGGACGACTACGCCGAACTCGCCACCCGCATCGGCGACCGCTTCGGCCACCTCGATGGCCTGGTCCATTGCGCCGCCGACTTCGCCGGCCTGACGCCGCTCGAGCACACCGATCCCGCCGCCTTCGCGCGCGCCATGCACGTCGACCTGACCGCTCGCTGGTGGCTCACCCAGGCCTGCCTGCCGCTGCTGCGCGCTTCCGACGCAGGCACGGTGGTGTTCGTGATCGATCCGGCGCCCTGCGCGGCGCCAGCGTACTGGGGCGGCTACGGCATCGCCCAGCACGGGCTGGAGGCACTGGTGGCGATGCTGGATGCCGAAACCGCCTCCACGCCGCTGCGGGTGCGCGCGTTGCGTCCAGGCCCGATGCGCACGCCGCTGCGGGCGCGTGCCTATGCCGCCGACAGCGACCGCCTGGCGCGTGACCCGGCCGGCTTCGCTGACGCCTGCGTCGACCTGCTCGCCCCGGCGGCGGATGCGCAGTGACCATCCTCCAGGCCGCCCTGCTGCTGTTCCTGATCCTGGACCCACTGGGCAACATCCCGGTGTTCCTGAGCATGCTGCGCCGGCTCGAGCCGCAGCGCCAGCGCATCGTGCTGGCGCGCGAACTGCTGATCGCGCTGGCCGTGCTGATGCTGTTCCTGTGGGCGGGCAAGTACGCGCTCGAGGTGATGCACCTGCGCCAGGAGGCGGTGGCGATCGCAGGCGGCATCGTGCTGTTCCTGATCGGCATCCGCATGATTTTCCCGCCGCCCGAAGGGCTGATGGGCGAGATCCCCGGCGGCGAGCCCTTCATCGTGCCCATGGCGATCCCGCTGGTCGCCGGCCCCTCGGGCATGGCCGCGGTGATGCTGATGGGCAGCAAGGAGCCCGAGCGCCTGGTCGAATGGAGCCTGGCGCTGCTGCTTGCCTGGGTGGCAACGGCACTGATCCTGTTCTCTGCCACGTCGCTGTACCGCCTGGTGGGCGCGCGCGCCCTGACCGCGATCGAGCGGCTGATGGGCATGCTGCTGGTGGCGATCTCGGTGCAGATGCTGCTGGACGGGCTGACCGGCTATCTCCGCCTGCCTGTCGCCGGCTGATGTTGCGCAGCAACAAGTACTTGGTGCCGCTCCACCGTATCTGCCATCAAAGCGAGCACGGTCAAGCACTTCCGCGTCTTTGAGAACTGTCTTTTTGCTGTCATGTGCAACGGTTAATGTGTTAATCTGAAGTTAACCGAACGCCCCGTCACGCCCGCCTCACGGGCCGCTGCATTTGCACGCTGCGCATTCGGTTTCCACCACCAAGACCACCCCCGCATTGAGGCAAACCACATGACCCACCGCAACCGCATCCGGCTGTCGAAACTGTCGATCGGTCTGATCGCTGCGCTCGCCGCAGCGCCCGTATTCGCCCAGAGCACCTCCGCCGGCGTCGGCGGCCTGGTGACCGACAACGGTGGCCAGCCCGTCGCGGGCGCGGAAGTGGTCATTACCCATGTCGAGTCGGGCACGGTCAGCCGGGCCACCACCGACGGCAGCGGCCGCTACAACGCCCGCGGCCTGCGCGTCGGTGGCCCGTACGAGATCACGATCACCAAGTCGGGTGAAGGCACCAGGACCGAGGACAACGTGTACCTGGCGCTGAACCAGGTGAACACGATCAACGCATCGCTCGCTGCGGACGTGACGACCCTTGGCACCGTCACGGCCGTCGGCGTGGCGGGCGGCTCCGACATCTTCAGCGCCAGCAAGATGGGGACCGGGACCAACATCTCGCAGCAGCAGATCGAGGCGCTGCCGTCGGCCAACCGCAACATCCAGGACTATGTGCGCATGGATCCGCGCATCGCGCAGAGCGACAAGTCGCGCGGCGAGATCAGCGTCGGTGGCCAGAATCCGCGCTACAACGCCATCCGCATCGACGGCATCAACACCAGCGATACCTTCGGGCTGGAGTCCAACAACTTCCCGACCATGCGCCAGCCGGTGTCGATGGACGCCATCGAGGCGATCAACGTCGACATCTCCAACTACGACACGACCATCACCGGCGCCACCGGCGCGGTGATCGACGCGGTGACCAAGTCGGGCACCAACGAGTTCCATGGCTCGATCTACGGCGCCTACCGCGATGGCGACTGGTGGGGCGAGCACCCCGTGTCCGGTGCCGATTTCACCGGCTTCAACGATGAGCAGACCTATGGCGCCACCTTCGGCGGCCCGCTCATCAAGGACAAGCTGTTCTTCTTCGTGAACTACGAGAAGTTCAGCCGCGACCGCGCCGGTTCCTCGTTCGGTCCAATCGGGTCCGGCGCCAACACCGTGGTCAACGTCACCAATGAGCAGATCGCCGAGGCGCAGCAGATCGCGCGCGAGGTCTACAACGTCGACATCGGCAGCATGGAATCGCCGCCCAGCATCAAGAACGAAGTCGAGGAATACGCGGCCAAGATCGACTGGAACATCAACGACAACCACCGTCTGTCCGCGCGCTTCTCGAAGCTCGAGCAGGTGGAACCGAACCTGGCCGGTTCCAGCAACAGCATGAACTACAACAGCCACAACGTCGGGACTTCGGGTCCGGCGCTTGGCCTCAACAGCCGCTGGTACGACGTCAACAAGAATGTCGAAACCTCGGTCGTGCAACTGTTCAGTGACTGGACGGACAGCTTCAGCACCGAGTTCAAGGTCGGCCGCCGCACCTACGACTCGCTCAGCACCGTCTACTCGCGCCTCCCGCAGGTGGTCGTCACGTTCGGGCAGGACGATGACGGCGCCAGCCTGGTTGCCCCGCCGTACCTGAACTTCGGTGCCGACGAATTCCGCCACGGCAACCAGATCAACACCACCACCGACAACGCCTTCGGTGCCGCGACCTGGTTCGTCGGCGACCACACGCTCAAGTTCGGCTTCGACTGGGAACAAAACGACGTCTACAACCTGTACGCCCAGAACATCTGGGGGACCTACGTGTTCGCCGGCCTCGACGCGTTCCGCGACGGCGAGTACTCGGTGTACGACCTCAACGCACCCGTGCCGGGCAACGACCTCAGTTCGGTGGCGATGCGCTACAAGCACGCCAACACCGGCCTGTTCGTGCAGGACAGCTGGGCGGTCAACTACAACCTGACCCTGATGTTCGGCCTGCGCGTCGACCTGCCGAGCATGGACGACGTGCCGGTGCACAACCTGCTGGTGCAGGAGTACTACGGCTACGACAACCGCGAGAACATGGACGACGCGCTGGTCCAGCCGCGTTTCGGCTTCAACTACACCTTCGACAGCGACCTGCCGACCCAGCTGCGCGGCGGTGTCGGCCTGTTCCAGGGCTCGGCCGCGAACGTGTGGGTGGGCAACTCCTACCAGAACACCGGTTTCGGCCTGATCGGCTATAACGACCGCAATCCGACCGACGGCTGGCTGCCGGTGCAACTGGACGACGTCGACAACATGCCCAGGCCGGATCCGGCCAGCGGCTACGGCATGATGGTCAACCTGATGGACCGCGACTTCGAGCAGCCGTCGGTGTGGAAGGCCAACCTGGCCCTCGACAAGGAACTGCCGTGGCACGGCATCGTGGCGTCCGCGGAGCTGCTGTATACCCGCGTCAACAAGGGCCTGCACTTCGAGCGCCTGGACCTGGGTGCACCCACATACATCGATGATCAGAACGATGGCCGGACTTTCTACACCACGAATGTCTATGCGCCACCGGGCTCCTCGAACCGCTCGCGCGCAAACGGCGGCGCCGGCGTGGCCGATCTGGCCGACACCATCCCCGGCTACGAGAACGTGACGGGTTGGGCCGGTGACGGCGTCATCCTGATGACCAATACGGACAACGGCCGCAGCGCGCAGTTCACCGTCGGACTGAACAAGCCTCTGCTCGACACCTGGGGCTGGTCGCTGCACTACACCTACACCAACGCCACCGAGGTCAACCCGCTGACCAGTTCGCGAGCGATTTCCAACTGGTCCAACAAGGCGATCTTCGACCCCAACTCCGACGATGCCGCGACTTCCAACTACGAGATCCGCGACCGCATCACCGGCACCATGCAGTTCCGCAAGTCGTTCTTCGACGACTACGCGACGATCTTCTCGGTGTTCTACGAGGGCCGCTCGGGTGCGCCGCACAGCTGGCGCTTCGCCAACGACATGAATGGAGACGGCTACACCAACGATCTTCTGTACGTGCCGGGCACCGTGGGTGAGGTGATCTTCACCGGTGGTGCGGCGATGGAGGCGGCGTTCTTCGACTGGGTTGCCGAGAACGGCCTCGCCCGCCAGGGCGGCGCGGTCGCAGAACGCAACACCTTCCGCAATCCCTGGGTGAACCAGTTCGACCTGCGCATCAGCCAGGAACTGCCAGGCTTCTTCAAGGGCCACAAGTCCGAGATCTGGCTGGACGTGATGAACGTGGGCAACCTGATCAACAAGGACTGGGGCCGCATCCAGTACAACTCGCCGTACGGCGATCGCGTTGCGGTGGGCTTCCAGGGTGTCGACGCAGCGACCGGTCGTTACATCTACGACTTCAACAGCGATCCGGTCAGCAGTTCGAACCGCAATGGCGTCACCTCGCCGGTCTGGACCGACTGGGAGTCGCGCTGGTCGCTGCAGCTGGGCTTCCGCTACAAGTTCTGACCGCCCGCGGTCTGCGACACCGAAACGGCCGGGGCAACCCGGCCGTTTCCGTTTGCGAGGGCGGCTGCGCTACAGTCGCCAGCCTGACGAGAGAGCACGAATGGAACAGCCCACAAGCGAAGCGGCAACCACTTCCCTGCCGGTGGTGAGCACCCGGATCTATCCCAGCGGCGCACTGGACATCCTCTCGCGCGACGAGGTCGCGCGGCTCAAGGACGCGTCCAGCGGCGGCATGCACGACCTGTTGCGCCGCTGCGCGCTGGCGGTGCTGACTAGCGGCAGCGCCTCGGATGATCCGCGCGCCGCGCAGGAGCTGTATCCGAGCTTCGACATCCAGGTCCTGCAGCAGGACCGCGGCGTACGCATCGAGCTGAACAACGCGCCAGCGATGGCCTTCGTGGACGGCCACATCATCCGTGGCGTGGCCGAGCTGCTGTTCGCGGTCGTGCGCGACCTGGCCTGGACCGCGATCGAACTCGCCCCGGAGCTGGATGCGGAACTGGAGACATCCGCCGGCCTCACCAACGCCGTGTTCGGCCTGCTGCGCAACGCGCGCATCCTGCGGCCGGCCGATCCGAACCTGGTGGTGTGCTGGGGCGGCCACTCGATCGGCCGCGAGGAGTACCAGTACACCAAGAACGTCGGCTACGAACTTGGCCTGCGCGGCCTCGACATCTGCACCGGCTGCGGCCCGGGTGCGATGAAGGGCCCGATGAAGGGCGCCACCATCGCCCACGCCAAGCAGCGCCGCCGCCGCACCCGCTACATCGGCATCACCGAGCCGGGCATCATCGCGGCCGAATCGCCCAACCCGATCGTCAACCACCTGGTGATCATGCCGGACATCGAGAAGCGCCTGGAGGCGTTCGTCCGGCTCGGCCACGGCATCATCGTGTTTCCCGGTGGCGTCGGCACGGCCGAGGAGATCCTCTACCTGCTCGGCATCCTGCTGCGCGAGGAGAACGCCGACCTGCCGTTCCCCTTCATCCTCACCGGCCCGACCGCGGCCGCGCCGTACTTCGAGCAGATCGACCAGTTCATCCGCCTGGCCCTGGGTGACGCCGCGGCCCGGCGTTACGAGATCATCATCGCCGACCCCGAGAGAGTGGCGCGGCGCATGGGCACCGGCATCCGAGACGTGCGCGAGTACCGCATCGCGCAGAAGGACTCGTTCTACTTCAACTGGGGCCTGGACGTTCCGCTCGACTGCCAGCAGCCGTTCGTGCCCACGCACGAGGCCATGGCCGCGCTCGACCTGCGCCACGGCCGCCGCCCGCAGGACCTCGCCGCCGACCTGCGCCGCGCGTTTTCCGGCATCGTCGCAGGCAACGTCAAGGAAGAAGGCATGCGCCGCGTCGAGCAGCACGGCCCGTTCCAGATCCATGGCGACGTGGACATCATGCAGGCACTTGATGCGCTGTTGCAGGCATTCATCGAACAGCGGCGCATGAAGATCTCCGGGCAATACAGGCCGTGCTACGAGGTGGTGGCGCAGGCCTGATCGTTCGCGACCGCGTCAGCCCCGCCTCGGCAGGGTGAGCGTCGCCACGTGCTCGCCATCGGTGGCGTGGACCTCCACGCCGCCGAGTCCGCCGGTGAACACCTGGATGCGCGATCGCACCGCGTTCAAGCCGATTCCGTGCCCGGCGGAAGACCGCGCCTGCTCCGTCGGCAATGAATTACGAACGACGATGGCAATCGATGTCGGCGTCTTGTGCAGCGAGATCGCGACATGGCCGCCACTCCGGCTCGGCTCGATCCCGTGCTTGATCGCGTTCTCGACCAGCGGCTGGATCGACAGCGGCGGAATGGTGATGTCGGCCAGCGCGTCGGGCGGCTCCGCGATGTCCCAGTGCACCTGCAGCCGGTCGGCAAAGCGCAGTCGCTCGATCTCCAGATAGCGCTGCGTCAACGCCAGCTCCTCGGCCAGCGGCACCTGCTCGCGGCCCGAGATCGCCGCGCGGAACAGGTCCGCCAGGTCCAGCAGCAACTGCTCGGTCGCCTGCGGCCGCGCGTGCACCAGCGCGATGCCGGTGTTGAGCGCGTTGAACAGAAAGTGCGGGCGGATGCGTGCCTGCAGCGCGTCGACCTCGGCCTGCTTGGCGCGTACCGCCAGCTGCCGTTCCCGCCACTGGCCCCGGAACGCGGCCAGGCCAAGCAGCCCCACCGTCAGCGCGATCGCGGTGAGCCGCAGCGCGAACGCAAGCCAGCCCCCGTGCGGCGTTGGCCACAGATCGCGCAGCGTCCACCACGCCAGCGCGCTCACCAGCCAGGTGCTCAGCAGCAGTGCGCCCAGGGCGGCACGCGCCACTGCGACCGGCGTGGCGCCAGCCAGTCGCCGCCGCAGCAGGTACAGCAGACCCATCGTGGTGAGGAAGACCCACTGCACCCCAAGCGATGCCATGCCGAAATAGGCGATCGGCTCGTCGGTGGCGCCGGGGGCCAGCGTCAGCACGAGCGCGAGCGCCTCGCCAGCCAGGACGACCCAGATCACCGTGCCGGCCTGCCACAGCGTGTCCAGGGGGGCGGAGGTGGCGTGGCGCTTGCTGGAAAAAGTCATGCAGGGACGGGGCCCGTTCGGATGCCTCGATGGAAGACCTGTAGCCACTTCGGCCATCCACGCCCCGGATCGCGCCGTTCGTCCCGGAAGTGCTGGTTGCCTGAAGTGCCCCGGACTAGGGTATGCCGTCCACATGGGGAGTGGTATGCCAATCTTCCAGCAAACGGTCGACCCGCGCAGGGGCAGGGGGCTGCCGCGTCGCGGCGCCGGCTTCAGCCTGATCGAACTGATGGTCGTCGTCGCCGTGGTCGCGATCCTCGCCGTCGTTGCCTATCCGTCGCTGACCTCCGTGATCAATTCCAATCGCCTGAGCTCCAACGCCAACGAGCTGGTGGCGTCGCTGCAGTACGCGCGCAGCGAGGCGATCCGCAGGAACGCGCGGGTCTCGGTGTGCGGAAGCTCGGATGGCGCGACCTGCGACGGCACCTGGACCGAATGGCTGACGGTCCTGGACAGCGATGACAGCATCCTCAGGCGCGCAGCGGTCCGCAGCCCGGTGCAGATCACTGCCGACGAGGACTCCATCACCTACCGGCCCAACGGCTTCGCCACTGCCGCGGCGATCACCGTCTGCATTCCGACCGCCAGTCCGCCCGAGAATCAACGGGTGGTCAGTGTGACGGTTGCAGGGCGGGTCGCCACGGCCGCGGCGAACGGAGGGGGCGCTTGTCCGTGAGAATGGGATCGACAATGAATCGCAATCGACGCAGTCGGGCGGCGGCGTGCCGCCGCAGGCAGCAGGGCATGAGCCTGATCGAAGTGCTTGTGGCAGTGCTCATCATGGGCATCGGCCTGCTTGGCATCGCCGCGATGCAGGCGGTGGCCCTGCGCAACGGGCAAAGCTCGCTCGAGCGCACCCAGGCGGTCATCCAGAGCTACGCCATCCTCGACGTGGTCCGGTCCAACCGGGCCAATGCGCTGGCCGGCTACTACAACACGCCCGGAACCAACCCGCAGTGCGCCGCGGCGACGGCCAGTGGAAGCGAGACCGCGGGTCAGACGTCGGCCCGGACCGACGTCAACGCCTGGCTGGGATCCTTGAAGAGTTCCATGGTCAGTGCCGCCAACGCGGCCACCGATACCAGCACCTGCGGAGGCGTCAGTTGCGTGGCCAATACCATCGACGGTGCGACCTGCACGATCACGGTGCAGTGGGACGACAGCCGCGGCACCGGTACCGCGGCCGGCCGGGAAGGCAGCAGCCAGCGGCGCGTTGTCACGGTGGCGGCAATATGAGCGCCTCGATCCGTCTTTCCAGCCCGCAGCGCAGGCAGTCCGGCCTGGGCCTGATCGAGCTGATGATCGCCATGCTGATCGGCCTGCTGGTCTCGGCCGCGGCGATCGGAATCTTCCAGTCGAACAAGCGCGCATTCGCTGCCACCCAGGGGCTGGGCCGCATCCAGGAGAGTTCGCAGGCCGCGTTCGAGATGATGGCGCGCGACATCCGCGAGGCCGGCGGCAGCCCCTGCGACGCGGAGATGGCGGCGGGCAACATCATCACCAACGCATCGACGTCCACGCCGACGTCCAGCAACTGGTTCGTCGGCTCGACGCGGCCGCTGCATGGCTTCGAGGGCAGTGGGTTGACCGGCCAGGTCGCCACCACCGACGCGATCCAGGTGCTGCGCATGGACCAGGACGTGCGGACGCTCACCACCGACATGGCGACTGGCGCCACCAGCGTGACCTACACGCCTGGCGAGCCGCAGTTCGCCGCCAATGACGTCATCATGGTCTGCGACATGCGTGTCCTGGGCATCTTCCGGGCCAGCGCTGCCAGCAGCGTCACGGGCGCCAACGGCGCGGTCTCCTTCGGCACTGGCGTCAACGCCTGCAGCTATTTCCCCCAGCCCAATGCGGGCATCTGCGTCGCCGGTACCGCCTACCTGTTCCCGAGGTTCTCCACCGTCAGCCGCCTGCAGGGCGTGCGCTGGTATGTCTGCGACCCGGATGGCGTCGCCGCCAACGGCTACTCGCTGTGTCGCCGGGTCAACGATGGCGCCCAGGAAGAGGTGGTGCCGGGCGTGCAGGACATGCAGGTGCAGTACCTGGGTAGTGCGGGCTACGTCGATGCGTCCTCGCTGACCACCGCCGCCGACTGGAACGCCATCCGCGCGGTGCGGATCGCGCTCACCATGCGCGAGGCCGAAGCCACCAGCGCGGGCAGCACCACCGGCCAGCCGCTTGTGCGCACGGTCAATCACGTCGTCAACCTGCGGAACCGGACCCTATGAACAGGCCAGTCGCCCATCCCGGCGCACGCCAGTCGGGCGTATCCCTCGTCATCGTGCTGATCCTGCTCCTGGTGATGACCATCCTCGGGCTGGCGGTCATGCGCGGTACGCTGCTCGAAGAGCGCATGAGCGCCAACATGTACGACCGCAGCCTCGCCTTCCAGCAGGCCGAATCCGCATTGCGCGAAGCAGAAGCCGCGGTGCGGGCATCGGTGCTGGCCGACGGCAAGGGCTGGGTGGTCGGCGTGCGCTGCGGCGACGACGCGGCACACCCCGGCACCATCACTGCAAGCCTGTGTTCGGTTCCGGCCAATGTGTACACCGCCGGCACGACCTGCACGGCGGCGGCGACCAAGGGGACGGACTGCTGGTTCAACGCCAACGACCGTCTGGGCACTGCCAACGCCGCGCTGGGCATTACGGACACCTCGGCCGGCGCGCCCCAGTACTACATCCAGTACATGGGCCTGCGCGACAGCGCCGATGACCTGGGGCTCGGTGCCAGCGCCGGCAGCATCCAGTACGGCGGCGGCGGCGGTGGCGTGATCCAGGAAGCGATGTATCGCGTCTTCGCGCGCAGCCACGCCCCGGCCGGCAACGCCGACCGGTCGGTGGTGGTGCTGCAGGGCAACGTGGTCGCCCGGTAACCGGTGCGATCCGACACAAGAGTGGTGGAGAACGATATGGAACGCATGACCAGGCAGGTCGCTCGACCCGGCCGCACCGGCGCACACCGCCTTGTGGCCGTCCTTGTGGGACTGTTCGCCGTGTTCAGCTCGACCTCCGCGCTGTCGGGCGTTGCGATCGACAACAAGCCGCTGACGGTGACCAACAGCGTTCCGGGCAACCTGGTGCTGCTGCCGTCGGTGGAATGGCCGACCGTGGTGACGCATGCCAACGCGCCAGGCGTGGCGGAGGGAACTGCGAACTATGCATCGGCTACTGCCTATGCCGGTTACTTCAATTCGGGACTTTGCTACGCCTACCACTTCGACGTCGTCGAGGCGAACAGGTATTTCTATCCGCATTCAGCCACCAGCAGTGGTCACAGTTGCGCCGGTCAGACCGGGGGCACGCCTTCCCAGCGCCTCTGGAGCGGCAACTTCCTGAACTGGTCCGCGATGCAGGCCATCGACACCTTCCGGCTGGCGCTGACGGGCGGCTACCGCGTGCATCGGCCCGCGGACGGCACTCCGGCCGCCGGCTACAGCGAGATGAACAACGTCACGTATCTGGAGAAGGCGAACTCGGACCGGTGGGAGAATGGATACACACCACTTCGCAGGCTGGCTAGCAACGCTGGCAACTCGACGCCGGTCCAGACCAGCACGCTGCGAACGCGCATTGGTGGTCTGCGCAGCCAAATGTGGTTCATACCGTCTTCGTCCGGTGAGATGGGAAGTGCGCAGGCATGGAACGCGCCCGCGGCACTTGCGCGGCCCGTCACGGGCGACGTGCAACAGGCTCCCGCAGGTACCGCGGTGACGGCGGTCCCCTACAACCCGCAGTACAACCTGTTGCCGAACTCCGACACCACCACCGTCATCAACGACACGGCCTGCGGCGTGGGTGAGTTCGGCTGTGAAGCCACAACGATCCAGACCTGCCCGGCCAGCCATCCCACCCTTTCTAATGGCCGTTGCTACAACAACCGGAATCAATGGGTCAATCCCACCAATGCAACCCGTTATCGTCACACCACATACGGCCGCAACCAGGCCTATGCCCTCAGCATGCGCGTAAAAGTCTGCGATGGCAGCCTCGACACCCGCAGCCTCTGCACCCGCTACGGCAGCAACTACAAGCCCGAAGGCCTGCTGCAGCAGAACTCGAAGAAGACCCGCTACAGCCTGTTCGCCTACCTCACCCAGGACGGTGGCTCGAGCCGGCGCGGCGGCGTCATGCGTGCCCGGCAGAAGCTGATCGGCCCGGTGACGGCAGCGGAAACCGCCGGCACCGAGAAGCCGTACCCGGATCGGGTGGGCCGCATTTCGGGCGTGGACAACGCCGAATGGGACCTGGCGACGGGCAAGATCATCAACAACCCGGACAGCACTGACAGCAGCTCGACTTCGACGCGCGTCGGTGCCTGCGCCAGCGGATCGGTCGCTCCTGACGGAAGCGGCTGCACGATCCAGTACAGCGGCGTCATCAATTACCTGAACCGGTTTGGCCAGATCAATACCGGCATGGCGACGCTGAAGGCGTACGACAATCTCAGCGAGATGTACCACACCGCGCTGCGCTACCTGCGCGGTGTCGGCAACGTGTCCGCCTACAGCAACCTGGCCGGTGTGAGTCCCAATCTCACCCGCTACCAGTACGCGGATGGGCTTCCGGTGATCGACAACTGGTATGGCACGGGTGCAAACACTGCCGTGACGCGCTGGAACGCGGATCCCGACGATTTGCGGACGGTCGGCACCGACCGCGATCCCATGTTGTACCAGTGTCAGGCCAACGTGTTCCTGGGGATCGGAGACACCGCGACCCAGAACGAAAGCAAGGACCATTCTGGCAGCGGCGACATTGCGACCGGCTTCGTCGACACGTGGCTGAACCACATGGTGGTTGCGGATCGCGATACGCGTGCCCAGAACTCGACGGCGGCGCTGGCTTACTGGGGGCACGTGACAGACATCCGTCCGGACGTGCCCAACACGACACTCAGCACGACGCCTGCACGGGCCAAGGGCCAGTCGATCAGCACCTACTGGGTGGACGTGGTCGAGCTGAACGACCTCAAGGCAAAGAAGACCAACCAGTACTACCTGGCGACCAAGTACGGCGGCTTCACCATCCCGGAGACGTCGTACGACGAGAACGGCAACGCCGCGCGTCCGGCCGACAACTGGTTCGAAACCACCAACCGCGCAGCGTGGACCGCAGCGACGCAGACGGCGAAGGCCCAGACAGGGTTGGGCGGCACCGGCGATTTCCACCTTCCCAACAACATGTACCTGGCGAACAACGGCCAGGCGATGATCGACGGCCTGAATGCGGCATTCCAGAAGATCGCCGACGACATCACCGGCTCCGGTGGCTCGTTCGCCTCCAACTCCACCAGGCTGGAAGCCGGTTCGCGCACTTACCAGGCCAAGTACGTGTCCAACGGCTGGGGCGGGCAACTGATCGCCGCCGACGTGAACGTCAGCACCGGTACCCTGACCAACAAGTGGGATGCATCGGACTGGCTTGGCCATGCGGCCGGAGAGCCGAAGATCAATACCGCTGCCGCCGGTGGCGGCACCAGTTACTGGAACTACACGCAGCGCAAGATCCTGTTCAACAGCAGCGGCACGCTCACGAACTTCATCAGCAACTGGAGCAACTACACCAGCCTGACGAGTCCGACAGTGGTGCGCCCCGCTGCATGGAGTTCGACAACGACCATCAGCAATGAACAGCTCCGCTACGTGCTCGGCGAACGCGTGCATGAGCGCCAGTCGGTGGTCACGGGCAGCCTGCGTCAGTTCCGCAACCGGCGCGGCATGCTGGGCGACATCATCAACTCGCAGCCGGTGTACGTGGGGCGGCCCAACGCCAACCTCTACAGCGACGACACCAGCTATGCCACGTTCGTGGCGGCGCAGGCCGGTCGCGATCCGGTGGTCTATGTCGGCGCCAACGACGGCATGCTGCACGCCTTCCAGGCGCCGGATGCGTTGGACACGACCAGCGCGGGCGATGGCGGCAAGGAGCTGTTCGCCTTCATGCCGACCGAAGCGATGTCCGTCCTCACCCAGCTCGATGTGTCGACGAACAAGTATCCCAACTGGCATCCCGAGTACGACCACGCCTATTCGATGGACGGCGAGATCACCGTTGCCGACGTGAAGGATGGCACGACGTGGAAGACGATCCTCGTTGCCACGATGGGGCGCGGCGGCAAGAGCATCTTCGCCCTGGACGTGACCGACCCGACAAATCCTTCGCTGCTGTGGGAAAAGCGTTCTGACGACGCCGCCATCGGCACCCTGATGGGCAACGCCCTGGGTCGCCCGATCATCGCGGCCGTCGCTGCAGGAGACTGGCGCGTGTTCCTGGGCAACGGGGCCAACAACCAGGCGGAAAGGTCGGCATTGATCATGCTCGATGCGATCAGTGGCGTGAACAAGGGTTCGATGGACACCGGCATCGGCAGCAACAATGGGCTGTCGGCCGTCAATGTCTGGGATGCATACGGGGCGAGCGAAGGCGCGCCGCGGGATGGCTACTTCGACTCCGTCTACGCCGGTGACATGGAGGGCAACCTCTGGAAGTTTGATGTGCGCAGTGGCGGCACCGCGACCAGGCTGTTCGCCGCGGGCACGACGCAGCCGATCACGGCCGCTCCGCTGGTGGCGTCCAACCCCTACAGCCCGCCGGACACCTGGGTGTTCTTCGGTACCGGCCAATACCTGAGCATGGCCGACATCAACGAAACCGCCAACGCGAACGTCCAGAGCTGGTACGGGATCATCGATCGTGGATCCACCGTTGCGAAGACCTCGTTGAACGCTGTCAGGATTACCGCCGAGGACAGTGTCGGGCGCGTGATCGAGCGGGCCGGCGCCGCGGGCACGAACGGCTGGTACATCAATCTCGTGTCGCCTGCCGCGACCGCTGGCGGCGACCCGGTGACGCGCGGCGAACGCATGGTGTTGCCCAACTTCTTCCAGGGTATGTCCCTGATCGGCACCACGCGGTTCCCGGACTCCACGGACCCATGCGCGCCCGCGGGCAAGGGCTTCACCATGGCGATCGACCCATTCACCGGCGGCAGGCTGTCGAACCCGTTCTTCGATATCGATGGCGACGGATCCGTCGGCAGCGATGGCGATTACCACGGCGGCGACACTGAAACGCCTTACTCCGGCGTGGCCTATGACAGCGGCCCGAACAACCCGATCTTCCTCGGCGAGTACATGTACACGAGCCTGGACGACGGCAGCTATTCCCAGATCAAGACCAGCTCGGGAGCGGCCAACATCAGGCGCGTGTCCTGGAGGGAGTTGTTGAATGCACAGTAATCAGGTCATGCCGCGCCGTGGGTTCTCTGGCCGCGCGGCTGGGTTCTCGTTGATCGAGCTGATGATCGTGGTTGGCGTCATCGCGATCCTCGCCGCGATCGCGTATCCGAACTACCGGGAGTACGTGATCAACTCACGGCGGGCGGCCGCGGCGGCCTGCCTGCAGGAGAAGGCGCAGCTGATGGAGCGCTTCTACACGACGAATCTGACCTATGTGGGAGCAGGCGTCCCGGGAGGCTGCGATCCCGAGATCAACGGCTTCTACACGTTCAGTGTTCCCGCGGCTAGCCCGACGACGGCGCGGACGTTCACATTGCAGGCTGTGCCAGTGACTGGCCGGCAGGACGACCCAAAGTGCGGAACCCTGACGATCAACGATCAAGGAACGCGTACCGAGGGCGGTGCGGCAACCAACGCGACCGAATGCTGGTAACGGACCGGTTCTGTCGGCGTTGCCGGTAGCCACAAAGCACAAGGGCCGCGGAATCCGCGGCCCTTGTGGTATCTGCATGTCTGGCGCCCGAAGTTGGACTCGAACCAACGACCCCCTGATTAACAGTCAAGTGCTCTAACCGGCTGAGCTATTCGGGCGGGGACGGCTATTCTAATGTGTCGTGGGCCGGGGTCAAGGAGAGCCGCCTGCCACCACCTCGGCCAGATCGAAGGGGCAGGGCTCGTCGGCCGCTGGCCGCTCGCTCCGCACCCGCCCCACGTTGTTGACCGCGAGCGTCCCCGTGAAGCGGCCTCGCGCGCAGGCCTGCAGGGTGAGGTTGGCGTTGGCGGCCCGGCCGTCGCTCTGGTAGCGCAGATAGTCTCGGTTGGACGCGAGCGACAGCAGGTTGCGGCTCCGGGCGGGCGGCTCGCGGATCTGCAGCAGATCGGCGGGTGCTCCCGGTTGGCGGTCGCGATCGGGATCGAGGAATACCAGCCAGCCCTCGCTCCAGTCGCCGCCGCTCCTGCAGCTCAGTTGCCCGGCTTCGCGGGGGCAGACGACCACCTGCATGCGCCGCATGATGGCGTTCGTCCTGGCCAGCGCCATGTCCACGCGCAGGTTGGACAGGGTGGTGGAGGATCGGCTGCGGTCCAGGAACCGGGCCATGTCGGGCAGGACGATCGTGACGAGGATGGAGAGGATTCCCGCCACTACGATGAGCTCCACCAGTGTGAAGCCGTTCACTTTTTGCTGCATCGCGGAGCCCTCCTTGGCCTGCGGTACGCCAGTGTGTGGAGGGGTGCACGGATGCGAAGTCGGGCCGCAAAGGAGACGGGGGTAGGAAAACTCCCCGCCTGGCCCCATTTCCAGCAGGGCCGCCTCTCGGCGCACGTGGAGGATGGGTGCAACCGGCCCGGAAACCCGCCGGGCCGGGCTGGCCGCGCAAATCGGCGGACGGGCGCCGGGCGATGGCCGCCGAGGCCTGTCTCCTGGCGGTTTTGATCGCGGCTGAAGCCGCTCCTACACGATCGCGGCGGCTCAAGCCGCTCCTACACTGGACCCACATGACCTCAGCTCTTCACCCCGCAAGCTTCCAGCTCGTCGCGCCGTACCAGCCGGCGGGCGACCAGCCGCAGGCGATCGAGAAGCTGGTCGAGGGCTTCGAGAGCGGGCTGGCGCGGCAGACACTGCTGGGCGTGACCGGATCGGGCAAGACCTACACGATCGCCAACGTGATCCAGCAGGTGCAGAAGCCGACCCTGGTGATGGCGCCGAACAAGACCCTGGCGGCGCAGCTGTACGGCGAGTTCAAGTCGTTCTTCCCGCACAACGCGGTCGAGTATTTCGTCAGCTACTACGACTATTACCAGCCCGAGGCGTACGTGCCGTCCACCGACACCTTCATCGAGAAGGACAGCTCGGTGAACGAACACATCGAGCAGATGCGGTTGTCGGCGACCAAGGCGCTGCTGGAGCGGCGCGACGCGATCATCGTGTGCACGGTCTCGGCGATCTACGGCCTGGGCGATCCGAACGAATACTTCCGGATGGTGCTGCACATGGTGCGCGGCGAGCGCATCGACCAGCGCGAGCTGATCCGGCGCCTCACCGAGATGCAGTACGCGCGCAACGACACCGAACTGCGCCGCGGCACCTATCGCGTGCGCGGCGAGGTGGTGGACGTGCATCCGGCCGAGTCCGACGACGAGGCGCTGCGCATCGAGCTGTTCGACGGCGAGATCGAGAAGCTGACCCAGTTCGATCCGTTGACCGGCGAAACCAAGCGCACGCTGGCGCGCTACACGATCTACCCCAAGTCGCACTACGTCACCACGCGGCGCACCACGCTGGAGGCGGTCGAGGCGATCAAGCTCGAACTGCCGCTGCGGCTGGAGCAGTTCTACGCGCAGAACAAGCTGGTCGAGGCGCAGCGCCTGCAGCAGCGCACCCAGTTCGACCTGGAGATGATGGCCGAGGTCGGCTACTGCACGGGCGTGGAGAACTATTCGCGCCATCTCACCGGCCGCATGCCCGGCGAGGCGCCACCGTGCCTGTTCGACTACCTGCCGCCGGACGCGCTGCTGGTGGTCGACGAATCGCACGTGACCGTGCCGCAGGTGGGCGCGATGTACAAGGGGGACCGCTCGCGCAAGGAGACGCTGGTGGAGTTCGGTTTCCGCCTGCCCTCGGCGCTGGACAACCGGCCGCTGAAGTTCGAGGAATGGGAGCTGCGCTCGCCGCGCACGATCTTCGTCTCGGCCACGCCGAGCAAGTACGAGATCGAGAAGTCGGAAGGGCAAGTGGTGGAACTGCTCGTGCGCCCGACCGGCCTGATCGACCCGGAGGTCGAGATTCGCCCCGTCGCCACCCAGGTGGACGACGTGCTGGGCGAAATCACCAAGCGCGTGGCGATGGGCGACCGCGTGCTGATCACCACGCTCACCAAGCGCATGGCCGAGAACCTCACCGAATACCTGGGCGAGCACGACGTGCGCGTGCGTTACCTGCATTCGGACGTGGACACGGTGGAGCGCGTGGAGATCATCCGTGACCTGCGCCTGGGCAGGTTCGACGTGCTGGTGGGC
The DNA here is from genome assembly GCF_054072655.1 of Luteimonas sp. A482. Lineage (NCBI taxonomy): Bacteria > Pseudomonadati > Pseudomonadota > Gammaproteobacteria > Lysobacterales > Lysobacteraceae > Luteimonas > Luteimonas sp. A482. The sequence goes on from NZ_JBSVRO010000002.1 coordinate 320,931, forward strand.
ATCAACCTGCTGCGCGAAGGCCTGGACATGCCGGAGGTGTCGCTGGTGGCGATCCTGGACGCGGACAAGGAAGGCTTCCTGCGCTCCACCGGTTCGCTGATCCAGACCATCGGCCGCGCCGCCCGCAATCTGCGCGGCAAGGCCATCCTGTACGCCGACCGGGTGACCGATTCGATGCGGCGCGCGATCGACGAAACCGACCGCCGTCGGCAGAAGCAGGTCGAGTACAACGCCGAGCACGGCATCACCCCGCAGTCGGTGGTGCGTGCGGTGATGGACGTCATGGAAGGCGCTCGCGACGAGCCTGCCGCGGCCCGCACCGCCGCTGGCAGGGCCAGGCGCGTGGCTGACCAGGCCGAGGACTACGCCACGCTCGACCCGGCCAAGCTCGCCGCCCGGCTCAAGTCCCTGGAACAGCAGATGTACCAGCACGCCCGCGACCTGGAGTTCGAGGATGCGGCGCGGGTGCGCGACGAGATCCGGAAGATCAGGGAGGCAACCTTGGCGGGGTGAGCGGCCGCTCTGCCCCTTCCCCCGCTCGCGGGGGAAGGCCGGGATGGGGGCAAGACGGTGGCGACTTCGTCGGGGTTCCTGCGACCGGTGGCCCCCACCCCAGCCCTCCCCCGCAAGCGGGGGAGGGAGTGATGGCCCCCGGGCCCGGGGAGCGACTGGCCCTCCCCGCAAGCAGGGGAAGGCGCGGTTGGCCCCTTCCCCCGCTCGCGGGGAGGGAAGGCGCGGTTGGCCCCTTCCCCCGCTCGCGGGGGAAGGTTGGGATGGGGGCACGCGCGAAGCGCGCACCCGATGGCAACCGCCGCCAGGTTCCGCTAGAATTCGTCTCCCGCCGCGATGGCGGGTCCTCCAGCCCTTCCGCGGGCGGGGGCATCGGGCCTCGCCCGATCGCGCTTTTCGGGCGGTTAGCTCAGCGGTAGAGCACTACCTTGACATGGTAGGGGTCGGGGGTTCGAAACCCTCACCGCCCACCACGCGATGCGTGGATTCCTAAGCTTCTGCATATCCTGCGGCCCTGTGCTGTCCTGCAGCGCGTCCGCGGGATGCTGATGGCGCACGCCATTGTTCTTCCGCTTCGGCGGCGACCCCCGGCTGCAGCGCCGGCGTAATGCAGCCTGCATCCGCCCGGCTCCCGCCGGGACGCCGGTCTGGAAATCGCACCCGGCACGAGCCGTGGCGCCGGATCGGCGGTCTCATCGCCGCGCGCGCCGACGGGCGCGGCAGTCCGGATACAGGCAGGGCGGGAACAGAAAAAACCCCCGCCGGAGGAGGAATCCGGCGGGGGCGGGCATGTCCGGTGGGAGGGAATCAGAACCGGTAGTTCATGCCGAGGACATAGGTACGACCCCATTCGATGCGTTCGAGTGGGCGGTCCTTGCTGCCCGAGTACGTCCGGTAGGACTCGTCGGTCAGGTTGCTGGCCTGCAGCAGCAAGGTCATGCCGGACAGCGCGCTCTGGGCGCCGAAGCTGTAGCTCACCTGGGCGTCGGTGATGTTCTCGCCGACCACGTAGCGCAGGGTGCGTTCGCCGGAGAAGTTGCCGATCTCGCCGATGAAGTCGGAGCGGCGACGCTGGCTGACGCGCGCTTCGAAACCATTGCGCTCGAAGTAGGCGGTCAGGTTGTAGACGCGGTCCGACAGGCCGGGCAGGGTGATCGGATCGGTGCCGACGCTGCTCTCGTTTTCCGGCGCGAGGATGGTGATGTCGCTGTCGTTGAAGCTCGCGCTGGCGATGACGCCGAAGCCGCGCATCGCGTCGCCGAACACCAGGTCCAGCGGCAGCGAAGCGGACAGCTCGAGGCCCTGCAGCTTGCCGCCGGAGCCGTTGAATGGCGCCGAGTAGCGACCCTCGTTCGACACCACGATGCCGGGCGGCAGGGTCGCGCCGTTGGCTTCCAGCCATGAGGCGACCTGGTCGGTGAAGTCGTAGCCGTCGCGCGTCTGCGTGTAGATGTAGCTGCGCAGGTCCTTGTAGAAGTAGGCGGCGGCCACGTAGGCGCGGTTGCCGAAGTACTTCTCGTAGGAGATGTCGAAGGCGTTGGCGCGCCAGGGATCGAGCTCGGGGTTTCCGCCGCTGGCGCCCGGGATGCCGGTCGAGGTGTCGACGCCGAACTCCATCGATGCGCGCAGCTGGTCGACGCGCGGACGCGCGACCTGGCGGGCCAGGGCGACGCGCAAGGTGCTGTCGTTCTCGAACAGGAATGCGAGGTTCAGGCTCGGCAGGATGTCGGTATACGTCTTGCCCTTGGTGATCGGGATGACCTGGCTGCCGACCGGCTGCGAGCCGTCCCAGTAGTTCGCGCTGGACGACTGGTCGGCATGCTGGACCTGGATGCCGAAGTTGCCGCGAACGCCGACGTTGCCCCAGTTGGTGTCGATGTTGGCCTTCGCGAAGCCGGTGCTGATCTGCTCGTCGACAGCCCACGCCTTCGGGATCAGGTAGTCGAGGTCCTCGACGGGATCGAAGGTCATGTAGCGGGCAACGGCCCCTGGCACGTTCCACGCGGGGATGTAGCCCACGCCGGCGAAGCCCAGGTCCACCAGACCGTACTGCAGGTCACCCGCGATGGGGGTGTCGCCCTGCGGCCCGAGGTTGATGCTGCCCTCCGGCTGGCGCTTGTTCTTGGAACGGTCCGCGTAGTTGAGGCCGATGTCGAGGTCCGACACGAAACCGTCCAGCGGCAGCGAGGCGGCGAGCTTGAACGCGGTCAGTTCATCTTCGACGCGCGGCGTCTTGCCATAGCCGGAGCCGTAGATCGTGTTGGTGAGGAAGAGCGCATCGGGATTGGAATAGTCCCGACCCGGCACCAGCTGCGAGAAGCCGTCGGTGCGGAAGTCGAGCTGGAGGCTGTCGAGCTGGGGCTGCGGCATCAGCTGCGTATTGTTCTCCAGACCCAGCTCGTCGCGCGTTGTGCGCGACCAGCTGATATCGGCGACGACGCGTGCCGCGCCCACGCTGAAATCATTGTTCCAGCCGAAGGCTTCGATTTTGTCCTCGCGGCTGTTGTACATGCCGCGGACCAGCGGATAGACGTTGTTGGCGGTGCCGCCGGTGAAGGTGTTGTTGCCGTTGATGCGCGGGTCGGTGACGTCGAGCCGGACCGCGCCGCCCGTTCCGTTGTAATCGCCGAGCGGGACTTCAAACTGGTTGGCCGTATCGACCTGCTCGGCCTTGGAGTAGAACAGGTCCAGGGTGCTGGTCCAGGCGTTCGACGGACGGTACTGCAGCGTCGCCATCACGCCGTCGCGCTCGAGCTTGCCGGTGCGGCGCAGGGCCTTGATGCCGTCGGAGTAGTAGGTGCCTGCAGCGACGCCGGGGCGCCAGTTGTCGCCGATCGCCTGCCACGGCTCGTAAAGGCCGACCTGGTTCTCCTGGATCGGCGTGTTCGAGTGCGACCAGCCGATCGATACGCCGAACGTGCCGTCGGCGAACTGGTCGATGTAGCTTGCGTTGAAGCGGCTGCCGTCGTCGCCGACGTTGCCGGCCGAGCCGAGCGAGCTCTCCTGGTAGCGGCCGCTGACCGCGACCACCGTGTCGCTGAAGTTCAGCGGGCGCGCGGTCTGCATGTCGAGCGTGCCGGACAGACCCTGGCCGATCAGCCCGGCATCGGGCGTCTTGTAGATCGTCACGCCGCTCACGAGCTCCGACGGGTACTGGTCGAACTCGACGCTGCGGTTGTCGCCAGTGCTCACCATCTCGCGGCCGTTGAGCAGCGTCGTCGAGAAGTCAGGCGACAGGCCTCGGACGCTGATGACCTGGGCGCGACCGGCGACGCGCTGCGCGGAAACGCCCGGCAGGCGCGAGATCGACTCGCCGATGCTGACGTCGGGCAGCTTGCCGATGTCCTCGGCCGAGATTACTTCGACGATCGAGGTGGCTTCGCGTTTGGTCGAGATCGCGTCCTCGATGCCGCGGCGGATGCCCGTCACCATCACGGTCTCGAGTTCCATCACGTCGTTGGCGGTTTGCGGATCCTGGTCCACCTCAGCGGTTTGCGCGTGCGCATTCGACGCTGCCAGCGCGATGGCCGATGCCAGTGCCACGCTCAACAGGTTGCGTTCTGGTGTCAACATTGTCCCCTCCCGAAGGAATGCTGGTTCTGCGAATCAAGACGCCGACGACGCGCCGGCGCTCGTGCTGATTGCATGGTTGAATGGTAGGCGTGGTGCACAGCGCCGGGGCCGTCCTGCATACGTATTCATGCGGGATCCAGCCACAAGATGGATGGATCAGGCGAGACCTTGCGTATCCGCGTCGAGAGAGCCGAACCACGCGCGGTGTGGTGGGAGATCGACGTTGCCTGCGCGAACGTCGCAGCGTGGCAGCCCTTCGACATCGAGCGTGATCGCTGCCCCCAGGTCCAGCGGAAGGTGCAGCGTCGTGGCCTCGTTCGACAGGTTGAACGCGACAACCATCCGCTGGGTATCGCTTTCCCGCACGAACGCCAGCACCGGTTCGGGCGTATCGAGAAAACGGATCCTGCCTCCTACCAGCGCCGGCTGGTTGCGGCGCCACGCAAGGAATGCCCGCGTGGCATTGAGCACGGATTCCGGCTTCGCATCCTGCGCCTCGACGCTCAGCGCAAGGTGTTCCGTTGGCACCGGCAGCCACGGCCTGCCGACGGTGAATCCCGCCAGCTCACTGTCGTCCCACGGCATCGGCGTGCGGCATCCGTCGCGACCCTTGAAATTCGGCCAGAAGGTGACGCCGTAGGGATCCTGCAGCGCTTCGAACGGGACGTCGGCTTCCGGCAGGCCGAGTTCCTCGCCCTGGTACAGGCACACCGAACCGCGCAGCGAACACACCAGTGCGACCAGCATCTTCGCGAAATCGGGGCCGGCGTCGGCGCCGCCCCAGCGCGTCACCGCGCGCTGCACGTCGTGGTTGGAGATCGCCCAGCAAGGCCAGCCGTCGGTCATCGCTGCTTCCAGGCGCTCGACGGTGTCGCGAATGTAGGCGGCGCTGAAGTCGTTGGTCAGCAACTCGAAGCTGTAGCCCATGTGCAAGCGCTGCGGGTTGACGTACTCGGCGGTGGTGGCGAGCGAGTCTTCCGACGAGATCTCGCCGAGCGTGGTGGCGCCGGGATAGCGGTCGAGCAGGGCGCGCAGCGATTCGAGGAACGGCAGGTTCTCGGGCTGGGTGTTGTTGTGCCAGTGGTACTGGTAGGCGTAAGGGTTGTCGGTGCTGAAGCCGCGGCCTGCGCGCAGGTGTGCGGGCTTGGGCGGGTTGTCGCGCAGCTGGCGGTCGTGGAAACAGAAGTTGATCGCGTCCAGGCGCAGTCCGTCGACGCCGCGGTCGAGCCAGAACTTCACGTTGTCCAGGGTCGCTGCCTGCACGTCCGGGTTGTGGAAGTTCAGGTCCGGCTGCGCGGCGAGGAAGTTGTGCAGGTAGTACTGCTCGCGGCGCGGCTCCCAGCGCCAGGCAATGCCGCCGAACAGCGACATCCAGTTGTTGGGCGGTGTGCCGTCCTCGCGCGGGTCGGCCCACACGTACCAGTCCGCCTTCGGGTTGTCGCGATCCATGCGGCTTTCGCGGAACCATTCGTGCTGGTCGGAGGTGTGGCTGAGCACCTGGTCGATCACCACGCGGATACCGAGGCCGTGCGCCTTCGCCAGCAGGCGGTCGCAGTCCGCCAGCGTGCCGAACAGCGGATCGACGTCGCGGTAGTCGGCGATGTCGTAGCCGAAATCGGCCATCGGTGATTTGAAGAACGGCGAGATCCAGATCGCGTCCACGCCCAGCGAGGCGATGTAGTCGAGCCGCTCGACAATGCCAGGCAGATCGCCGACGCCGTCGCCATCGGTGTCCCTGAAGCTGCGCGGGTAGACCTGGTAGATCACCGCGCCACGCCACCACTCCGTTGTTGAAACGTCCGCTGCCACACGTGACTCCGACCTGCTCTGGACGGACGGCACTATTCCACAGCGGCTGTGCCTTGAAGCCTGTCGAGGGCCGTGTTGGCGTATGAATACGTATGCATGAAACGTGCGTGCGCGCACGGCGCCCGTGCCTGCCGTCGGCACGATAGGCCTGAAAACAAGGCATGGAGTGTCGTTCTGGCGAGTCCGTGAACGGCCACCGCCTGCTGCCGCGCTGCAAGCACGACCGCCGACAAAGCGGTGACAATGCGGGCGGCGCACACGGGGAGCAGGGTTCGCATGGCGAGCAAGCCGCAGCTGTCGTTCTGGCAGATCTGGAACATGTGTTTCGGGTTCCTCGGAATCCAGTTCGGTTTCGCGCTGCAGAACGCGAACGTCAGCCGCATCTTCCAGACGCTCGGCGCGGACATGGAGCAGGTGCCGGGGCTGTGGATCGCCGCGCCGCTGACCGGCCTGCTGGTGCAGCCGGTGATCGGCTACTTCTCCGATCGCACCTGGACGCGGCTCGGGCGTCGCCGTCCCTACTTCCTGTGGGGCGCGATCTTCTCCACGCTGGCCCTGTTCGTGATGCCCAACTCGCCGCAGCTGTGGATCGCCGCGGGCATGCTGTGGATCCTGGACGCCTCGCTCAACGTGTCGATGGAACCGTTCCGCGCCTTCGTCGGCGACCAGTTGTCGCCCAGGCAGCGCCCGATCGGCTATGCCATGCAGGGCTTCTTCATCGGCATAGGTTCGGTGGTGGCCAGCCTGCTGCCGTGGCTGCTGGCGAAATGGGGCGTGCCCAACAACGCGGCGCCCGGCGAGGTCCCGGACACCGTGCGCTACGCCTTCTACGCTGGCGGCACCGTGCTGTTGCTGGCGATCCTGTGGACGATCCTGCGCACGCGCGAATATCCGCCCGAGGTACTGCGTTCGTTCGATGATGCCGAGCCCGAGGGCAGCGGCGCGGCGGATACGGCGCAAGTACCTCCGGCGCGCGGCGGCCTGCCGTGGCTGCTGGTCGGCTCGGCGGGCGTGCTCGCGGTCTGGCTGCTGGGCTGGGACCGCCTGCTGTACGTGCTCGCTGCGCTGCCGCTGGCCTATGGCCTGCTGCGACTGCTCGCGCCACGGCTGCGGCGGGACGCGATGCTGCCGACGCTGACCGCCGACCTGCATGCGATGCCCGGCACGATGCGGCAGCTGGCGCTGGTGCAGTTCTTCTCCTGGTTCGGTCTGTTCTGCATGTGGATCTACACCACCGCGGCGGTGACGCGGCACCACTACGCGACCACCGACACCGCGTCGGCTGCCTGGAATGAAGGCGCCAACTGGGTGGGCGTGCTGTTCGCGGCCTACAACGGCTTCGCTGCGTTCGCGGCCATCGCGATCCCGTGGCTGGCGCGGCGCATCGGCCTGCGCGGCAGCCACCTGCTCAACCTCTGGCTCGGCGGCCTTGGCCTGCTGTCGATCGCATTCGTGCGCGATCCGCAGTGGCTGCTGCTGTCGATGGTGGGCGTGGGCTTTGCGTGGGCTTCGATCCTGTCGCTGCCGTACGCGATGCTGTCCGACAGCCTGCCGGCCGCGAAGATGGGCGTCTACATGGGCATCTTCAATTTCTTCATCGTGATCCCGCAGCTGGTCGCGGTCAGCACACTGGGCGTCCTGCTGTCCAAGCTGTTCGACGGCGATCCTCTGCGGGTGCTCGTGCTTGGTGGCGCCTGCCTGTTCATTGCCGGGCTGTGCACGCTGCGCGTGCGCCTGCCGCTCTCGCACGCCCTGCCGCGCACCGCCACCGGAGCCTGACCATGCGTCCGTCGATCCTCGCCGTCCTCGCCAGCACCTGCCTGACTGTCGCCTGCGGTGGCGCGCGGACAGAAGCGCCCAATCGTGCGCCTGCGGCACGCGACTCCGTCGCTTCCCATCAACTGCACGGCACGCTCGAGCCGTTCGCAAGCCATGCCGTGTACTTCGTAGTCACCGACCGCTTCGTCAACGGCGATCCAGGCAACGACTATCGCGACCAGGGTGGTGCCAACCGCAGCTTCGACATCCCGCTGCCGCCATGCGATGGCGTCGCCGGCAACATCGGCTACCTGGGCGGCGACTTCAGGGGACTGGCCGACAATCTCGACTACATCCACGGCATGGGTTTCGGCGCGGTCTGGATCACGCCCATCGTCGACAACCCCGACGAGGCCTTCACTGGCGGCACTGCGCCCGGCTGCGACAGCAGCCTCAGCGACCGCGGCAAGTCCGGCTACCACGGCTACTGGGGCGTGAACTTCCATCGCGTCGACGAGCACCTGCCCAGTCCCGGCATGGAGTTCCCCGACCTGGCGCGCGCGATGCATGCGCGCGACATGAAGCTGGTGCTGGACATCGTCGGCAACCACGGCTCGCCCGCATGGACGATGCCGAAGGACCAGCCGATGTTCGGTCGCGTATATGGCCGCGACGGGCAGCTGCTGGCCGACCACCAGAACCTGCCGCCGCAGCAGCTCGATCCGGCCGGCAATCCGCTGCATGCCTTCTACAGCAACGTCGGTCCGGTGGACGGCGCGCAGGGTTCGATCTACGACGGCAACCTGGCCCAGCTCAGCGACTTCGATGCGGCCAATCCGCAGGTACTCGAGTACCTGGCCGGCGCCTACGAGCACTGGATCGACCAGGGCGCAGACGCCTTCCGCATCGACACCATCGGCTGGATGCCGGGCAGCTTCTGGCAGCAGTTCAGCGACCGCATCCGCCGCAAGCGGCCGGGCTTCTTCATGTTCGGCGAAGCCTTCGACTACGAGGCCAGCAATATCGCCGTGCATACGCACAAGGGACACGGCGAGGTCAGCGTGCTCGACTTCCCGATGAAGCAGGCGATGGACGAGGTGTTCGGCCGCAAGCGTGCGGGCTACGAGCGGCTGGCGCCGGCGCTGCACCTGCAGGGCGGCCCGTATGCCAATCCCTACGACCTGGCCACCTTCTACGACAACCACGACATGCCGCGCATGGACGCCAGCGACGAGGGCTTCATCGACGCGCACAACTGGCTGTTCACCGCGCGCGGGATCCCGGTGCTGTACTACGGCTCGGAAACCGGCTTCATGCGCGGCCGCGCCGAGCACGCCGGCAACCGCAACTACTACGGACAGGCGCGCATCGATGCCGCTGCGCAGAGCCCGATCCATGCCTCGCTGCAGCGCATCGCGAGACTGCGCCGCGAGTCACCGGCGCTGCAGCGCGGACTCCAGCTCAACCTCAAGCTGGAAGGCGACCAGGCCGCCTTCTACCGCGTCCATCAGCACGGCGGCATCGCACAGACCGCGCTGGTGCTGCTCAACAAGGGCGATACCGCAGCGCAGATCGTGTTGGACGGACCGGTGCAGCACGGCATCTGGCGCGATGGCTTCGACGGCAGCCCGGTGCAGATCGCCGCGCGCGTCGACATCGAGGTCCCGGCGCACGGCGTACGCGTGCTGCTGTACGACGCGCCGCTGGACGATGCCGGCCTGCTGCAGCTGCTGATGCAGGCGATGTCAGCGCACCGGCCAGGCGGACAGGTCGACGCCGGGGGCAGCGACGGCTGACGCTTACGCACCACGCCCTGCGCGCGGTTGCTCTCAGGCCACAGTCGACTCGCAGCTCGAACGCCGCACCACCAGCGTTGCGGGCAGCCGCTCGCTTTGTGCCGCTGTCCTCTCCACCAGGGCAACCAGCCTGTCCACCAGCAGCTCCCCGGCCAGGGTGGTGTTCTGGTTGATCGTGGTCAGCGCTGGGGTCGCCATGCGCGCGGTGGGAATGTCGTCGAAGCCGACCACAGCCACGTCTTCGGGAATGCGAAGTCCACGCTCGGCGAGAGCGTGCATGGCGCCGATCGCGATCAGGTCGCTGGCCGCGAACACCGCGTCGAAGGGCAGTCCGCGCCCGAGCAGTACCTGTGCGGCGGCGTAGCCCGAGTCTTCCGAGCTTTCGGCGTCCGCCTGCAGCGCCCGGTCCAGGCCGGAACCGGCTTCGCGAAGTGCCGCGTCGCAGCCTTCGTAGCGCTCCAGGAATTCCGGGTAGTGGCTTGAGGCATCGCCCAGGAAGGCGACGCGTCGGCGCCCGATCGCCGCAAGGTGCGTGCCGGCCTGGTGTCCGCCACCGATGTTGTCGCAGCCGATCGACAGGCCCGGCTGCCCCGGCAGCACCGCGCCCCAGCGCACGAAGGGCGTGCCTTGCGACATCAGCGTGGCCAGCTTGCCCTGGTAGGCGAGGTAATCGCCGTAGCCCAGCAGGATCAGCCCATCGGCCTTGTGGCTGTCGCCGTAGTCGGCGTGCCAGTCGTTGGACAGCTGCTGGAAGGAGATCAGCAGGTCCTTGCCGCGACGTGCGCAGGCGCGCGTGATCGAACCCAGCATCGGCAGGAAGAAGGGATTGATGTGCGATTCGTCCGAGGTCGGGTCCTCGAACAGCAGCAGCGCCAGCGTGCCCGACTGCTGCGCACGCAGGTTGGAGGCGTTCTTGTCGACCTTGTAATTGAGTTCCTCGGCGATCGCCATGATCCGCCGCCGGGTCTCCTCGTTCACCATCGGGCTGCCACGCAGGGCGCGCGAAACCGTTGGCTGGGACACGCCCGCCAGGTGCGCGATATCGAGCGAAGTGGCTTTTCCCCGGATGTTCATGCGGCCCGCTGCAGATGGCTCGCAGCATCATGCCACCGACCACGCGCACCCCGCGGTGCAGCGCAACAATCGCCGATACGGGGTAGAATCGCGGGAGATCCGCCACGAGGTGGCCTGCGGAAACGCGGGCCGAGCGTGCGACATGAGCACTACCACCGCCCAGCGCTGAGTACCCCCTAGGCCACCCGCAGGGCGCCCTTGTGGCGCTTTTTTTGTGGCCGGCGGCCGCGGACATCGCGAACAGCGACGTGCGAGGCCGTAGCACCGGCTTCCCCATCCGGTCCAGCGATGCTGCCGTTCTGCCGGTTCAAGACTCCCGATTCCAGATGCCCGACATGATCACCATCACCCTCCCAGACGGCAGCCGCCGCGAGTTCGAACATCCCGTCACGGTCATGGACGTCGCCCAGTCGATCGGTCCGGGCCTGGCCAAGGCCACCGTGGCCGGCAAGGTCGATGGCCGCCAGGCGGACGCAAGCGACCTCATCGACCGCGACGCGACGCTGCAGATCCTGACCCCGAAGGACGCGGAAGGCCTGGAGATCATCCGCCACTCCGCCGCGCACCTGGTCGGCCACGCGGTCAAGCAGCTGTATCCGGACGCGAAGATGGTGATCGGGCCGGTGATCGAGGAAGGCTTCTACTACGACATCCACTCCGAGCGCCCGTTCACGCCTGATGATCTGGCGGCGATCGAGCAGCGCATGCGCGAGCTGATCGCGCAGGACTACGACGTCATCAAGAAGATGACGCCGCGCGCCGAAGTGATCGAGGTGTTCAAGTCCCGCGGCGAAGACTACAAGCTGCGCCTGATCGAGGACATGGCGCCGGAGATCACCGCGATGGGCCTGTACCACCACCAGGAATACGTGGACATGTGCCGCGGCCCGCACGTGCCCAACACGCGGTTCCTCAAGGCCTTCAAGCTCACCCGCATCTCTGGCGCCTACTGGCGCGGCGATTCGAAGAACGAGCAGCTGCAGCGCATCTACGGCACCGCCTGGGCCGACGAGAAGCAGCTCAAGGCCTATATCCAGCGCATCGAGGAAGCCGAAAAGCGCGACCATCGCCGCATCGCCAAGGCGCAGGGCCTGTTCCACCTGCAGGAAGAGGCGCCGGGCCTGGTGTTCTGGCACCCGAAGGGCTGGGCGATCTGGCAGGTCGTGGAGCAATACATGCGCCGCGTCTATCGCGAGACCGGCTACGGCGAGGTGCGCTGCCCGCAGATCCTGGACGTGGAGCTGTGGAAGAAGTCCGGCCACTGGGACAACTACCAGGACAACATGTTCTTCACCGAATCGGAGAAGCGCACCTATGCGCTCAAGCCGATGAACTGCCCGGGCCATGTGCAGGTGTTCAACCAGGGCCTGCACAGCTATCGCGACCTGCCGATCCGCTACGGCGAATTCGGCGCCTGCCATCGCAACGAACCCTCCGGCGCGCTGCACGGCATCCTGCGCGTGCGCGGCTTCACCCAGGACGATGGCCACGTGTTCTGCACGGCCGCGCAGGTCGAGGACGAAGTACGCGCCTTCCACGCGCAGGCGCTGCGTGTCTACGCCGACTTCGGCTTCGAAGACATCCAGATCAAGATCGCGCTGCGCCCCGAACCGCGCCTGGGCGACGACGCCACCTGGGACACGGCCGAGGATGCGTTGCGCAACGCGCTGCGTGCCTCGGGCGTGGAGTGGCAGGAGCTGCCGGGCGAGGGCGCGTTCTACGGCCCCAAGATCGAATACCACCTCAAGGACGCGATCGGGCGCACCTGGCAGCTCGGGACCATGCAGGTCGACTTCATGATGCCGGGCCGGCTGGACGCTGAATACGTGGATGAACAGAGCCAGCGGCAGACCCCGGTGATGCTGCACCGGGCCATCGTCGGCTCGATGGAGCGCTTCATCGGCATCCTGATCGAGCACCACGCAGGCTCGTTCCCGGCCTGGCTGGCGCCGGTCCAGGCGGTGGTGATGAACATCACCGACGCCCAGGCGGATGCTGCGGCCGATGTCGCCAAGCTGCTGAATTCCAAAGGATTCAGGGTCGAATCCGACCTGCGCAACGAAAAGGTCGGCTACAAGATCCGCGAGCACACCATGCAGCGGGTGCCCTACCTGCTGGTGGTGGGCGATCGCGAGAAGGAGGTCGGGGCGGTCGCGGTCCGGACCCGCGCGGGCGAGGACCTGGGCAGCATGCCGGTCGAGGACTTCGCCGCGCGCCTGTTGTCGGAAACCCGCGACTGACGGTTGTATCGTGGCCCGAATCCGTTAAAAATCCGTACCTACACCCCCGGCGGGTGCCCCGAGCCGCCCGCCACCCCCATTCCGGAGACGCAGTATTAGCACCCAGGACAAGCAGAATCGCCGTAACAACGAGATCCGCGTACCGCGCGTACGCGTGATCGGTTCCGACGGAGAGATGGTCGGCGTGTTGTCGCGCGACGAAGCATTGCAGAAGGCCCAGGAAGAGGGCCTCGATCTGGTGGAGATCCAGCCCAATGCGGATCCGCCGGTGTGCAAGATCATGGACTTCGGCAAGTTCAAGTTCGACTTGCAGAAGAAGGCCAACGAGGCCAAGAAGAAGTCCAAACAGGTCGAGATCAAGGAAGTGAAGTTCCGCCCGGTCACCGACGACGGCGACTACCAGATCAAGCTGCGCAAGATGCGCGGTTTCATCGAGGAAGGCGACAAGATCAAGGTCAACATCCGCTTCCGTGGCCGCGAGATGAGCCACCAGGAACTCGGCCGCGAGATGGCCGCCCGGATCGAGGCCGACCTCGGCGAGGACATCGTCATCGAATCGCGCCCGCGCCTGGAAGGCCGGCAGATGGTCATGATGATCGCCCCGAAGAAGAAGTAGTCCCGGGCGAAGCCCCGCGATACCGACCGTCTCTCCCCGGCTGCGGGGAGGGCAACGGCAAGCGGCGAACCCCGGAATTGCAGGCCCGCTCGCCAGCAGGCATAATGGCCGGCCCGGTTCTCCGGGGCGCTGTACGCAACACTTTGGACCTGCCCTGCTTCCTTCGGGAATCAGCGGCTTACACACCGGCCAGGCAGGACGGAAAGAGCTTCCGCAATCGCGGACGCCGCCCGGGCCAGTACTAGAAACGACCCCAAGGAATCGCAATGCCCAAGATCAAGACGCATCGGGGCGCGGCCAAACGCTTCCGGAAGACTGCTTCCGGCAAGTACAAGGCAGGCCACGCCAACCGCAGCCACATCCTCACCAAGAAAGCGACCAAGCGGAAGCGCAACCTCCGGCAGACGAACCATGTTCGTGCCGAGGACGCGGGCCGTCTGAACCGCATGCTTCCGTACCTTTGAGGAGGGCTGAATAATGGCAAGAGTAAAGCGTGGTGTGCAGGCGCGTCGTCGCCACAAGAAGGTGATCGGCCGTGCCAAGGGCTATTACAACGCCCGTCGCAAGGTCTTCCGCGTCGCCAAGCAGGCGGTCATCAAGGCCGAGCAGTACGCCTACATCGGCCGCAAGCTGAAGAAGCGCAATTTCCGCTCGCTGTGGATCGTCCGCATCAACGCGGCGGCCCGCATCAATGGCCTGAGCTACAGCCGCTTCATGAACGGGCTGCTGAAGGCCGGCATCACCCTGGATCGCAAGGTGCTGGCGGACATCGCCGTGCACGACGCGGCCGGGTTTGCCGCGCTGACCGAAAAGGCGAAGGGCGCGCTCGCGGCGTAATGCACGTGTCCCGTCGCGGCCGTCGGCGCTTGGCGCGGGCGGTGGCCGGGAGACAAGCTGTACACGCATGGGGAAGGGCGCAAGTCCTTCCCCATTCGTTTTTTCAGGGTCCGGGCACTGCGCGCTCGTCATTCCCGTGTTGTCACCCCACGGTGCTGCCGTCCAGCCAACGCCGGATCGCTCTCCCGGAGCAAGTCCGGGATCGGGGATGACAGGGGGCAGATGGCTCGATCGTCGGCAAGACCGGACCGGGTCCGGAACTGAGGAAGCTCGATGAGCGACATCGAATCACTGTCGAAACAGGCGCTGGCCGATATCGCCGCCGCACCCAGCGCCGACGCGCTCGAGTCGCTGCGTGTGGCGCTGTTGGGCAAGAGCGGCAGCATCACCGCCCAGCTCAAGTCGCTGGGCGCGCTGCCCGCCGAACAGCGCAAGGCGGTGGGCGAGGCGATCAACCGCGTGCGAGATGCGGTGGGGCAGGCGCTGTCGGCGCGCAAGGTGGCGCTTGAGGATGCAGAGCTCGATGCGCGCCTGGCCGGCGAATCGATCGACGTGACCCTGCCCGGGCGCGACGCCGGCCGCGGCGGCATCCACCCGATCAGCCGCACCATGCAGCGCATGGCCGACATCTTCGGCCGCCTCGGCTACGACCTCGCCGATGGCCCGGAGATCGAGGACGACTGGCACAACTTCGAGGCGCTGAACTTCCCGCCGCACCACCCGGCGCGCGCCATGCACGACACCTTCTACTTCGGCGACGGCCGCCTGCTGCGCACCCACACCTCGGGCGTGCAGGTGCGCTACATGGGCCAGCATGCGCCGCCGCTGCGGATGATCGCGCTGGGCAAGGTCTACCGCTCCGACTCCGACCAGACCCACTCGCCGATGTTCCACCAGTGCGAAGGCCTGCTGGTCGACGAGCATTCCACCTTCGCCGACCTCAAGGGCACGCTCGCCGAGTTCGTGCGCGCCTTCTTCGAGCGCGATTTCGAGATGCGCTTCCGGCCCAGCTATTTCCCCTTCGTCGAGCCCGGCGCCGAGGTCGACATCGCCTGGCAGCGCCCCGACGGCAGCACCCGCTGGCTGGAAGTGCTGGGCTGCGGCATGGTGCATCCCAACGTCCTGCGTGCGGTTGGCATCGACCCCGAGCGCTACACCGGTTTCGCCTTCGGCATGGGCGTGGAGCGCCTGGCGATGCTGCGCTATGGCGTCGACGACCTGCGCGCGTTCTTCGACAACGACTTGCGCTTCCTCAGGCAGTTCGCCTGACCCACAGGTTGTCATCCCGACCCCGGACCCGATCCGGGGGAGGGATCTGTTTTTCAGCAAGCCGGCGGAGATTCCTCGCTTCGCCCGGAATGACAGAATGAGAGAGTGACGGAATGAAGTTCTCCGAAAACTGGCTCCGGCAACACGTCCCCACCGACGCCACGCGTGCGCGCATGGTCGAGGTGCTCACCGCGATCGGCCTGGAGGTCGAGGACGTGACGGTGCTGGGCGAGGCGCTGGATGGCGTGGTGGTTGCGCGTATCGTCTCTGTGGAAAAGCATCCGGAAGCGGACCGCCTGCAGGTTTGCCAGGTCGACGCCGGCACCGGCGAGCCGCTGCAGATCGTCTGCGGCGCGCCCAACGCGCGTGCCGGCCTGGTCGCGCCGTTGGCCACCATCGGCACGACGGTCGGCGAGCTCACCATCAAGGCCGCGAAGCTGCGCGGCGTCGCCTCCAACGGCATGCTGTGCTCGGCCAGGGAGCTGGGCATCGACGTCGACGCCGCCGGCCTGCTGGAGCTGCCCGACGACGCGCCGGTCGGCACGCCGCTCGCCGACTACCTCGGCCTCCCCGACGCCAGCATCGAGATCAAGCTCACCCCCAACCGCGCCGACTGCTTCAGCCTGCGCGGTATCGCCTTCGATGTCGCAGCGGCGCTCGGCGGCGAGGTGGCCCCCTTCGACGCCGAGCCGGTGCCGGCCACGATCGCGGCCACGCTGCCGATCGAACTCGGCGCCCAGGCCGATGCGCCGCGCTATCTCGGCCGCGTGATCGAAGGCGTGGACGCGACCGCGGCAACGCCGTCGTGGATGGCCGAGCGCCTGCGCCGCAGCGGCATCCGCCCGGTCAGCTTCCTGGTCGACGTCACCCAGTACGTGATGCTCGAACTCGGACAGCCGATGCACGCCTTCGACCGCGACCTGCTCAAGGGACCGGTGGGCGTGCGCCGCGCCCGCACGGGCGAAACGCTCAAGCTGCTCGATGGCCGTGATGCGGTGCTGGACGGCGAGTTCCTCGCCATCACCGACGCCGATCGCGTGGTCGCGCTGGCCGGCGTGATGGGTGGCTTCGATACCCGCGTCACCGATGCCACGCGCAACGTGTTCCTGGAGGCCGCGCATTTCGCGCCGGCCGCGATCATCGGCCGCAGCCGCCGCCTGGGCATGCACACCGATGCCGCGCACCGCTTCGAACGTGGCGTGGATCCGCAACTGCCGCGCGATGCGATGGAAGTGGCGACGCGGCTGATCCTCGACATCGCCGGCGGCCAGCCTGGCCCGGTGGTCGAGGCGGCGCTCGAGGCGCACCTGCCGCAGCCGCAGGCGATCACGCTGCGTCGCGCCCGCCTGGCCCGCGTGCTGGGCCTGGACGTCGCCGATGCCGAGGTGGCCCGGATCCTGCGCGCGCTGGGCATGGACGTGAAGACGACCAACGAGGGCTGGGACGTCGTGGCGCCAAGCCGCCGCTTCGACATCGCCATCGAGGAAGACCTGATCGAGGAAGTGGCCCGCATCCACGGCTACGACGCGATCCCCACCACGCTGCCCGCGGGCGCGGCCCGCATCGCCGTGCCGAGCGAAACCCGTGCGGGCGAGGACGAGCTGCGCGCGCAGATGGCGGCGCGCGGCTACTTCGAGGCGGTGAACTTCGCCTTCGTCGACGAGGGGCTGCTGCACACCTGGCAGGCGCAGGCGGGCGGGGTGCCACTGGCCAATCCGCTCAGCGCCGAACTGGGCGTGATGCGCACCCGGCTGCTGCCCGGCCTGGTGGCCGCCGCGGCGCGCAACCTGTCGCGCCAGCAGTCGCGCGTGCGCCTGTTCGAGCTGGGCAAGGTGTTTGCCGCGTCGGCAGATGGCGAGGCGCCGATCGAGACGCCGCGCATTGCCGCGGTGATCCAGGGCGGCGCGCAAGCCGAGCAATGGGGCGCGGCGGTCCGTGGCGTGGATTTCCATGACCTGAAGGGCGACCTGGAGGCACTTGCCGCCTGCACCGGCGCGCGCCTGGATTACCGCCCCTCGGATGCGCCGCATGGGCATCCGGGCCGCAGCGCCGAGGTCGTACGCGTCGACGGCGACGCGCCCCGGCGGCTGGGCTGGATCGGCGAACTGCATCCGCGGCTGCTGCGGGCGCTGGACCTGGAAGGCACGGTGCTGGCCTTCGAGCTAGACCTGGAGCCGCTGCGCATGCGCGCCGTGCCGCGCGCCACCGCGCTGTCCCGGTTCCCGTCGGTACGCCGGGATCTCGCGTTCGTCGCCCCGGAGGGCGTGCCCTGGTCGGCGCTGGAAGCCACCGTCCGCCAGGCCGCCGGCCCGCTGTTGGCCGAGCTCCGTCTGTTCGACCGTTATGTAGGCAAAGGGGTCGATCCAGGATTCAGAAGTCTCGCAACTGGCTTGATTCTCCAAGATAATTCGCGCACTCTCACCGAGGGTGACGTGGATGTTGCGGTCGCTGCGGTCATCGCAGCGCTGCAGCACGAGCACGGCGCCAGGATCAGGAGCTGACGTGGCACTCGGGGGGATGGCGTGGCGTTGACGAAGGCGGAAATGGCCGAAAAGCTCTACGAAGAAGTCGGGCTCAACAAGCGCGAGGCGAAGGAGTTCGTCGACGCGTTTTTCGGCGTGCTGCGCGAGGGCCTGGAAAAGGGGCGGCAGGTGAAGCTGTCCGGCTTCGGCAACTTCGACCTCCGCCGCAAGAACGAGCGCCCGGGTCGCAACCCCAAGACCGGCGAGGAGATCCCGATCTCCGCGCGCACCGTCGTCACCTTCCGCCCGGGCCAGAAGCTCAAGGAACGCGTGGAAACCTATATCGGGCCGCGCGATGCTTGACCCCGGCAGCAACCGCGAACTCCCGGCGATCCCGGCCAAGCGCTACTTCACTATTGGCGAAGTCAGCGAGCTGTGCGACGTCAAGCCGCACGTGCTGCGCTACTGGGAAACCGAGTTCCCGAGCCTCAAGCCGGTCAAGCGCCGCGGCAACCGCCGCTATTACCAGCGCCACGACGTGCTGATGGTGCGCCAGATCCGCGGCCTGCTGTACGAGCAGGGCTACACCATCGGCGGCGCCCGCCTGCGGCTGGAGGGCGAGGACGCCAAGCAGGAATCGGCGATGAGCAGCCAGATCGTGCGCCAGGTGCGCATGGAGCTGGAGGAAGTCCTGGTCCTGCTGAAGCGGTAGCCGCACTGCGGCCGGACGCCACACAATGATCAGGCGCCGGCGGACCCGCGGGCCCTTGCGTCGCGTATAATCGCCAGCCAATCCGGGGTATAGCGCAGCCTGGTAGCGCACTTGTCTGGGGGACAAGTGGTCGTCGGTTCAAATCCGGCTACCCCGACCAACACACCGTCCGGCAACGTCCGGACGATACGAATAACCCCCGATCCTGTCGGGGGTTTTTTCGTTCCTGCGCGGCTGCAAGGGTCTACCTGCCACGGCACTGCGCCGTGCAGGCATGGCTTCACACGGCGCCAAGCGGTGCGTGCGTACGCTGCCGCCGTCGTTGATCACGGAGACGGGCAGTGGCGACCAAGAAGAGCGGCAGCGGCAAGCGTGAACTGATCGCACCCAATGGCGACAAGCGGCTGGTGCGACGCGACGCGGAAGGCAGGTTCAAGGAAAGCGACGACCTCGGGCGCTCCCTGTCCCAGGATGTCAGGAAGCCGGCCAAGACCACAGTCAAGTCCGGACAGGGCGACCGCGGGGATCGCAAGCGCTGACTTCGCGCGCCACCGGAGGGATCCAGGCAACTGCGGTGCCGTCCATGGCCGTATCGCGGCCGTGGACGAAGCTGCGTATGTCATTGCATCGGGAACCTGGAACTACTGGATCCCCTGACGCGGGAACTGCAGCGCCTGGCGGTGGTCCAGCGCTGAGCGCCGTTGGCCGCTTGCCACTGCAACAGGGATGTTCGATGCGACCGATCAGGATGCTGTGCCTCGCCCTGCTGTTGTTTCCGCCGATCGTGTTAGCGCAGGCGCAGCCCGTGCCGCCGGTGGAGGTGGAAGCAGCGGGCGCAGCTGGGCCCGATACCGGTCCGGACATCGTCGACCACCAGACCATAGTCGTCTCCGGCGCGCTGCCGGGTCCCGGCCTGTGGAAGGTGCGCAAGGACGGGCACACGCTGTACGTCTTGGCCACGCTGTCGCCGCTGCCCAAACGCATGGAGTGGGAGTCGGCCGGGGTTGAATCGGTGGTGGCGCGCTCGCAGCAGGTGCTGCTGCCGCCCTCGTTCACGCTCGATGCCGGCGTAGGCATGTTCCGCGGATTGATGCTGGTTCCGTCCCTGCTCAAGGCACGACGCAATCCGGACGGGCGCAGCCTGCAGGAGGTGGTGCCGGCCGAACTCTACGCGCGCTGGTCGCCGCTCAAGCAGCGCTATCTCGGCGGCGATCGCGGCGTGGAACGCTGGCGTCCGATCTTCGCCGCGCAGGAGCTGTACGAGGCGGCGATGCGCCGCTCGGGACTGGCGCGCGAGGATGTCGTCGACAAGGAGGTACGGCGCATGGCCAAGCGCTATGGCATCACGCTGCGCGCGGTGAACTTGAAGGTCGAGGTCGAGGATCCGAAGGCGGCGATCCGTGAGTTCCAGTCGACCACGCTGGCCGACACCGACTGTTTCGCCCGCACGCTGGCGCGCATCGAGACCGACCTGGAGGCAATGCGCCAGCGGGCCAACGCATGGGCCACCGGCGATATCCACACCCTGCGTGCGCTGCCGGTGGAGAACCAGTACAGGGCCTGCATCGATGCGGTCACCGGCAGTGGGCTCGCGCAGCGGCTGGGCATCGATGACGTGCGTCCGCGGCTGGCTGCGATGTGGCTGGGTGCGGCCGAGGAAGCGCTGGCGGAACACGCCACCAGCTTGGCCATGCTGCCGCTGTCGCTGGTGACCGCGCCCGACGGCTACCTCGCACAGCTCGCCGCAAAGGGTTACGAAGTCGAGGCGCCGCAGGTGGTCGCCGTGCCGGAGCAGGCACCGCCAGCCGACGGCGACGCGTCAGGCTGAGGCGAACCAGGCGCCGCCACGCGGTCGGCGCCCCTTGTTTGTCGTGCCTCAGCCGGTCGCCGCGCTGCGCGCAGGTTCACCCAGCGCAGGCCAGCGGCGCAGCACGGCGGTGCGGATGCCGGCTTCGTCCAGCCCGGCCTCGGCCAGCAGGTCCTCGCGGCTGGCGTGGTGCTGGAACGCGTCGGGCAGGCCCAGCTGCAGCACCGGCAGGGTGATGCCCTCGGCCTGCAGCAGCTCGAGCACGCCCGAGCCGGCGCCGCCCATCACCACGTTGTCCTCGAGCGTGACGAAGCCCGCATGGGTCTTCGCCAGCTCCACCAGCAGGGCGCGGTCGAGCGGCTTGATGAAGCGCATGTTGACCACGGTCAGGCCCAGTTCGGCGGCCACAGCGTCGGCCGCGGGCACCAGCGCGCCGAAGGCGAGCAGGGCGACGTGCGCGCCGCGGCGGCGCAGATCGGCCTTGCCGATCGGCAGGGTGTCCAGGGCCTCGCCCACGGCAATCCCGGGGCCGGTGCCGCGCGGGTAGCGCACCGCCGCCGGGCCTTCGTGGCGGAAGCCGGTCGACAGCATCTGCCGGCATTCGCGCTCGTCGGCCGGCGCCATCACCACCATGTTGGGCACGCAGCGCAGGTAGCTCAGGTCGAGGTTGCCGGCGTGGGTGGCGCCATCGGGGCCGACCACGCCGCCGCGATCGATCGCGAACAGCACGTCGAGCTTCTGGATCGCCACGTCGTGCACCAGCTGGTCGTAGCCACGCTGCAGGAAGGTCGAGTAGATCGCGACCACGGGCTTGGCACCCTCGCAGGCCATGCCGGCCGCCAGCGTCACCGCGTGCTGCTCGGCGATGGCGACGTCGAAGTAGCGATCGGGGTACTCCTTCGAGAAGCGCACCAGGCCCGAGCCCTCGCGCATCGCCGGGGTGATGCCCAGCAGGCGCTCGTCGTCGGCGGCCATGTCGCACAGCCAGTCGCTGAAAACGTCGGTATACGTCGGCTTCTTCGCGCCACCCTTGGCCACCACGCCGGTGGTCGGGTCGAATGGCGAAACCGCGTGGTAGCCGATCTGGTCGCCTTCGGCCAGTTCGTAGCCCTTGCCCTTGGTGGTGATGACGTGCAGCAGCTGGGGGCCTTTCATGCCCTTGAGCGTCTTCAGCGCGCCGACCAGCGCCTTCACGTCGTGGCCGTCGATCGGGCCGGTGTAGTGGAAGCCCATTTCCTCGAACAGCGTGGACGGCACGAACATGCCCTTCCAGTGCTCTTCCCAGCGGCGCACGAACTTCGCCGGCGGCTTGTTCTTGTCGCCCAGCAGCTTCTTGCCGCCTTCGCGCAGCGCGTTGAGGGTGCGGCTGCCGGTCATGCGGCCGAGCATGCGGGTCATGCCGCCGACCGCCTCGCTGATCGACATGCGGTTGTCGTTGAGGATCACCAGGATGTCCGGCTCCGGGTCCATGCCGCCGGCGTGGTTGAGCGCCTCGTAGGCCATGCCCGCGGTCATCGCGCCGTCGCCGATCACCGCCACCACCTTGCGCTCGTTGCCGGCGCGGGCGTTGGCGATCGCCATGCCCAGCGCGGCCGAGATCGAGGTGCTGGAGTGGCCGACGCCGAAGGTGTCGTAACCGCTTTCCTCGCGCTTGGGGAACGGCGCCACGCCGCCGGCCTGCTTGACGGTGTGGATGCTGTCGCGGCGGCCGGTCAGGATCTTGTGCGGATAGCACTGGTGGCCGACGTCCCAGACGATGCGGTCCTCGGGCGTGTCGTAGATCCAGTGCAGGGCGGTGGTCAGTTCGACCACGCCCAGGCCCGCGCCGAAGTGGCCGCCGGACTTGCCGACGGATTCGATCAGGTAGTTGCGCAGCTCGTCGGCGACGGCGGGCAGTTCCGCCTCGTCGAATGCGCGCAGTTCGGCGGGATTGCCGACGCGCGCGAGGCGCGGATAGCGCTTGGAATCGATCATCTGCACATTGTAATCCTGCACCGCCTGCGCGACGTGCAGGCGCTGCGACGGGTCAGCGACCGCGCAGGCGGCCCAGCAGCCCGCCAGAGCGCGCCTGCGGCACGGGTTCGGGCGCCGCCTCGGCGACCGCCTCGGCCGCGCCCGTGGCGAGGTTGGCGTTCACGAAGTCGACGATTTCCTCCAGCGCGATGTCGCTGGTTGCGGCAATTTCGGCCAGCGTGGCCGGCGCCCTCATCATCGCGGTGGCGATGCGGAAATGGCGCGGAAACTCGCGTTCGGTCTGCGGCCAGCGGTTGAGCCGGTACTTGGCGCCCGGATCATGGCCGGGCAGCAGGCTGCCCTGGCCGCTGGCCAGCGCCCCCACCCAGACCAGGCGCGCCAGCGGCTGCGGCGGGCCGGCAGCGGCCGCCTCGCGCTCGAAGGTCGCCGCGTCCACGACTTCCAGCGCGGCCTCGGAGACCTCGCCTTCGAAGTAGGGCATCAGCGGCTTGAGGGCGGCCGGCCCGTGATAGGTGCGTGCGCCGGCATCGATCAGCAGGGTGGGGCCGCTGGGTCGACGATAACGACGCAGGCCGGCGAGCTCGCCTGACGTGAGCCGCACGAACAGGGTGGCGCCCTGCGGGGGCTGGGTCGCGGGCTCTGCGGATGCCGGAGCAGGCTCGGCGACGGGCTGCGTGTCGATGGGCTCGGGTGCCGGAGACGGGATCGGTCCGGCGGCTTCGGGCATTGCTGTGGGCTGGGCGGGCGGCGCGTCCGCGGCTCCAGCCGGTGCGGCTTCCGCAGCTGCAGGCAGCGCGACATCCACGACATCCACTGCAGCCGGCGCGGGCTTCGCTTCGGCTTCGCTGGCGACCTCCTGCAGCAGCGCGGCGATCGAGTCGGCGCTGAACGGGCGGCTGAGTCGGAAGTCGGTCTGCGCGCGCGTGGCCGAGGTCAGGCCGACCACGCGCTTGCCCGAGGCGTGCAGGCGCAGCCAACTCATCGGACCGTACATGCTGTCCATGTCGACCACGATGTGGTCGGCCTGGGTTTCGGGGAGCAACTGCCAACGGCCGCCGAGGCGCTGGTTGGCTTCGATGAAGGCCGCTTTGAGTGCGGTTTCGGTTGCAGGGTCCATCCCGGCCAGGCCGATGGTCAGGGACATTGCGCGGATTCATTACGGATGATCCCGCGAGTGTAGCCGACCGGAGCGCGGGCGCGCCCGCGCTCCGGTCTCGAGCTGCGATGCGGCCGCAGGGCCGCTATGGGTGCCGGGGGCCGTGGCGAGGGCAGGCAGGCCTGCCCGGTGGCCCGCAAGATCCCCTACTGGCGCGGCCGTCTGCGCTTGGGCAGGTGCGAGCGCAGGAAGGCCATCTGGTCGGCAAGGATGTTGCGGTTGGACAGGATCAGGTGCTCGATCCAGCTCGGCCGGTAGGGCACGGCCAGCAGCGGCATCGAGGCCTGCTGCGGGGTGCGCCCGCCCTTGCGCGAATTGCAGTGGAAGCAGGCACAGACCACGTTTTCCCAGGTGTCGCGGCCGCCGCGCGAGAGCGGCACCACGTGGTCGCGGGTGAGCAGCTGGCGGCTGTGGCCCTTGCCGCAGTACATGCACAGGTGCTGGTCGCGCGCGAACAGCGAGGCGTTGGTGAGCGCGGGCGTCGGGTCGAGCGCCTGCGGGCGCACCGTGCTGCGCGCGGCGATGATCGGATGCAGCTCGAGCGTGCTGCGCATGCCGGTGAGGCGGCTGGTGCCGCCGCGCACGTTGAGGCAGGGGTCGCCGAGGGTCCAGGCGACCGCACCGCGCGCATACAGGCAGGCTGCGTCCTGCCAGCTGATCCAGTTCAACGCGCGGCCGTGGGCGTCGAGCGAAAGCAGCCGCACCGAATCGAGGCGGTGCGGCAGTGCATGCGGGACCGGAAATCGAGGGGCGACGACGCCTTCCGGAATCCCAGGGATTCCGGGGGGAATCTCGCGAAGCTGCGCTCTGTCAGACTCCATCGGACGCCGAGCATAACGCCATTCGGTGACGATTGCGCGACCGGCGGCGGTGCCCGTAGCCGGCCACTGCGGGGGCGATCAGGCGTATCGACACGACGTGCAGCGCGACGCGGGCGCACCAGCCTCAGGCGTCGAACGCAGCCTCGTCCAGCGACAGCAGCGGCGCCGGGCCGCTGTCGATCGCCGCCTTGTGCGCCAGCGTGCGCGGCAGCAGGCGCGCGTAATAGAAGCGCGCGGTCTCGCGCTTGGCATCCTTGAAGGCCTGCGGCTGCGACGAGGCATCGGCCGCGGCCACGCTGCGCGCCCACCAGTAGGCCAGCGCCACGTAGCCCGAATAGAACAGGTAGTCGTATGCCGCCGCGCCGATCTCTTCCGGATCCGCCGCCGCACGCTTGGCGATCGCAATGGTCAGCGCCTGCCACTCCTGCGCCTTCTCCATCAGCGGGCCGATGAACTCGGCCATCGCCGGGTTGCCAACCTGCTGCTCGCAGAACACCTGCACCATGCCCAGGAACGCCTTCAGCCCCGCGCCCTGCAGTTGCATGGTCTTGCGGCCCATCAGGTCCAGCGCCTGGATGCCGGTGGTGCCTTCGTAGAGCGTGGTGATGCGCGCATCGCGCGCCAGCTGCTCCATGCCGTGCTCGGCGATGTAGCCGTGGCCGCCGAAGCACTGCAGCGCGTGGTAGGTGCACTCCACGCCCCATTCGGTCAGGCAGCCCTTGACGATCGGGGTGAGGAAACCGAGCAGTTCGTCGGCCGCCTTGCGCTCATCCTCGCTGGCCGCGTGTGCAGCCAGGTCGACCTGCAGGCCTGCGTGGTAGGCCAGTGCGCGGCCGCCCTCCACCAGCGCCTTGCAGGTGAGCAGCATGCGCCGCACGTCCGGCTGCACGATGATCGGATCGGCCGGGCGCTCGGGGAACTTCGCGCCCGACAGCGCGCGCGACTGCAATCGTTCGCGCGAATAGCGCAGCGCGTTCTGCATGGCCCGTTCGGCCAGGCCCAGGCCCTGGATGCCGACGCCCAGGCGCGCGGTGTTCATCATGGTGAACATCGCCATCAGGCCGCGATGCGGCTGGCCGACCAGCCAGCCCTCCGCGCCGTCGAAGTTCATCACGCAGGTGGCCGAGCCATGGATGCCCATCTTGTGCTCGACCGCGCCGCAGCGCACCGCGTTGCGCTCGCCCACGCTGCCTTCGCGGTCGACCCTGAACTTGGGTACGACGAACAGCGAGATGCCCTTGCTGCCGGCCGGTGCGTCCGGCAGCCGCGCCAGCACCAGGTGGATGATGTTGGGAGTGAGGTCGTGCTCGCCGGCGGTGATGAAGATCTTGGTGCCGGTGAGCGAGTACGCGCCGTCCGCCGCGGGTTCGGCGCGGGTCTTGAGCAGCCCCAGGTCGGTGCCGCAGTGCGGCTCGGTCAGGCACATGGTGCCGGTCCACTCGCCGGTGACGAGCTTCTCCAGGAACACCTTCTGCAGCCATTCCTCGCCGTGGTGCTGCAGCGCGCTGGCCGCGCCGTGCGAGAGCAGCGGGAAGTTGCCCCAGGCCAGGTTGGCCGAGTTGATCATCTCCTCCAGCGGCATGCCGGCCACGTGCGGCATACCCATGCCGCCGAACTCGGCCGGCGCCGACAGGCCGCTCCAGCCGCCCTCGGTGAACTGGCGGTAGGCCTCGGCAAAACCGGGCGCAGTGGTGACGCTGCCGCTGTCCTTGTCGTAGACCACGCCGTGCTCGTCGCCGGCCTTGTTCAACGGCGCCAGCACCGTGCCGCTGAAGCGCGCGGCTTCGTCGAGCATGGGATCGATGATGTCGCGTCCCGTGTCTGCGAAGCCAAGGCGGGCGAAGCCGGACTCGACGTCCAGCAGGTCGAACAGGGTGAAGCGCATGTCGCGCAGCGGCGCGGAATAGGTGCTCATCGGAATGCTCGCAGGTCGAATGGCGGTGCGGTCAGCGCAGCACGCCCGGCAGGCCGGGCACCGGGCTCAGCCGGCTGTCGCGCTTGACCTCGTAGTCGCGGACCTTGCCGCGGTCGGTGGGCGCGGCGTCGATGGTGCCTTCGAGCCGGTACTGCATCCCGCGGCCGTCGGCCAGCCTGCCGGCCAGCAGCAGGCGCGCATCGGCGGAGGGAGCAAAGGCCACGGTGATCACGTCGGCCGACTCCGGCCCGATGGTCAGCGCCGGCTGCGCGGCCAGGGTGCCGGCCGCCTGCTCGTCGACGGTAAAGACCAGCGACACCGCCTCGAAGCGCATCGGGATGCTGCTGTAGTTCTGCAGCCGCAGCTCGATCGACCAGCTACCGTCGGCCCCGACCGTCAGCTGCTGCAGGCTGGCCGTCGGCTCCGACACCCGCCGCGGCACGCCGCGGCTCGAGCACGCCACCAGGGACACCACCACCAGCAACGCCAGCACACGCCATCCAAGCTTCATCGCAACCCCACGCGTCGTCACGGACTGCCGCGAGGATACTACGACGTACGGTAGGGGTTGGTCGGGCGGGGCGGGGCGCTGGCCGGGGCGCCTGAATCCCTGGCGGACCAGGTTCCCCTGCTTGCCCGACGGACCGGCCGCCCGTATCATGCGCGGCTCGCACGGCCCAGCGCCGGAGCGCGTGGCCGGGTAGCTCAGTTGGTAGAGCAGGGGATTGAAAATCCCCGTGTCGGGGGTTCGACTCCCTCCCCGGCCACCATTGCAGAGAGAAGAAGAGACCGCCTCAGGGCGGTTTTTTTCTGCCTCCCTCGGTTCTCCGGGTCTGAACTGTGTAGGACTTTTCCTACACCTCGTCGCGTTAGCCGCTGACTGTGCTTCCCCGTGCCGCGGCGCAAGCTTGTCTCCGCCCCGGCAGCGACCATCGGAGAATGGCGCTGCAGGGACGCGGGTCCGGCCGGAGAATGCCGAACCAGCCGGGGCACCTTTCTTTCGAAGGTGCCGGAACATGATTCGTGAACTGATCGAGATCGAGGCCTCCGCGGGAGGCTGGCGGGTGCGCAGCCAGGGCGTGGCCGAGGCCGAGGCGCTGTACCGTCCGACCAAGCTGCAGGCGATCGAGGAGGCGCACACGATGGCCTCGCGCCGCTATGTGGAAACCGGCCACCCCACGGCGGTGCTGGTGCCGATGGGTGGCGGTACGTCGGTGGTCATCGCCACCTGCGGTTGACTGAAGCCCCTGCGGGCTGCGGGCCTCAGTTGCGGGACTGCGCACCGGTCGTGAGGATATCCGCGGCGATCTGTTGCGCCTGTTCACGCAGCTCGGGGATGGCGATGCTCTCCCACAGGTCACCGATGCGCAGGGCGCCGAGAACGTACAGGCCCGGGTCGGGCCGGCCGCTGCGGTTGTAGACGTGGCCGATGTCGCTGCTGGCCACGCCCAGCCCCTGCGGCCCGGGCAGGACCAGGCCGCGTCCGCGCAGCGCCTGCAGCAGGGTGCCGGGGCGCAGGTCGATGTTGGTCTCCACGCCGGTGGCGTTGATGATCCAGTCGGCGCGCAGCATGTGTTCGCGCAGCCCATGGCGCGGACGGAAATGCACGTGGCTGCCGTTGGCGGGGTCCGCCGTGATTGCCTGCAGTCGGCCGGCCCTGCTCTGGAGCTGGCCGCTGGTGCGCAGCGCGTCCAGGGTCGCGGCTACCTCCGGCGCGATGCGGTGGCGGTGGATGTCCCAATAGCGCACGGCGTGACGCAGGAAGCGGCGACGCTGTGCGTCGTCGAGCGATTGCCACAGCGCCTGGCCATGGTGGCGCAGCCGGTCGAAGCTCCATTGCCAGGGTTCGCCGGTCGCGACCGCCGCCTCGATCCGGCTGCGCAGCACGCGCCAGCGATCGCGAACGCCGAGCGGCAGCAGGTCATCGACGCTCGTGCCGTGCTGCGGGCCGGTCGGCGCATGCGGCAACGGCATCAGGCCATGCCGCGAGAGCACGTGGATCGGTCCGCGGTGTCCGGCCGCGGCGAGGCTGAGCGTGGCATCGACCATGCTCAGGCCCGAGCCGAGGATGCAGACCGCGTCGTCGGGGTCGATGCGCTGCACCGCGTCGTAGTCCCAGGCTTCGGCCAGGCGCATCCCGGGATGCTGCAGGTATCCGGGCAGAGGCCGGGACGCGTTGCCGATGGCGAGCACCACGTGGCGCGCGAGTGCGCTGCCGCCGTCGGCCAGGTGCACGCGGAAGCCGCCGTCCAGGCGCTCGATATCGACCGCGCGCTCGCGCAGGTGCGTGGGCGCGCGCTGCGCGGGCAGGGTTTCGAGGGTATGCCGCAGGTAGCGTCCGTAGTCGCGACGGCGGGCGAAGCTGTCGCGCAATCCGTCCTCGCCGATGGCCGCATCCTGGGCGAGGAAGCGGACGAAGTGGTCCTGCTGCCCGGCGATCGCGCTCATGCGCGACGCGACCACGTTGAGCAGGTGCTCGGCGCGCCCGGTGGCGTAGGCCGCGCCGCGCGCAAGCTGCGCATCTGGTTCGATGATCGCGACCGGCTCCGCGCAGCGGTCATCCATCAACAGCCCGATTGCGACGAGGACGCCCGCGGCACCGCCGCCGACGATCAACGTGCCGAAGCGGGGTTCATCGGCGGAAGCAGGTGTCATGCGGACTGTGCGATGGGCTCATGCGGGCATTGTGGCATCCGGTCCGCGTGGCGGCGATGCCGAGCGGGTCCTGAACTTCCGGATCCAGGCAAGGCCTGCCGCAGTCGCCACGGGCGCATCATGAGGTCGGCTCACGAGCTGCGGCCTGAGGAGGCGACGATGGATACGAAGAAGCTGATGACGATTGCCGCGTCGGCGGCGCTGCTGGCGCTGGCTGCGTGTGCTTCCAGTGCCGGGCTGGATGCGGCAGGAAAGCGTGCGCTTTACCAGGCGCATGCCGGCGAGCCGGTGCCGAGTTTCCGCTTCTTCGGAAGCATCAACGGCTGGACGCCATTGGGCGACAGCGAACTGGTGGTGTGGACCAGGCCCGCCGAAGCCTGGCTGCTGGCGCTGCAGGGCCCATGCCCGGACCTGGAGTTTGCGCCGGCGATCGGGTTGACCAGCCAGATGAATCGCGTGCATGCGAGCTTCGACAAGGTCATCGCACGGGGCGCAGGTTCGATGCGAATGCCGTGCCACATCCGGGAGATCCGTCCGCTGGATGTCAAGGCGCTGCGTGCGTCGGAGAAGGAGTTGCGCGAAGCGCAGGTGCAGGAGCGCGAAAGCGGATCCTGAGGCGCACGTCGCTGTCGCGCGACGCGGGTTCGGCGCATGGGGTGCGAAGCTGGACGAGCGTCATTCCAAGGCAATCATGGGATTCATGTTGCTCCTGGCGACGCTGCGGCTGTGAAAATGGATCCCGGCTTTCGCCGGGATGACGGTGATTGGCGTTCGCCGGGATGACGGTGGCTGGCGTTCGCTGGGGCGACGGTGGTTTGCGTCGCCGGGATGGCCGCTGCTGGTGTTGCAGCGCCTCACCTTGACCGTCATTCCAGCGAACGCTGGAAGCGATTTTCAACAGCCCGCAGGGCTGGTCATCCATGGTGCTCCTCGGCAGCCGACGGCCGTCGAAAAGCAGCGCGACAGCCGCTCAGGACGTTCCGTCTTCCGGCACGTAGCCTGCGGGCTTGTCCGCGCCGCCGGCGAACAGGAACTTCTGCATCTCTTCCTCGAGGAAGGCGCGATGCTTGGGATCGAGCGGCGAGAGGCGGTTCTCGTTGATCAGCATGGTCTGGTGCGCCAGCCACGTCGCCCAGGCGGACTTGCCGATGTTGGCGAACACGCGCTTGCCCAGTTCGCCCGGCCAGGGCACGAAGTCCATGCCCTCCGTATCACGTTGTTCGTAGCTGCAGAAAACGGTGCGGGCCATGCTGTGCACTCCGGTAGATGCCAGCCCCTATTGTAGGAGCGGCTTCAGCCGCGGGGCGTTCATGTGAATAGATGCGTGGCGAGGGCTGCGGCCGTGCCGATCGGCGGCTGAAGAGGCGGCTTCCTGCTGCGGCTGCGTAGGCCCGTCGGGTTCGGGTCGCGGCTGAAGCCGCTCCTACGGGGGCAAGGTTGATTCGAGGAGGGTGCGGATGGGGGCGGGGATGCCGAGGGATCGGAGTTCATCGCGCCTGACCCAGCGCAGGTCGAGGTTGTCCTGCACCGACGCGCGCAGCATGACCCCGCGCCATGTGATCGGCTGCAGCGTGAGGCGGAAATGGGTAAAGCCGTGCGCGATCGGGTCGAGCGCTTCGCCGCTGTCGAAACCATCACGGACGTGGCGTTCGAACCACGTGCGTGCGGCGCCCGCCTCCGGGTGATCGGGCAATGACCAGAGAGCGGCCCAGATGCCGGTCGGCGGGCGACGCTGCATCAGCACACGGCCTTCGGGATCGCGAATGAGCAGCACCAGCGTTTGCCGTTCGGGCAGCGGCTTGCCAGGCCTGGGCGTGGGCAGGTCGTCGACGCGGCCCTGTTGCAGCGCCACGCAGTCGTGCTGCAGCGGGCACAGCATGCAGGCCGGATCGTGGCGCGTGCACAGCGTCGCGCCGAAATCCATCTGCGCCTGGGTGTAGTCGGCCATGCGGCCTTCGGGCACGCCGGGAACATGCAACGTGGCGATGGTCCAGAGCCGTTTCTCGACCGCGGGAAGCCCCGGCCAACCCCCGACGCCGTGCACGCGGCACAACACGCGCTTGACGTTGCCGTCGAGGATCGCAAAGGGCTCGCCCCATGCCTGCGACAGGATCGCGCCCGCGGTGCTGCGGCCGATGCCGGGCAGGGCGAGCAGGGCATCGAAGTCGCGCGGCAGCTCGCCGCCATGCAGCCCGACGCAGCGCTGCGCGGCAGCATGCAGGTTGCGCGCGCGGGCGTAGTAGCCCAGGCCCGACCACAGTGCGAGTACCTCGTCGAGCGTGGCTGCGGCAAGCGCGCGCACGTCCGGCAGCGCAGCGACGAAGCGCTCGAAATAGGGCACGACCACGCGCACTTGGGTCTGCTGCAGCATGATCTCCGACAGCCACACCCGATACGGCGTGCGTGGATGCTGCCAGGGCAGGTCGTGGCGACCGGAGACGTCGAACCACTGCAGCAGGCGCTCGGCGTAACGGTCAATGGCCGGCTCGTCGCTGATGGCGGCGCGGCTCATGGTGTTGACGCCCCGACGTCTTCGAACTCGATGCTGACGCCTTCAAGCCTCGCGCCCGAGATCTCCATCGCGTCGGCTTCAAGCCTCCCGTTGAGCGGCGGCAGCAGGCTGCCCCGATCCATGTCCGATGCCCAGGCCACCAGCCCGGGCACGTCGAGTTGGCCGTCGAAGCGCAGGTCGTCGCGCTCCACGCGCAGCGCAAGCGGCGCGCTGAAATCGACAGGACCCAGATAGCTGGTGGACAGCGCCAGCGGCTGCTCCGAGGCGCCCAGCGGCGGCGGCAGCGCCGGCCAGTCGGCGGGCCACTGCGCGATGCGTCCGTCGAGCTGCACCAGCAGCTGGCGACCCAGTGCCAGCCGTCCGCGTGCATCCAGCTCCGGCACCAGCCCGCCGCCGCGCAGCGCAACGCCGGCCGGCAGCAGGGTCCAGGCGCCGTCATGCGCGCGCAGCGGCCCCTGCAGGCCCAGGGAAAAAGGAATGCTCGTGTCGCCCGAAATGAAGTGTCCGCCCGCGCCGAACCTGGCCGGCAGCAGCGCCAGTGCTCCATCCCAGTGCAGGGCGCCCGACAGCGTCACCTGCGCGGGCAGCCGCCAGCCTGCGCGTGCGGGTGTGACCGCGCCGACGACCGCGAAGCCGCGCCCGCTCGCCGGGCGCTGCAGCGTCGCCGCAAGATCGAAGGGCGCACGCATCGACGCATCCACGTAGCGGCCTGAAGCGCGTGCGCGCACCGGTGTGTCGTCGCGCAGCTGCGGCAGGCCGAGGGCGAAGGCTTCGATCCGCCAGCCGCCACCTTCGACACGGCCGTTGCGCACCTGCAGCCCGCGCGTGAGCGTGGGCACGCGGCCATCGCCCGGCGGGCGCGTGGCCAGCCAGTGCTGCAGCGCCGCCACATCGAGCACCGGCGCATCCAGCTCGACGCGCACCAGCTCCAGCGGATCGCCAAGTCCGCGGATCGTGCGCCACGGCAGGGAGACCAGCAGTCGCCGTGCCTGCAGCAGTGGACGCTCCGCACCGGGCTCACGCACGACCAGGTCGCGCACCACGAAACTCGGCTGGCGCCCCAGCCGCGTGGCCGCATCGCCTGCGGCGCTGATCTCCAGTCCCATCGACGCGCCGACGCGGGCCAGCACCAGCGGCACGATCCGCTCCGGCGGCAGCGCGATCCAGACAACCAGCGACAGCAGGACCAGCAGCGCAAGCGCCGCCGCGCACAGCAGCAGGAGGATCCGTCGCCAGCGCCGGCGCGCCTGCGGCGGCCTGGCCTGGCGCGGGGTCGCGCTCACCCGAGCGTTTCGGGCAGCAGCGCGTCGACGAAAGCTTCGGCGTCGAACACGCGCAGGTCCTCGGGGCGCTCGCCGATGCCGGCGAAGCGGATCGGGATGCCGAACTCGCGCGCCAGCGCGAACACCACGCCGCCCTTGGCGGTGCCGTCGAGCTTGGTGACCACCAGGCCGGTGACGTTGACCGCGGCATGGAACTGGCGCAGCTGCGACAGCGCGTTCTGGCCGGTGGTGCCATCGATCACCATCAGCACCTCGTGCGGCGCGGTCGGGTCGATCTTGCCCAGCACGCGGCGGATCTTGCTCAGCTCGGCCATCAGCCCCTGCTGGGTATGCAGGCGCCCGGCGGTGTCGGCGATCAGCACTTCGCTGCCGCGCGACTTCGCCGCCTGCAGCGCATCAAACGCAACCGAGGCCGGGTCGGCGTCCTGGCCCTGCGCGATCACGGCCACGCCGTTGCGATGGCCCCAGGCCTGCAGCTGCGCAACGGCGGCGGCGCGGAACGTGTCGCCGGCGGCCAGCATCAGCGAACGCCCTTCATCCTTGAAGCGACGCGCCAGCTTGCCGATGGTGGTGGTCTTGCCGACGCCGTTGACGCCAACGGTGAGGATCACGAACGGCCTGGCCGCCCGGTCGATCAGCAGCGGTTTGGCGACCGGCTGCAGCATGGCGATCAGGTCCGCGCGCAGCGCGGCCAGCATGGCCCTGGCGTCGGCGAACTCACGGGCCTTCATCCGCTTGCGCAACTGTTCGACCAGTTGCGTGGTGGCGGTGACGCCGACGTCGGCGGTGAGCAGCGCGGTCTCGATCTCGTCGAGCAGGTCGTCATCGAGCTTCGGGTTGCGCGAGAACAGGCCGCCGACGCTGCGCGCGAATACGCTGCCGCGCAGGCGATCGCGCCAGCCGGTCTTGCCCGGGGCCGCGGGCGGCGTCGTAGGGGCGGGTTCAGCAAGCGGCGTCGAATCGGCGGTAGGGGGCTGGCCGGATGCTGCAGATGCAATGGGAACCGCAGCTGCGGGAGACGCGGGCGCGACCGGCGCAGCTTGCGTTGCCGGCGGCGGCTCCGGTGCGGGCGGCAGCGGAGACGGCGCCCGCAGTTCCGCGGGTGCCGGAGACGGCAATGCCGCTTCGCTTTCCTGCGAGGGCACGGCGATGGAAGGTTGCGTCGAGGGTTTGCCCGTTGGCTCCGGCGTGCTCGGCGGTTCCTGCGCGGGAGGCGGCGGCTGTAGTGGCGCGGACTGCTGCTCCGACTCCACAGGCGCTGCAACGGCGCCGGCATCCGGAAACGCGGCCGCCAGTTCCTCGATGCTGTAGCGGCTCTTGCGCTCGCCCGGGCCGGTCCCGCTACGGTCGTCGTCAGCAGTCTCGTGGTCTGGCTTCTTGCGGCCGAACAGTCGGATCATCGGGCGGGTGCGGACCGGTCGGGGGGCGGTCCCAAAGGCCGGCCATGCTACCACCGGGCGCGGGGCCACCCGTGACTGCAGGCCCTTGGCATCCGTGTCCGGATCGGGTTCCATCGACTCCCCGTTGAAGCTGTCCGTCGCAGGAGTCCGCAATGCCGCAATCCCCCCGTTTCCGCCTGCCGGCAGGCGCGCTGATGCTGGCGCTGTCGCTTGCGCCGGGCCAGGCAGTGCTCGCGCAGCCGCAGCTGGTGGAGCCGCAGGCAGCCCCGGCAGCGGCCGATCCGGCCTCCGCCAGCCAGGCGGACCAGGCACTGCGCGCGCTGTACACGCAGGAGTGGGAATGGCGCCAGCGGGAGTTCGAGCGCGAGAAGATCGACGGCCGCTGGCAGGCGTCGGGCCGCATGCCGTCGATCGCCGCGGAAGACTGGGAGCGTCGCGCCGGCTACTGGAAACAGGTGCTCGAAGCGCTCGACGTGATTGCGCCCGATGCGCTGTCGCCGCAGGAGCGTGTCAACGCAGCGGTGTTCCGCAGCATGATCGAGGCCGACCACAACTCGGCCGCCTGGCGCACCTGGGAGG
The DNA here is from genome assembly GCF_054072655.1 of Luteimonas sp. A482. Classification (NCBI taxonomy): domain Bacteria; kingdom Pseudomonadati; phylum Pseudomonadota; class Gammaproteobacteria; order Lysobacterales; family Lysobacteraceae; genus Luteimonas; species Luteimonas sp. A482. The sequence goes on from NZ_JBSVRO010000002.1 coordinate 355,689, forward strand.
CGCCCTTCAACAGCGACTCCTTCTTCTGGGGCTATCTGGTCCCGCGCCAGCCCTATGCGCGCGAGGCGGAATGGGAGCGCCTGTTCGGGCGCCTGCGCGACCTGCCGCGCCACTTCGACCAGCACATGGCCAACATGGAGCTGGGCCTGGCGCGCGGCTGGAGCGTGCCGCGCGTCAGCATCGAGGGCCGCGACCGCACCATCGAGCCCTATACCCGCACCGATGCGGGAAACCCTTTCATCGCCTCGATCGAGGCGATGCCGGCCTCGATCCCGGAGCCGCGCCGCAGCGAGCTGCAGGCCGAGGGGCGCAGGCTTGTGCTCGAACACGTGGTGCCCTCGTACACGAAGCTGCTGTCCTTCATCCGCGAGGACTACATGCCGCGCGCGCGCACCACGATCGCGGCCAGCGACCTGCCCGACGGCCGTGCCTTCTACCGCACCCAGCTGCGCGAATACGTCACCCGCGACATGGAGCCGCGGGAGATCCACGAGATCGGGCTGGAGGAGGTGGCGCGGATCTCGGCGGAAATGCGCGAGGTGATGGCGCGCGCTGGCTTCCAGGGCAGCTTCGAGGAGTTCCTGCAGTACCTGCGTACCGATCCGAAGTTCTATGCGCGCACCCCGCGCGAGCTGCTGGCCGCCGCGTCGTACATCGCCAAGAAGGTCGATGGCCAGCTCAAGTACGCGTTCAACACGCTGCCGCGCTACCGCTTCACGATCCTGCCGGTGCCCGACGACATCGCGCCGATCTACACTTCCGGCCGCGGCGGCCTGGATGCGTGCCTGTTCAACACCTACGACCTGGCCTCGCGCCCGCTGTACAACCTGCCGGCGCTGGTGGTCCACGAATGCGCGCCAGGGCACAGCTTCCAGGCGGCGCTTGCACTGGAGGCGCCGGCGCGGCCGGAGTTCCGCCAACAGATCTACTTTTCCGGCTATGGCGAGGGCTGGGGCCTGTACACCGAATGGCTGGGCACACAGATGGGCATCTACGAGACGCCCTACGAGGAGTTCGGCCGGCTGACCTTCGAGATGTGGCGCGCCGCGCGCCTGGTGATCGATACCGGCATCCACGAGTACGGCTGGAGCCGCCAGCAGGCAGTCGACTACCTCGCCAGCCACACCGCACTGGCGCGGCACGACGTGGAAACCGAGGTCGACCGCTACATCTCCTGGCCGGGACAGGCGCTGGCCTATTACCTGGGCTACCGCACCATCCTCGACCTGCGCGCGGAGGCCGAGCGTGAGCTGGGTGACCGCTTCGACCAGCGCCCCTTCCACGACACCGTGCTCAACCTCGGGTCGGTGCCGCTGCCGGTGCTGGAGGACGAGGTGCGCGCATTCATCGCCGCGCAGAAGGCGGCGCCTGCGCCATGAGCCGTGCGCCCGGCAGCGTGCGCATCATCGGCGGTCGTTGGCGCGGTACGCGTCTGCCGGTGGCGGACGCGACCGGGCTGCGTCCGACCCCGGACCGCACCCGCGAGACTTTGTTCAACTGGCTGCAGCCGGTGCTGCCGGGCGCGCGCGTGCTGGACCTGTTCGCAGGCAGCGGCGCGCTGGGGTTGGAGGCGGTTTCGCGAGGCGCGCGCGAGGCGCTGCTGGTGGAGCGCGATGCGCGCCAGTGCGAATCGCTGCGCGCGGTGACGGCCAGGCTGGAAGACGGGCAGGCGGCGACGATCGTGCAGGCCGACGCGCTGGCCTTCCTGCGCGCGCCGCTGCACGGCCGCTTCGACGTGCTGTTCGTCGATCCGCCGTTTGCAGCAGACCTCTGGGAACCGGTATTCGCGCAGCTCGATCCGTGGCTGGCCGACGAGGCCTGGCTCTACGTCGAGGCGCCGCTGCAGCGCAGCATCGAACCCGGTACGGGCTGGCGGCCGCACCGCGAAGGCACGACCCGCGAGACCCGCCACGCACTGTACCGGCGCATCGGCTGAACGGCGCCGGGCCGCGCTGCTACACTGGCCGCGACTCCGGACAGCGACTGCGCAACCGCCAAGATCATGAGCCCGGCCCGTACCCGCACCGCGGTCTATCCCGGTACCTTCGACCCGATCACCAACGGCCACATCGACCTTGTCGACCGTGCCGCGCCGCTGTGGCAGCGGCTCGTGGTGGGCGTGGCCGCAAGCCCGTCGAAGAAGCCGACGCTGTCGCTGGAGCTGCGCGTGCGGCTCGCGCGCGAAGCCCTGGCACACCACACCAACGTGGAGGTGCAGGGCTTCGACTCGCTGCTTGCGCATTTCGTGCGCGAGGTGGGCGGCGGCATCCTGCTGCGCGGCCTGCGCGCGGTGTCGGACTTCGAGTACGAATTCCAGATGGCGAGCATGAACCGCCACCTGATTCCCGAAGTGGAAACCTTGTTCCTCACCCCGGCCGAGCAGCACGGTTTCATTTCATCGTCGCTGGTGCGCGAGATCTCGCGCCTGGGCGGCGACGTGTCCGGCTTCGTGCCGGCGGCCGTGGCCGAGGCGCTGCAGGCCGAGTGGCAGCGCGCCGCGGATTGATATCCATCCCCACACCTCACCCGGAGTACCCGAGATGAAACTGTTGAACAGCATTGCGCTGGCCGCGTGCCTGCTGCTGCCGCTCGCGGCATGCAACAAGGAAGAGGCCGCGCCAGTCGAGCGCGCGCCGCTCGCCTCGCCGACCACCGACGACAAGGCCGCCTGGCAGGACTACCTGAACGACCAGATCCCGCGTCACATGGAGGGCATCACCGCCCAGCCCTACGTGTACCGCGTGCCGGCCAACGACAACCCGAATGATCCGGAGGAGTACAACCGGCTCCTGGAGAAGGCCACGATGGACGTCGGCCGCGGCATCGTGAAGGGCAACATCCTCGCCTACGCCGGCCTCAACCCGACCAAGACCGCCGACCTGATCGTGTCCGCGTTCGAGACCGTGAACCCGAACACCATGAAGGAAGTGCGCGTGGTCTACATCGGCGACAGCGCCAACAACGACCGCGTCCGTGCCGCCGTCGAGCCTGCCGGCGTGGAATACGTCTTCGTCGAATCCAAGTGACCATCCGGCCGCGCCCGCGCAAGCGGGTGCGGCTGCCGGATGGTCTTCCTTCCACCCGCTGCGCGGGTTCGGAATGGGGGCACCCGTGTAGGAGCGGCTTCAGCCGCGATCGCGCGACCCGATGCGTCGCGCCACCTCATGTGGTGATCGCGGCTGAGGCCGCTCCTGCAAACAGCCTGGGGTCAGTGGCGGCCCGCGCCATTCCGCCGGTGGAACGGACCGTTGGCGGTGCAGGGCATACAATGCGGGCATGGCCCTGAAGATCAACGAGCTCTGCGTCAACTGCGACGTCTGCGAGCCGGCCTGCCCGAACAGCGCGATCACCCAGGGCGAAACCGTCTACGTGATCCATCCGGACCTGTGCACCGAATGCGTCGGCCACTTCGACGAGCCGCAGTGCGTGATGGTGTGCCCGGTCGAATGCATCGACCCCGATCCCGAGCATCCCGAAAGCGAGCCGCAGCTGCTGGCCAAGCTGCTGCGCCTGCAGGGCGGGCAATCCCAGGCCAATGCGCCGGAGGAGAATCCTTGAACACCCTGTTCCGCACGGTCCTGCTGCTGGCCTTCCTGGCTGGCTCCTCCGCACTCGCGCGCGAGACGAAGCCGGCGCATCCGCCGGGCGCGGCGATCGCCTCGGCGCATGCACTGGCCACCAACGCCGGTTTCGAAACCCTGCGCGCCGGCGGCAACGCCTTCGATGCGGCGATCACGGTGTCCGCGGTGCTGTCGGTGGTCGAGCCGATCTCCTCGGGGCTGGGCGGTGGCGGCTTCTTCCTGCTGCACGATGCGAAGACCGGTCGCGACGTCTTCGTCGACGCGCGCGAGACCGCGCCAGCCTCGGCGACCCCGGAGCGCTACCTCACGCCCGATGGCGAGTTGGATCGCGACCGCGCGATCAACGGTCCCTGGTCTGCGGGCATTCCGGGGCTGCCGGCGGCGTTCGTGCACCTCGCGGAAAAGTACGGGGAGCTGCCACTGGCGACCTCGCTGGCGCCGGCGATCCGCGTCGCGCGCGACGGCTTTCCAGTCTACGAACGCTTCGCCCGCGGCTACCAGCAGCGGCGCGAGGTGATGGAGCGTTACTCCGGCACGCGCGCGGTGTTCCTCGCCGGCGGCGCTGCGCCGGAGCAAGGCGACGTGTTCCGCCAGCCCGACCTGGCGCGCACGCTGCAGCTGCTTGCCGAGCACGGTTTCGACGGCTTCTATCGTGGCGAGGTCGGAAAAAAGCTCGTCGCCGGCGTCAACGCCGAGGGCGGACAGTGGAGCGCCGACGAACTGGCCGCGTACACGATCAAGGAGCGCGAGCCGATCCGCTTCCGCTACCGCGACTGGGACATCGTCACCGCGCCACCGCCGTCGTCCGGCGGCATCGCGCTGGCGCAGATGCTGCAGATCCTGGAGGGATGGGACCTCCAACAGCTCGACGAGGCCGCGCGCACGCACCTGGTGGTCGAGTCGATGCGTCGCGCCTTCCGCGACCGCACCTTCTACCTGGGCGATCCGGATTTCGTGCAGGTGCCGCAGCGCCTGCTGACCAGCAGCGACTACGCCGCCGGCCTGCGCGCGACGATCAATCCAGCGCGGGCCACGCCCAGCGACATGCTGTCGGGCGAGCAGACGCCGCTGGAGGACGAGGAAACCACGCACTTCTCCATCATCGACGGCGCCGGCAACCGCGTCGCGGTCACGCAGACGGTGAACCTGCTGTTCGGCTCGGGCCTGGTGCCGCCCGGCACCGGCGTGCTGCTCAACAACGAGATGGACGACTTCGCGCTCAAGCCCGGCACGCCCAACGCGTTCGGGGTGATGGGTTACGACGCCAACGCGCCCGCACCGGGCAAGCGCATGCTCAGCTCGATGACGCCGACCTTCATGCAATCGGGCGAGCGCGTGGTCGCGCTTGGCACGCCCGGCGGCAGCCGCATCATCACCATGGTGCTGCTGGGCATCCTCGGCTACGACGCCGGGCTCGATGCGCAGGCCGTCGCCGCGCTGCCGCGCTACCACCACCAGTGGATGCCGGACGTGATCGGCGCAGAGAGCGGCGCATTCACGCCGCAGGTGGCACAGGCGCTGCGCGCGCTCGGCCATACGCTCAGGCTGCCCGGCGACGAGGCCGAAGGTGGCCGCGGCTCCAGCCATGTCTGGGGCAACCTGCAGACGGTGGAATGGAACCTGCGCGACAACACCCTGCACGGCGGCAGCGACCCACGCAATCCGGTGGGCAAGGCGGCGGTTGAAACGGCGGTTGTCACGGAGCGCTGAGGCAGGATCCAACCCGGGAAAACGGCATGAAGCTCTGGTCGATCGAAGGCAATTCGCAGCGTCTGGATGGCGGCTCGATGTTCGGCAATGCGCCGAGGGCAATGTGGACCAAGTGGATGGTTCCGGACGAACTCAACCGCGTCAGCCTGGCCACGCGCGCGCTGCTGGCAACGCCGCTCAACGGCAGGACGGTGCTGTTCGAGACCGGCATCGGCGCCTTCTTCGATCCAAACCTGCGCGAACGCTTCGGCGTGGCCGAGAGCCACCACGTACTCCTCGATTCACTGCGTGAGGCCGGCTTCGAGCACACCGACATCGACGTGGTCGTGCTCAGCCACCTGCATTTCGACCACGCCGGCGGCCTGCTGGCGCCGTGGTCGGCGGAGCGTGGGCTGGAGCTGCTGTTCCCGAACGCCACCTTCGTCATCGGCCGCCAACACTGGCAGCGCGCCCGCAGTCCGCACCTGCGCGACCGCGCCAGCTTCATCCCCGAACTGCCCGCCCTGCTTGAGGCCACCGGCCGCATCGAGTTCGTCGACGGCGACCGCACGCCTTCGCTGGGCGACGCGGTGCGTTTCCACTACAGCGACGGCCACACGCCGGGGATGCTGCTGGCCGAGATCCTCGGCCACGAACTGCGCGAGGGCCGGCCGCACGGCGGCGTGGTCTTCTGCGCCGACCTGGTGCCGGGCCTGCCCTGGGTGCACGTGCCGATCACCATGGGCTACGACCGCTGCCCGGAGCTGCTGATCGACGAGAAGCAGGCCTTCCTCGCGGACAAGCTTGCGCGCGACGTGCACCTGTTCCTGACCCATGATCCGGACGTGGCGCTGGTGCAGCTGGCACGCGACGAGCGCGGGCGGTTTTCCGCCGTCCACCAGCACGCGCGGCTGGCCGCGCGTGCATTGATCCGGGACGCGACGCCGTGACCCCACGCATCAGCCTGTTCATCGCCGCGCTGCACGCGCTGCTGTACCTCGTCCTGGCCGTGCGCGTGGTGCTGCAGCGCCGCGCGAAGCGGATCGGTGTCGGCAGCGGCGGCGACCAGGCGCTGGCGCTCAGGGTGCGGGTGCACGCCAACTTCGGCGAGTACGTGCCGCTGGCGCTGGTGCTGCTGGCCCTGCTCGAACTGTGCGGAAGCCCGTCGGTCCTGGTCTGGAGCTGCGGCCTGGGGCTGCTGGTCGCGCGCCTGCTGCACGCCATTGGCCTGGGTGGATCGGCGGGCTACTCGTTCGGACGTTTCGCCGGGACCCTGCTCACCTTCGTGCTGCTGCTGGTGATGGCGCTGGCGGGGCTGTGGCAGATGCTGGCCGTGCAGCTGGTCTGAGCGCACCGGTCATCAGTCTCCGCTGCGCGAGCGCCTCCCGCGCTTTGGCAGCTGCGCCTCGATCAGCACCAGGACCGCCTGCTTGAGCGGTTCGCTGCAGGCACGGAAGCCCTGCAGCAGGCGACGTTCGACCAGGTCGTCGACGAACTCGGCATCGGCCGCGGGGACGCCCTCGCTGGGCGTCGTCGCCGTGCCGCGGCCAGTCGCGAGCCATTCGTAGGACACGCCGGTGGCCATGGCGAGTTCGGCCAGCCGCTCGCTGGACGGATGGACGCCGCCGCGCGCGCTCTCCCAGTTGCCGACGGCGCTGCGGCTGACGCCGAGCGATTCGGCCAATTCGGCCTGCGAGAGGCCGGCGCGCACCCGGGTGGTCCGGATGCGGGTACTCAACTTCATGCCGGTATCCGTGTGCGGGGCCAGACGGTATAGCACGGGTCCGGCTCGCCGATGACAGTGATTCTGTCGTGTCAACGAAATTGACATCGCTTGTCCAGCTTCGTTGGCATGATTTCGCAAGTCAATGATTTTATTAGTCAAGATTTTGGATTGTCAGCGATACTGTCGCATTCCGACCCCCTTGGCCCATTGCTTGCAACGCGCGCATGGCCGAGGGTTGCACCGTGGTCGCGTCGGCTCCAGGGAAGGAAGCCATCAGGAGCGGTGCCGCAGGGAGATGCTGGATGCAAGCGCAGGTTCGGCTGGGTCGGCATCTGTCGGCCCAGCCGGATCTATTTTGGCGGTGTCCCTACCCGCCTCGGGGCCCGGCCCCGCTTGCATGCCGCGCCCGTGGCGGCCAGCATCGGGACATGATCAAACCATCCAGCCTTCTTTCGTTTTGCGCCGTGGCGCTGGCCCTGCTGCCCGCCACCCCTGCAATCGCCAGCGGCGAGGCCGGCACGGCGGCATCTGCAGTGGCTCCGCAGATCCGGTTCAACCAGCTCGGCTTCCATCCCGATGCGGCCAAGCTCGCGGTCGTAGAAGGCGCAACCGGCGCGCGTTTTGAAGTGGTCAGCGACACTGACGGGCAACTGGTGCTGGAAGGCGATCTGTCGACGGCGGCGCGCTGGGCGCCCGCCAATCGCGCTGCCGCCATCGCCGACGTCACGGCGCTGCCGGCCGGCGAATACCGGCTGAAAGTGGACGGGTTGCCTGCGTCTGATCCGTTCCGCGTGGATGTGCAGCCCTACGCGGCGCTGGCCGATGCCGCGCTCAAGGGCTTCTACTTCAACCGCGCGGGCACGGCGCTCGAGCCCGCGCATGCGGGCCGGTATGCACGCGCGGCGGGGCACCCGGATACGCAGGTACGGGTACACGCGTCCGCCGCGTCGGCCTCGAGGCCCGAGGGCAGCCTCGTCTCGGCGCCAAGCGGCTGGTACGACGCGGGCGACTACAACAAATACGTGGTCAATTCCGGCATCACGATGTACACGCTGCTGGCCGCGTGGGAGGACTTCCCGGAGTTCTTCCGCGGTCGCGACATCGGCATTCCCGAAAGCGGCAACGCCGTGCCGGACCTGCTCGACGAAGCCTGGTGGAACCTGCGCTGGATGCTGGAGATGCAGGATCCGGCCGACGGCGGCGTCTATCACAAGCTCACCAACCTCCGGTTCGACGGCGTGGTGATGCCCGATGCGGCCACCAAGCCGCGCTACGTGGTGCAGAAGGGCACCGCCGCGGCGCTGGATTTCGCCGCGGTCATGGCGATGGCTGCGCGCGTGTATGCGCCGTTCGAGGCGCAGTTCCCCGGTGTGCCGGCGCGTATGCGCGAAGCGGCCACGCGTGCCTGGGGCTGGGCGCAGGCGCATCCGGACGTGGCCTACCGGCAGCCCGCGGACGTGCACACCGGTGCTTATGGCGACGAGTCGCTGGACGACGAGTTCGCCTGGGCCGCGGCCGAGCTGTACCTGCTGTCCGGCGACGATGCCTATCTTGCGGCCTTCGAGCGCCACGCCACCGAGCCCGCAGTGCCGTCGTGGGCGCAGGTCGGTGCCCTGGGCTGGAGCTCGCTGGCGCGCCATCGCGAACGCCTGCCCGAAGCCGCGCGTGCGCGCGTGACCAACGGCATCGAGGGCCTGGCCGCACGCCTGGCGGCGGTGTCGGCGGACTCGCCCTGGCGCGTGGCGATGCAGGCGGAGGATTTCGTCTGGGGCAGCAGCGCGCAGGCGCTTAACCAGGCGCTGATGCTGGTGCAGGGCTATCGGCTGTCGGCGCGCCGCGAATACCTGGACGCGGCGCAGTCGCAGCTGGACTACGTGCTGGGGCGCAATCCGCTGGGCGTGTCCTTCGTGACCGGGCACGGTTTGCGCACGCCGATGCACATCCACCACCGGCCTTCGCAGGCCGACGGCATCGCCGAACCGGTGCCGGGGCTGCTTTCGGGAGGCCCCAATCCGCGGCAACAGGATGCAGGCGACTGCCCGCTGCCGTATGCCTCGAAGCTGCCGGCGCTGTCGTGGCTCGACCACGACTGCAGCTATGCCAGCAACGAGATCGCGATCAACTGGAACGCGCCGCTGGTGTACGTGGCAGCTGCGATCGAGGCGCTGACGCCGGCGGAGTAGGGTTTGCTGTCATCGCACGGATGGCGGAGCGATGGACGCGGGCGTAAAAAACGGTTGTTCTTCCATCGAGAGGAGTCGGCCGGATTGCAAGCGACTGGATCAGGCCTGTGGCCGGGAGTCGTCCCGGGCTGGGGGTTGCTCCCCGGCTCGGTCGGCCATCCATGGCTGACTCGCCGCCGCAGCGCATCCATGCGCTGCTCTACGCAACCCCCACCCCGGGACGACCATCGTCGAGTCATTGGCGTGGCTTCGAAAAAAAAGCTCCACCCGGAGCATCGCAGCACCAAACGCAGCGAGCCGTGCCTTGGCGACCGGGGGTCGCGGAGAGCAAAACATGGATGTTTTGCGCGCGAGTCAGGGCAGGATGCCCTGACCGAGCGAAAAGCGATCCCCGGTCGACAGGGCGCGGCGTCAATTCGAAGCACGCGACCCTCCGAAAATCAGAAGCTAGATTTCTCGCTACGCTCGAAATGACAATTTTTCAGCGTCGCCTTGGCTCGGAATGGCAGAGCCGGGCACCGCGGTGCGGGACGCGACACGGAATCCGCGTCCGTGCCACTTCAGTCCACGCGCGTGCCGAAGATGCGATCGCCGGCGTCGCCCAGGCCGGGCAGGATGTAGCCCTTCTCGTCGAGGCGCTGGTCGATGGAGGCGGTGTAGACCGCGACATCCGGGTGCGCTGCTTCGAGCGCGCGCAGGCCTTCCGGCGCGGCGACCAGGAAGATGCCGCGGATCCGGCGCGCGCCGGCGCGCTTGAGCATGTCGATGGTGGCGATCAGGGTGCCGCCGGTGGCCAGCATCGGGTCGAGGATCAATGCGTCGCGTTCATCCAGGCGGCCGGTCAGCCGCTCGAAATAGGTGGCCGGCTGCAGCGTCTTCTCGTCGCGCTGCAGGCCGACCACGCTGACTTTCGCAGCGGGGATCAGCGCCAGCACGCCAGGCAGCATGCCCAGGCCCGCGCGCAGGATTGGCACCAGGGTGATCTTGGCGCCGGCGATGCGGCGCACGCTCACCTCGCCGGCCCAGCCCTGCGTCGTGGCGGGCTCGGTTTCCAGGTCGGCGGTGGCCTCGTAGGCCAGCAGCGTGCCCAGTTCGGTGACCAGCTCGCGGAAGGCCTTGGTGCTGAGCGAAGCATCGCGCAACAGGCCGATCTTGTGCTGTACCAGCGGGTGGCGGACTTCCATCGTCTTCATGTCACGAGTGTGACCGAATCGCGACGCCGCCGGTAGCGCGGCGCGGGCGCTGTCATCGCCCTGCAACGCGAACGACATAGCTTGCGCACCCGGTATTCACACTTTCCGGATCCCCATGCCGCGTCGCCATCCCCTCCGTCTCGCCATCGCGTTTGCGCTGGCTGGTTCCGTCCCCGCAATGGCGCAGGATGCCGCGCCCCAGATGCCCGGGCCAGCCGCCGTCGACCTCGATGCCGTGGTGGTGCGTGCGCAGTACGAATCGCAGGCGCGCGCGATCGACAGCAAGCGCAGCGCCGACGCCATCCAGGACGGCATCTCGTCCGATTCGATGGGCCAGTACCCCGACCAGAACGTGGGCGAATCGCTCTCGCGCCTGCCTGGCATCAGCGTCACCCGCGACCAGGGCGAGGGCCGCTACGTGGTGATCCGCGGCCTCGACGCCGCGCAGAATTCGGTCGTGGTCGACGGCATCGGCATGGGCACGCCGGAGGACAGCAGCCGCGCCGCGCCGCTGGACGTGATCCCGTCCGAGTCCACCGAGCGGCTCACCGTGATCAAGGCGCCGACCCCGGACATGCCCGGCGACTCGCTGGGCGGCGCGATCCTGGTCGAATCGGCTTCGGCCTTCGACCGCAGGGGCCGCAACATGCGCGCCAAGCTCGAGGCCAGCCACCAGAACCTGAGCGGCGAGACGAGCCCCAAGGCCGCGTTCAACTTCAGCGAGGTCTACAACGACACGTTCGGCGTGGCGCTTGGCCTGAGCTGGCAGGATCGCGACTATGAGTCGGACAACATCGAGGTCGAATACGGCGACCAGTTCGAGGAGGTCACCGGCGACCGCTTGACGCCGGTCGAGATCCAGCAGCGCAAGTACTCGATCAACCGCGAGCGCACCGGCCTCAACCTCAACCTCGACTGGCGACCCGACAAGGACAACCACTACTACCTGCGCACGCTGTACACCGACTTCACCGACGCCGAAACCCGTCAGAACCAGATCATCCCGGTCGGCGAAGGCGACATCGCCGGCTACGACAGCGACAGCTGGACGGTGGAAGAGATTTCCGCCGACGATTTCAGCCGCCGCCTGCGCTACCGCACCAAGGCCGAGGACACCTTCACCGCCAGCGCCGGCGGCATGAACCGCATCGGCAACTCGCAGCTGGACTACCAGCTCGGCTGGACCAAGGTGCGCGAGCGCGTGGACGACGAGGTCGAGATGCGCTTCGAGTACCTGGGCGAGGACGACATGGCGATCCGGGTCGGCCCCGGCAGCCTTCCTTCGTTCGACGTGATCGACCCGGCCGGTGGCGACGCCTGGCTGCGCAACGCCAACTATGGCCTCGACCGCCTGGTGGTGGCGCCCAAGCAGGTCGACGACGAGTCGCTGAGCGCGAAGCTCGATTTCACGCGCATGGGCGACAGCGTGACATGGAAGGCGGGCTTCCTCGGTCGCTGGCGCGATCGCGACGTCAACGTGGACGAGGCCGAGTACCGGCGCGGCCCCGACGTAGACCTGGCGGACTGGACCACGGGCACGCCCTCGTACCGCCACGGCCATCTCGGCGACGGCCTCTCGTCCGACGCCATGCGGCGCTGGCTGGCCACTCACCAGGGCGAGTTCTCGGACCGCCCGCAGGACGTGGCCGAGAACAGCATGATCTCGCTGGTCGAGGACTACAGCGCCAGCGAGGACGTGCTGGCCGGCTACCTGATGGCGACGATGGACTTCGGCAACCTGCGCCTGATCGCTGGCGCGCGCGTGGAGCGCACGCAGTTCGAGGCCAGCGGCTGGATGCTCGACCTGGACGAGGATGGCGCACTCACTGCCAGCCGCAGCGCGGCGTCGAGTTCCTACACCAGCGTGCTGCCGGGCCTGCACCTGCGCTACGACACCGACGGTGACTGGGTGCTGCGCGGCGCGGTCACCAAGACCATCGCCCGCCCGAGTTTCGGAGACATCTCCCCGCGCGTGAGCATCAACCGCGACGACGAGGAAGTGGAGCTGGGCAACCCGCAGCTCGATCCCTACGAGTCACTGAACTTCGATCTTTCGTTCGAGCGCTACATCGGTGATTCGGGCATCTTCTCGGCGGGTATCTTCCACAAGTCGATCGACGGCTACATCGTCGACGTCTGGACCCAGGACGATCCCGCGTTCCCCGGTTACGAGGTGACCAGGCCCGTGAACGGCGACGATGCCGACGTGTTCGGCGTCGAGCTCAACTGGCAGCAGAAGCTCGACTTCCTGCCGGGTGCGTGGAGCGGGCTGCTGGTGGGGCTCAGCGGCACCTGGCTCGACACCGAGTACTCCGTGGGCGGCGCCAGCTACTCGCTGCCCAACGCCTCCGACCGCCTGTACAGCGCGCACGTGGGCTGGGAGAACGACCGCATCAGCACCCGCCTGGCCGCGGTGCACCGCAGCGAATACCTGGACGAGATCGGCGACGACGCGCGCTATGACCTGTGGGTCGCGCCCAATACCCAGCTTGATTTCAGCATGGACTACAGGCTGGGTGCGGGCTGGAGCGTGTACTTCGAGGCCTCCAACCTGCTTGATGAACCGCTGGAGCTGTACCAGGGCTCGCGCGACTTCACCCTGCAGAACGAGCTGTACGGGCGCAGTTATTCGCTCGGCGTCAAGGTCAACTTCTGAGGTGCATATGGATCAGGAAATGAAGATGCGCCGCGGCCGCTGGCAGGCACCTGCGACTGCAGCCCTCGCGCTTGCGCTGGCCGCGTGCAGCGGCGGCGCCGCCCCGATCGCCACGCCGACGCAGGACAGCGAGGACCGCGCCGACCGCGCCCGCGAAGCCGTCCGCGCGCAGCCCGCCACCGAAGCGGCGCGCGTGCCCGAAGCCTTCGCCACGCCGATGACGCCCGACGACAACATCGATTCGGTGGCCAGCTGGACCGCACCCGATGGCAGCGTGCTGGTGCTGGCCACGGCCAAATCCACGCACCGGCTGGTGCTGTACGACGGCGCGACCGGCGCCCTCGTCCGTCACGTGGGCGTGCGTGGTGCGGGCTCTGGCCAGTTCGACCGGCCCAACGGCATCGCCGTGGTCGACGACCTGGCCTTCGTGGTCGAGCGCGACAACCGTCGCGTACAGGTGCTGCGCCTCCCGGGCATGCAACACGTGGCCGAGTTCGGCGCAGACGTGCTGCAGCTGCCGTACGGGCTGTGGATCAACAAGCTGGACGGTGGCTACGAGGTTTATGTCACCGATGCCTACATGGCCGGCGAGGACGCGCAGGGCGAAGACATCCTGCCGCCGCTTGCCGGACTCGACCGCCGCGTGCAGCGCTTCGCGCTCGCAGCCGACGGCGATGGTCTGCGCGCGCGCCATGTCGGCGCGTTCGGCGATACCTCGCCCAAGGGCGCCCTGCGCGTGGTGGAATCGCTGTGGGGCGACCCGGACCACGGCCGCCTGCTGGTGGCCGAAGAGGACGAGACCTACGCCAACGAGTTCAAGGTCTACGACCTGGAAGGCAGGTTCAGCGGCCAGACCATCGGCGCGCGGTTCCTGCAGGCGCAGGCCGAGGGCATCGTGCTCAGGCAATGCGGCGATGGCAGCGGCTGGTGGATCACCACCGAGCAGGGCAAGGATCGCACCGTGTTCCACCTGTTCGACCGGCGGACGCTGGAACACGCCGGCGCGGTGGCCGGGGCGACGGTGGCCAATACCGACGGCATCTGGCTGCACCAGGCGACGACGGCGCGCTTCCCGCAGGGCGTGCTGTACGCGGTGCACGACGACCAGGGCATGGTGGCGATCGACTGGCGCGAGATTGCCGCTGCGCTGTCACTGCCGGCCTGCGAGGTGCGCTGAGGTGCTGCGATCCCGTGGCATGCGCGTCCTGCTGTCGGCGCTGCTGCTGGTGCCGGCATCGGCCGGACTGGCCGAGGCGCCCGCGCGCGAGGTCGAGGCGAACACGCTGGTGCCGGCGGGCGTGGTGCGTTACGCGCCGTCGGTGTTTCCGGACCGCATCATCGCGGTGCCCGCGCAGGATGCATCGACCGGGTTCGCCGTGAGCTGGCGCACCGGCGTGGGCGTCGAAGCACCGCTGCTCGAGATCACCACGGCAAAGGATTCGCCCGACCAGTGGGACGGCGACATGCCGCCCAGGCGGCTACGTGCGCAGACGCGCACGCTGGATGCGGGCAACGGCCCGGCCCATCACCACCGCGTCGCGGTCGATGGGCTGCAGGCCGGCACCCTGTACGCCTGGCGCGTGCAGGGCGAGGGCACCTGGAGCCCGTGGCGGCAGCTGCGCACCGCCGCGCCGGCCGGCACGCCGCTGGAGTTCCTGTACTTCGGCGACACCCAGAACCGCAACGCCAGCCTGGTGACGCGGGTGATGCACGAGGCGCTGCGCCATGCGCCGCGCGCGGACCTGGCGCTGTTCGCCGGCGACCTGGTCAGCGAGGCCGTCGACGATGACGAGTGGGGCGAGTGGTTCGATGCGACGCTGCCGCAGTCGGCCACGATGCTGCTGGCGCCGGCGCCGGGCAACCACGAGTTCTTCGAGGAGTTCGAGGACACCCCGCGCGAGCGGCGCGTGCTGGGCGATCCGTGGCAGCTGCATTTCGCGCTGCCGGGCAACGGCGCGGCCGGCGTGCAAGCGACCACGTACTGGTTCGACTACCAGGGCATCCGCTTTGCCGTGCTCGACGGCACCTCGACACTCGACCTCGACGCAGGTCCCGCGCAGGCTGCGTGGCTGGACACCGTGCTGGCCGCCAATCCACATCGCTGGAGCATCGTGCTGGTGCACCAGCCGTTCCACTCGCCGCGCGCGGGGCGCGACAACCGCGCGCTGCGGCGCCACCTGCAGCCGGTGGTCGAGAGGCATCGCGTCGACCTGGTATTGCAGGGCCACGACCACACCTACGGCCGCCGCGGTGGCGGCAGTGCGAAGGCAGCCACGCCGCAGTACGTGGTCTCCGTTGCCGGGCCAAAGCAGTACCGGGTCTCCGAGCAGGCGCGCGCCACCATGTCGCCGGTGGCCGAGGACACGCAGCTGTTCCAGGTGCTGCGGCTGCAGGACGGTCGGTTGTCGTACGAGGCGCGCACGGTCACCGGGCGGCTGTACGACGCGTTTACCCTGGTCGATCAAGGCGCGGCCGGCAAGCGCATCGAGGAGCAGGTGGAAGGACGCATCGACGAACGCCGCTGCCTGCGCGCGCAGACCCTGCGCGGCCGTGCGGATCGGTGCTGGGAATGAACGCCGGGAGCGCAGGCGTGATGAAGCAACGGATGCTGGTTGCGCTGCTGCTCGCCGCCTGCGTGCTGCCGCTGTCGGCGCGCGATGCGGTGCTGCATCCGTTCCATGCGGTGCAGCCCGCGGCCGCGCCGGAGGAAGTGCTGCTGGCGGTGGAGATTCCGGCCGGCAGCGCGACCAAGTACGAGATCGGGGCGGACGGGCTGGTGTACGTGGACCGGTTCGTGTCGATGCCGGTGGCGTATCCGGCCAACTACGGCTCGATCCCGCGCAGCCTGGCCGGCGACGGCGATCCGCTCGATGCGCTGGTGCTGACGCGCGCGCCGCTGCACCCGGGCGTGCTGGTGCGGTTCCGTCCGATCGGGGTGCTGCGCATGCGCGACGACGGCGAGCAGGACGACAAGATCATCGGCGTGCCGGTCGACGCGGTCGACCCGAGCTACGCGGACGTGCGCGACATCGGCGAGCTGCCTGCGGCCGAGCGCGCGCGCATCGAGGCGTTCTTCCGCGTCTACAAGGATCTGCCGGAGGGGCGTGGGGCAGTGGAGCTGGACGGCTTTGGTGACGCGGCCGAGGCGAAAGTGCTGGTGCGCGAGGCGCTGGAGCGGTTTCCGGGCGCGGGGCGCTGAGCGCTGCGCCCGCCATCATCGCGGCGGTGGCCCCCACCCCATCCCTCCCCCGCAAGCGGGGGAGGGAGCGGAGCACCGCAACCGGGGAGGGGGCGGAACGTTGCGGCCGGGGAGGGGCAGAACGTCGCCACCGGGGAAGCTCGCCCCTGCTCCCTCCTCCGCTTGCGGGGGAGGGTTGGGGTGGGGGAGCGCGCGCAGCGCGCGTCAGGCCGCTTCCAACGCCTTCTGCCGCGGGCCTTCGCGCAGGGCCTTGCCGACCATCGCCACCAGCAGTTCGAGCTCGTCGGAGGTGGTCTCGAAGCGCGGGGTGAAGCGCAGCGAGTTGGCGCCGCCGTGGATCACGCCGATGCCGTGCTCGCGCAGCCACTCCTCGGTCGAGCCCGCGCCGTAGCACTTGAACTGCGGCGCAAGCTCGCAGGAAAACAGCAGGCCGGTGCCCTGCACGCCGGTCACCAGGCCGCCGAGTTCGCTCTTCAACACTTCTAGCCTGACGACAGCCTCACGCCCGCGCTCGCGGATGTTGGCGCGCAGCTCCGGCGTGATCGCGTCCAGCACCGCGCAGGCGACATCGAGCGCGCGCGGGTTGGTGGTCATGGTGTTGCCGTACACGCCGCTGCGATAGAGCTTCGCGGTGGCCTGCGTCACCGCCAGCACCGACAGCGGGTACTGGCCGGCGTTGAGCGCCTTGGAATAGGTTTCCATGTCCGGCGCCGCGCAGCCTTCGAAGCCGGGGTAGTCGACGATCGACAGAACGCCATGCGCGCGCAGGCCGGCCTGGATCGAGTCGACCAGCAGCAGCGTGCCGTGCGCGGCGGTGAGTTCGCGCGCCGCGTCGTAGAAAGCACGCGGCAGGGCGCGGCCGGGGTCGCCTTCGCCCATCACCGGCTCCAGGAACACCGCCTCGACGAACCAGCCGTTGGCGTCCGCGTCGGCGAAGGCGCGGCGTAGCGCGTCGGCGTCGTAGGGTTCGATCGCGATCAGCGAATCCTCGCCACGGAAGCTGGCCAGGTGCTGCATATAAGCCTTGCGCGAGGAATCCGAGTACAGCGCGGGGCGCTCGGTGCGGCCGTGGAAGCTGCCCTTGACCACGATGCGCTTGATCGTCTTGCCTGCGTGGCGCGCACCCGGGTCGGTCATCAGCCTGGTATTGACGTCGGCGATGCGCGCGGCCAGGCCGACCGCTTCGGAGCCCGAGTTCAGGCACAGAAAGTGCGAGAACGGGCAGCCCCCGGCGCTGTGGCCGATCTCGCGGCGTAGCGCGCGCTCCAGGCGCAGCTGCGACAGGTTCGGCGTCATCACGTTGGCCATGGCCTGCGGCTTGGCCATCGCCTCGAGCACCGCCTTGGGCGCGTGGCCGAAGCCGAGCATGCCGTATCCGCCCGAGTCGTGGACCACGGCGCCCTTGAGCGTGACGACCCACGGCCCGCGCGCGGTCAATGCGACGTAGGGATTCACCGCATCGGCCGAATAGAAATTGACGTAGCCGGCCTGCACCGCCTCGATCTGGGCGGATTCGTCCAGCTCCAGCAGGTCGGCGAACTCCGCTGCGATCCGCGCGTGTTCGGCGGCGGCGGCGTCGATGGCTTCGCGCAGCTCGAGATGCGCGGCGGCCAGGCGCTCGACGGTGGCATCGTCCAGGCCGGTGGTGCGGCGCTGGCCGCCGTGGGCGCGCAGGGGGGCGAGGGCAGCGGTCATGGACATCGGCTTCTCCAGGGAGCGGGCCGCGGCACGGTCGCGTGCCGGGCGGGTGGGGCGGCGTCGAAACGGCGCTCTGGCTTCTATTATCTCGATCCCATCGGCGCATGACAGGGTGGATCTGCGCAGAATTCCGTATGATTTCGGCGAATCGACGAAGGGTTTGCGCACATCATGAAGATCACGCCGGCCGATGCGCTCCTGTTGTCCGCCCTGCGCGAGAACGCCCGGGCCTCAACGGCGCAGATCGCGCGCCAGCTAGGCCTGTCGCGCACCACGGTGCAGAGCCGGATGGAGCGGCTCGAGCGCGAGGGCGTGATCCGCGGCTACACGGTGCGGGTCAACGAGGAGGTCGAGCGCGGACACATCCGCGCCCACATCCTGATCACCGTGCTGCCCAAGCAGATGCCGGCGGTGGTGCAGGCCCTGCACGACATGCCGCAGGTGCGCAGCCTGCATTCGGTGAGCGGTGCGCACGACCTGGTGGCGATGGGCGTGGTGCCGACGGTGGTGGACATGGACGAGCTGACCGACCGCATCGGCGCGATCGACGGCGTGGAGCGCACGACGTCGGCGGTGATCCTGTCGACCAAGTTTGAAAGGTGACGGCTTCGGGGAGTGGGAGCCGCTTGCGGAGCAAGCCGTGGGGTGGGGCAGGCCGCGGCGGCACGGCGTGAGATCTCTCACTGCGTTTCGAGATGACAGGCGTTGCGTTTCGAGATGACAGGCGTTGCGTTCGATGGCAGGCGTTGCATTCGGGATGACAGGCGGTGTGCACAGTTCCAGGGATTGTCATCCCGAACGCAGTGAGGGATCTCCTCCCGGCAGCCGCGCTTCCACCCCCTACAATTCCCCGATGAAGAAGTCCGACTTCCACTACCCCCTGCCGCCCGAACTGATCGCGCAGGAACCGCTGGCCGAGCGTTCGGCCAGCCGCATGCTGGTGGTGCCGGCGGGAGACGCAGCGCTGGTGGATGCGCAGGTGCGCCAGTTGGGCGAGTGGCTGCGGCCCGGCGACCTGCTGGTGTTCAACGACACCCGCGTGATCCCGGCGCGGCTGTTCGGGCAGAAGGAGACCGGCGGCCGGGTCGAGATCCTGATCGAGCGCCTGCTGCCAGGCAACAAGGCGCGGGCGCAGCTGGGCGCCAGCAAGGCGCCCAGGCCCGGTTCACGGATCGCGCTGGATGCGGGCGGCACGGCCGAAGTGCTGGATCGCGATGGCGGTTTCTACCACCTGCAGTTCGAAGTCGAAGGCGCGCTTGAATCCTGGCTGCTCGGCGCCGGGCGCCTGCCGTTGCCGCCCTACATCCGCCGCGAACCCGGCCGCGACGACGCCGAGCGCTACCAGACCGTGTTCGCGCGCGAGGTCGGCGCGGTCGCCGCGCCCACTGCCGGCCTGCATTTCGACGATGCGCTTCTGGCCGACCTGCGGGACCGCGGGATCGAATCGGGCCACGTCACCCTGCACGTGGGCGCGGGCACCTTCCAGCCGGTGCGGGTCGACGACCTGCGCCACCACGCCATGCACAGCGAGTGGATCAACGTCGGCGCCGGGCTGGTCGCGCAGGTGCGGCGCACGCGCGAGGCCGGGGGTCGCGTGATCGCGGTGGGCACCACCGTGGTGCGCGCGCTGGAGAGCGCGTCGGTCGATGGCGAGCTGCATCCGCACTCGGGCGAAACCAGCATCTTCATCTTTCCCGGCTACCGCATCCGCAGCGTGGATGCGCTGCTGACCAACTTCCACCTGCCCGAATCGACCCTGCTGATGCTGGTGTCGGCCTTCACCGGGCGCGAGCGGATCCTGGCTGCCTACGCGCACGCGGTGCGCGCGCGCTATCGGTTCTTCTCCTATGGCGACGCGATGCTGCTGCTCGGGGATGCATTCCGGGCCTGAGCCTGCGTGCAGGACCCCGCGTTCCACCGGCACCGCGTGCCTGCGTGGACGCGGATGAGTACAATTCTCATTCCGGATGCGGCCAGCGCCGCCCGCCCCACGATCCAAGGAGTCGACCATGCGTCTTGCCCACGCCGCGCGCGTACCCGCTCTTGCGGCCCTGGTCCTGCTGGCCGCCTGCGGCCAGCGCGAAACCCCGGCGCCCGCGACGGAACCGGGCGCGGACGCCGCGCCGGCCGCCGCCGGCGAGGTCAACCTCTACACCACCCGCGAGCCTGGCCTGATCCAGCCGCTGCTCGATGCCTTCACCGCCTCCTCGGGCATCAAGGTCAACACCGTGTTCGTGCGCGACGGCCTGCTCGAGCGCGTGCGCGCGGAAGGGCAGCGTTCGCCGGCCGACGTGCTGATGACCGTCGATACCGGCAACCTGCTCGACCTGGTCGGCAACGGCCAGACCCAGGCCGTGCAATCGCAGGTGCTGGCCGACGCGGTGCCCGCGCACCTGCGCGGCGAGGATGGCCAGTGGTTCGCGCTGTCGCTGCGCGACCGCATCCTCTACGCCGACAAGGACCTGCAGCTCGAGAGCTTCACCTACGAGCAGCTGGCCGACCCGCAGTGGAAGGGGCGCGTGTGCATCCGCTCGGGCCAGCATCCCTACAACACCAGCCTGATCGCGGCGATGATCGCGCACGCCGGGGTCGAGAAGACCGAAGCCTGGCTGCAGGGCGTCAAGGCCAACCTCGCGCGCAAGGCCGCAGGCGGCGACCGCGACGTGGCCCGCGACATCCTCGCCGGCATCTGCGACATCGGCATCGCCAACGCCTACTACGTCGGTCGCATGAAGAACGCCGACCCGGGCAGCGAGCAGCACCAGTGGGGCGAGGCGATCCAGGTGATCCGCCCGACCTTCGCCAGCGCCGCCGACGGTGGGACCCACGTCAACATCAGCGGCGCGGCCGTCGCGCTGCACGCGCCCAACCGCGACAACGCGGTGACATTGCTCGAGTACCTGGTGTCCGACGAGGCGCAGAGCCTGTACGCGAAGGCGAACTACGAATATCCGGTCAAGGCCGGCGTTGAACTCGATCCGGTGGTGGCCAGCTTCGGGCAGATGAAGATCGACGCGCTGCCGCTCACCGAGGTCGCCAGGCACCGCAAGCAGGCCAGCGAGCTGGTGGACCGGGTTGGATTCGACAACTGACCGATGCGCCTGGTCCGGCGCCATGCGTGAGAACGCGATGACCGCCCTTGTCACCGCGACGCCGCCGGCCGCATCGCGGTCGTGGCCGCGCCTGGACGGCTGGCTGCTGGCCGCGCTGCTCATCGCGACGGTGGTCGTGCTGCCGCTGCTGGCGCTGGCATGGACGGCGGTGCAGGGCAGCGACGGGCTGTGGTCGCACATCGCGGCCAACGTGCTGCCGCGCGCGGCCTGGAACACCTTGCTGCTGCTGCTGGGCGTGGGCGTGCTGGTGGTGTCGATCGGCACCGGCGCGGCGTGGCTGGTGACCGCCTACGAGTTCCCGGGCCGCGCCACCATGGCCTGGGCGCTGCTGTTGCCGCTGGCGGTGCCGACCTACATCGTCGCCTACGCCTACCTCGATCTGCTGCATCCGCTGGGGCCGGTGCAGGGCGCCGTGCGCGCGCTGCTCGGCTTCGACAGCCCGCGCGATTTCCGCCTGCCCGACATCCGCGGCTTGGTCGGCTGCATCGTGCTGCTGGGCTTCGTGCTGTATCCCTATGTGTACATGACCACGCGCGCGATGTTCATGACCCAGGCCGCGAGCCTGCTCGAGGCTGCGCGCACGCTTGGCTCCGGACGCGTGGCGCTGTTCACGCGCGTGGCGCTGCCGCTGGCGAGGCCGGCGATCGCGGTGGGCGCGGCGCTGGCGCTGCTGGAGACGCTCAACGACATCGGCGCCTCGGAATTCCTCGGCGTGCAGACGCTCACGGTCTCGGTCTACACCACCTGGATCACCCGCAGCGACCTGCCCGGCGCGGCGCAGATCGCGCTGGCGATGCTGCTGCTGGTGGTGCTGCTGATCGCGCTGGAACGGTATGGCCGCCGGCACCAGCGCTATGCCAGCACGCTGCGGCCGCGGCCGATGCAGCGCCAGCGCCTGCACGGCGGCGCGGCCTGGCTTGCACTGGCGCTGGCGCTGCTGCCGGTGCTGGTGGGTTTTGTCGCGCCCACCGCCTACCTGTTCGCGGAAACCTGGCAGCGGCTGGAGCAGGACGCGGGCGTGTCGCCGATGCTGTGGACGAGCGCCTGGAACACGCTGCGCGTGGCCGCACTGGCCACCGTACTCACCGTGGTCGCCGGGCTGGTGCTGGCCTGGGCCCTGCGACTTGCGCAGGCGCGCCGCGCGCCGCGCCTGGCCGCGACCGCACTGCGCCTGGGCAGCCTCGGCTATGCAGTGCCGGGAACGGTGCTGGCGATCGGACTGCTGGTGCCGCTGGCATGGTTCGATGACGGCGCCAACATCGTGCTGCAGTGGTTCGGGGGCACGCCGCGGATGCTGCTGATGGGCTCGGTGTCGGCGCTGGTGCTGGCCTATGTGCTGCGCTTTGCGATCATTGCCGCCGGCGGCGCCGAGGCCGGGCTGGCGCGCATCCCGGTCTCGCTCGACCAGGCTGCGCGCGGTCTGGGCCACGCGCCCGGCGCCATGCTGCGGCGCGTCCACCTGCCGCTGCTGCGCCCGGCGCTGGCCGCGGCCGCGCTGCTGGTGTTCGTCGATGCGATGAAGGAGCTGCCGGCGACCCTGCTGCTGCGGCCGCTGAATTTCGAGACGCTGGCCACCTGGCTGTACGCGGACGCGGCCCGCGGCGCCTACGAGGACGGTGCGGTGGCCGCGCTGCTGATCGTGCTGGCCGGATTGCTGCCGGTGATCCTGCTGGCGCGCACCGGCCTGGCCTACGGGCGCGAGGTGACGGTGCGATGAGCGCAACGATGCTCGAGCTGCGCGACATCCGCGTGTCCTATCCCACCCCGGCCGGCCCGCGCGTGGTGGTCGACGGGCTGTCGCTGGCGCTGGCCCGGGGCGAGGTCGGCTGCCTGCTCGGCGCGTCGGGCTGCGGCAAGACCACCGTGCTGCGCGCGATTGCCGGCTTCGAGCCGCTGCAGGCCGGCTCGTTGATGCTGGACGGCCAGCTGCTGTCCTCGACCACGCAGATGCTGCCGCCGGAGCGGCGCGGCGTGGGGATGATGTTCCAGGACTACGCGCTGTTCCCGCACCTGGACGTGGCGCGCAACGTCGGCTTCGGGTTGTCGCGCCAGCCGCGCCGCGAGCGCGAGGCACGCGTGGCCGAGGTTCTTGAGCTGGTCGGCCTGCCCGACCGCGCCGGCGCCTGGCCGCACGAGCTGTCCGGCGGCCAGCAGCAGCGCGTGGCGCTGGCGCGCGCGCTAGCGCCATCGCCCTCGCTGCTGTTGCTCGACGAGCCGTTTTCCAACCTCGACATCGACACCCGCGAACACCTCGCCGCCGAGCTGCGCGTGATCCTGCGCCGTACCGGCACCACCGCGCTGCTGGTGACCCACGACCAGGCCGAGGCCTTCGCCATGGCCGACGCGATCGGAGTGATGGACCAGGGCCGGATCCTGCAGTGGGCCGATGCGGCGACGCTGTACGCGCATCCGCGCGACCCCTTCGTGGCCAGCTTCATCGGACGCGGCTGCGTGCTGCCCGCGGCTGCGCTGGGCCTGGCCGGCGGTGGACGCGTGCTGCTGCGACCGGACCTGCTGCTGCCGGATCCGGCCGGGACGATCCAGGCCGAAGTGGTGACGATCTCGTTCCGCGGGCCGGGTCGGGTGGCGCTGCTGCGCCTGGGCGGTGGCGAGATGGTCGAGGCCGACCTGCCCGCGGACCTGGCGCAGGCGCCGGGCACGATGCTGGGCCTGCGGCTGGCCGACGACGGGCTGGTGCGGTTTCCGTAGTGTCACGTTTCCAACCCGACCCGATCCCAATTCCAACTCCGCTCACCGACCCCTGACCCCATGTCCCGCATGCACTTCGAGCTGATCACCACCGACGGCGCCGCGCGCCGCGGGCGCCTCACGTTTCCGCGCGGGGTGGTGGAGACGCCGGCGTTCATGCCGGTCGGCACCTATGGCACGGTCAAGGGCATGCTGCCGGGGCAGGTGCGCGACACCGGCGCGCAGATCATCCTGGGCAACACCTTCCACCTGTACCTGCGGCCCGGCCTGGAGGTGATCCAGGCGCACGGCGGGCTGCACGGTTTCGCGCGCTGGGACGGGCCGATCCTCACCGATTCGGGCGGCTTCCAGGTGTTCTCGCTGGCGCATCGACGCAAGATCACCGAAGCCGGCGTGACCTTCGCCGCGCCCACCGACGGCTCCAAGGTGTTCCTTGGCCCCGAGGAGTCGATGCACATCCAGAAGGTGCTGGGCAGCGACATCGTGATGATCTTCGACGAGTGCCCGCCGGTGCAGGTGGACGGCAAGCCGGTCGAGATGCGCGTGGTCGAGCGCTCGATGGAGCTGTCGCTGCGCTGGGCGGAGCGCTCCAGGCGCGCGCACGAGGGCAACGACGCCGCGCTGTTCGGCATCGTCCAGGGCGGCGTGCACCACGACCTGCGTACCCGCTCGGCGGAGGGTCTCAAGGCGATCGGCTTCGACGGCTACGCCATCGGTGGCCTGGCGGTGGGCGAGACCGAGGACGAGCGCAACGCGATGCTCGAGCACACCGCGCCCCAGCTGCCGGCCGACCGCCCGCGCTACCTGATGGGTGTGGGCCGGCCCGAGGACCTGGTCGAGGCGGTCGCGCGCGGCGTGGACATGTTCGACTGCGTGATGCCCACCCGCAACGCGCGCAACGGCCACTATTTCACTTCCACCGGCGTGGTCCGGGTGCGCAACGCGAAGTACGAGCGCGACCTGCGCCCGATCGAGGAGGGCTGCGGCTGCGTGGCCTGCGCCGGCGGCTACAGCCGCGCCTACCTGCGCCACCTCGACCGCTGCAACGAGATGCTGGGGCCGATCCTGGGCACCCTGCACAACCTGTGGCACTACCAGAAGCTCATGGCCGACATGCGCGCGGCGATCGCCGCGGGAACCTTTGCCGCCTTCCGCGAGTCCTTCCACGCGCTGCGCCAGCCGCGCTGACGGTCCGCGACGCGCCCCCCGGGGCGAGCTGGCCACGCCCGCGCCGCCGCTGCCGCCACCACCTCCGTTCCGGTCCAGACCGGGCCGGTCCCCGCTGCGCGGCCTGCCCGCGCAGGCCACGGCGCCGGCCAGCGGCGGCGCCGTGGCATAATTGGCCGCTGTTTTTCGACGGATCCCACCATGAACCTGCTCGACCTGCTCATTGCCCCGGCCCACGCCCAAGCCGCCGCTGCCTCCACCGGTCCCGGCCTGATGGGCGCCGTGCTTCCCTTCCTGGTCCTGTTCGCGGTCATGTACTTCCTGATGATCCGCCCGCAGATGAAGAAGCAGAAAGAGCATCGCGCGATGGTCGAGAAGCTCGCCGTCGGCGACGAGGTGATCACCAGCGGCGGCATCGCCGGCGTGGTACGCGCGCTGGGCGAGAGCTTCGTGACCGTCGAGATCGCCGATCGCGTCGAGATCCGCGTGCAGCGTGGCGCGGTGGGCAACGTGCTGCCCAAGGGCACGCTCAAGTCGGCCTGAGGCCGCGAATCACCACCGCGGCCGGTCCGCGGACGGCGTAATGCCGCATCGGCTCCCCGACCGTGTCGGGGGCCGACCCCCGGGGGTGCGCCCCCTTTCGCCAGGCGATACCCGCAATGCTCGAATTTCCCCGCTGGAAATATGCCCTCATCGTGATCGTGGTGCTGTTCAGCACGCTCTATGCGCTGCCGAACCTCTACCAGAAGGACCCCTCGGTGCAGGTCACGAAGAACCGCCCGGGTGCGGTCGTCGACGAGGCGCTGGTGCAGCGGGTGGAAGGGCTGCTGTCCGAGGCCGGCATCACGCCGCGCTCGGTCACCCTTGAAGGCGACCAGGTCCTGATCAGGCTGCCCGATGCGCCGACCCAGACCCGCGCATCCGACGTGCTGCGCCCCGCGCTGGGTCAGGATTTCTCGGCCGCACTCAACCTGGTCCCGACCACGCCGGCATGGCTGGAAAGCCTTGGCGGGCGGCCCATGTCGTTGGGCCTGGACCTGCAGGGTGGCGTGCACTTCATGATGCAGGTCGACCAGAAGGCCGCGCTGGAAAAGCGCCTGGACGGCTACGCCGACACGATCCGCACCACGCTGCGCGAGGCGCGCATCGGCTACACCGGCGCCGACCGCCGGCCGGACGGCACCATCCAGGTCACCCTGGCCAATGCCGCGGATGCGGCGCGCGCGCGCGGAGCGATCGTCACCGCGATGGGCGGGCTGGGCGGCGCGGCGCTGGGCACGGGTGCTCCGACCATTTCCGTCGACGGCAACCGCATCAGCGTGCGGCTGTCGGACGCCGAACTCGGCCGCATCGCCACCGATGCCATCGAGCAGAACCGCAACGTCATCGCCAACCGAATCAATGCCATCGGCGTGGCCGAGCCGTCGCTGCAGCGCCAGGGCGAGGATCGCCTGGTGATCCAGCTGCCGGGGCTGCAGGACACCGCCGAGGCCAAGCGCCTGATCGGCGCGACCGCGACCCTGGAGTTCCGCGCCGTCACCGGCGACGAGGCGCAGGCCGCGGCCGCGCTGGCCGACAACAACGTACCGGCCGGCTCGCGCATCTACCACGACCAGAACGGCCAGCCGCTGCTGCTGTCGCGGCGGCTGCTGGTGTCGGGCGACGAGCTGGTCAACGCGCAGCCGCAGGTCGATGCCCAGACCGGCCTGCCGGCGGTGTCGATCACGCTCAACGCCGCCGGCGGCAAGCGCATGCTCGACCACACGCTGGAAAACGTCGGCAATCGCCTCGGCATCGTCTACGTCGAGCGCATCCCGACGGTCACCGTGGTCAACGGCGAGGAAGTGCGTTCGGCACGCACCGAGGAGCGCGTGATCAGCTCGTCGACGATCCGCGGCGTGTTCGGCAAGGATTTCCAGACCACCGGCCTGAGCCGCGAAGAAGCCGCGGCGCTGGCCAAGCAGCTCAAGGCCGGCGCGCTGGCCGCGCCGATGGACTTCGTCGAGGAAGGCGTGATCGGGCCGAGCCTGGGCGCAGAGAACGTCGCACGCGGCACCCAGGCGGTGCTGTACGCGTTCATGTTCACCCTGGTGTTCTTCGCGCTGTACTACCGCATGTTCGGCCTGATCACCTGCGTGGCGCTGCTGCTCAACCTGCTGATGGTGGTGGCGGTGATGTCGCTGTTCGGCGCGACCATGACCCTGCCGGGCTTCGCCGGCCTGGCGCTGTCGATCGGCATGTCGGTGGACGCCAACGTGCTGATCAACGAACGGATCCGCGAGGAGTTGCGCGCGGGCCTGCCGCCACGCACGGCGATCGCCACCGGTTATGAAAAGGCGTCGGGCACGATCTTCGACTCCAACATGACCGCGCTGCTGGCGGGCGTGGCGCTGTATGCCTTCGGCACCGGGCCGCTGCGCGGCTTCGCGGTGACGATGGTGATCGGCATCCTGACCTCCGTGTTCACCGCGGTCACCGTCTCGCGCGGCGTCGCCACGCTGCTCTATGGCGGCAGGCGCAAACTCAAGTCGATCGCGATCTGATCGCTCGACACACTGGAAGACACATGGCTCTTTTCCCGTTGAAACTCATCCCGGCCGTCACCCACATCGATTTCATGCGGTGGCGGCATGTCACGGTCGGCTTCATGCTGGTGTTGATGGTCGCCTCGATCGTGCAGATCGCGGTCAACAGCTTCAACTTCGGGTTGGACTTCACCGGCGGCACCTCGGTGGAGCTGGTGTTCGAGAAGCCTGCCGACGTGGACGCGGTGCGCGAGCGGCTCGAGGCCGCCGGCTACCCGGGCGCGCAGGTGCAGACCATGGGCACGGCCAGCGACCTGATGATCCGTCTGCAGCCCAAGGACGGGGGCAGCGATGCCGAGGCGATCAACCGCACCGCCGACGACGTGCTGAGGTCCGCGGGCACCGAGGACAATCCCGCCACGATCAAGGGCCGCTCCTACGTCGGTCCCCAGGTCGGACAGGACCTGGCGAAGAAGGGCGTCTACGCGATCGTGTTCGTGGTGCTCGGGTTCCTGATCTACATCGGGTTCCGGTTCGAATGGAAGTTCGCGGTCTCGGCCATCGTCACCACGCTGGGCGACCTGCTGATTGTCGCCGGCTGGTTCTCGCTGGCCGGGCGTGAGTTCGACCTCACCCTGCTGGCCGGCCTGCTGACGGTGATGGGCTTCTCGATCAACGACACCATCGTGGTCTTCGACCGCGTGCGCGAGAACTTCCGCGGCATGCGCGCCGAACCGCTGGCGGTGCTCAACGCCTCGATCAACCAGACACTCTCGCGCACGATCATCACCTCGGTGGTGGCGTTCCTGACCGTGCTGGCGCTGTACGTGTACGGCGGCGGCTCGCTGGCGGGCATGTCCGAGGCGATGATGATCGGCATCGTGATCGGCACGGCATCCTCGATCCTGGTCGCCTGCCCGCTGCTCACCTTCGGCGTGCTGCGCGTGAGCAAGCAGGACCTGCTGCCAAAGGCCCGCGACGAAGAGGCACTGGCACGCCGGCCATGACGGGGGCGGTCACGCCCTGATCCATGCGAAAAGGCCGCGCAATGCGCGGCCTTTTCTTTGCCTGTTCTCACGATGGAGTTGGAGGCTGTTCAAATGGGGCCCCCGTCTTCGGGTGGACGCCGCGCCCTGTCGACCGGGGTCGCTTTTCGCTCGGTCAGGGCATCCTGCCCTGACTCGCGCGCAAAACATCCATGTTTTGCTTGTCGCGATCCCCGGTCGCCAGTGCACGGCTCACTAGGATTGGGGCTGCGACGCTTCGATGGGCAGCTTGTCGGAGCCATGCCAGTGACTGGGCGATGGGCGTTCCGGGGCGGGGGTTGCGGAGAGCAGCGCATGGATGCGCTGCGGCGGCGAGTCAGCCATGGATGGCTGACCGAGCCGAGGAGTAATCCCCGGCCTGGGACGACCCCCCGGCCGAAGGCGGGAGTCCGCCTCCGCACCATGGCAGGCTCCACGCACACGAAAGAACTCCTTTCTGCCCCGGCGCCCCGCCGCAACCTGTGCCGCTCGCCCAAGTGGGGACGCAACGCCCCAGTCGAAGATCAGTCGAACGCTGCCGCGTATCCCGACGCCACGATGGCTTTCTGCAGCGCGTCGGTCACCTTGACGTTGCCGGCCAGCAGTTGCCGGCCGGTCGCCGCGCCCGGGATATGCATCGGCGCCGTCGCGGCGCCGCGGAAGTCGGCCACGCGGCCGCCTGCCTCGCGCACCAGCAGCACGCCGGCGGCGACGTCCCAGGCCTGCACGCCGCCCTCGAAGTAGGCGTCGCAGCGGCCGGCTGCGACCCAGGCCAGGTCGAGCGCGGCCGAACCGGTGCGGCGCACGTCCTCGGCTTCGGCCATCAGCAGCTTCAGGCAGTCCAGCTGCGCGCCGATGCGCTTGCGCTCGCGCGGCGCGAAGCCGGTTGCCAGCATCGCGCCGGACAGGTCCCTGCGCTCGGACACCCGGATGCGCTTCTCGTTGAGCTGGGCGCCGCCGCCGCGACTGGCGGTGAACAGCTCGTTGCGCAGCGGGTCGAACACCACCGCGTGCAGCGGCTCCGGGCCTTCGCACAGCGCCAGCGACACGCACCAGTGCGGAATGCCGTGCAGGTAGTTGCTGGTGCCGTCGAGCGGATCGATGACCCAGGTATAGCGGCTGGGGCCACGGTTGCCCTTCTGCGCGCCGCCTTCCTCGCCGAGGATGGCGTAGTCCGGATTGGCCCGGCGCAGTTCCTTGATGATCGCTTCCTCGGCCAGCCCGTCCACTTCGCTGGCGTAGTCCATGCGGTCCTTTTCCACCACGTTCAGCGCGTCCAGGCGGTGCATGTGGCGCAGCAGCACGTTGCCCCCGGCGCGCGCGGCCTTGACCATGACATTGACGGCGGGGGCAAGCATCGGGGGGAACTCCGTGGGGGCGCGGCGGGCGGCGGGTGGAAAGAGCGGACCGGCGCGAGGGCCGGGCGCGCAGTTTACCATCCGCGCCATGAGCGAATTCCTGCACGCGGCCGACCACATCCGCATCGTCCTGGTCGGCACCCAGCATCCCGGCAACATCGGAGCGGCGGCGCGCGCGATGAAGACGATGGGGCTGGGCCGGCTGGTGCTGGTGGCGCCCGAACGGTTTCCCCACGCCGATGCGTCGGCGATGGCGGCCGGCGCCGACGACGTGCTTGAAGCCGCGACACGGGTATCGAGCCTCGCCGAGGCAGTGGCCGACTGTCGCCTGGTGCTGGGCTGCACCGCGCGCAGCCGGCGCGTGGCGCTCGACGAACTGCTGCCGGCCGATGCCGCCGCGCGCTTGCTGGGCGCGGCCGGCGGCGGCACCGCGGCGGCCCTGGTGTTCGGCCGGGAGCGTACCGGCCTGGACAACACCGAGCTGCAGCTCTGCCATGCGGCGGTGCACATCCCGGCCGATCCGGTGTACAGCTCGCTCAACCTCGCCGCGGCGGTGCAGGTGCTGTCGTACGAATTGCGCATTGCAATGCTCGGGTTGCGCGGGGCCACGCAGGCGCCGCTGCCCGCAGTGGCCGCCGATGGCGACCTGCCGGCGAGCCACGCGGAACTCGAGGGATTCTTCGCGCAGCTTGGCGACACCCTGGATGCGATCGATTTCCACAAGGGTCGCGCGCCGCAGTCGGCGATGCGCAAGCTGCGCCGGATCTTCCTGCGCAGCCGCCTCGACGATCGCGACGTGCGCCTGCTGCGCGGCGTGCTGGCCGACGCCCAGCGCATGGCGCGGCTGGCGGGCGAACGCAACGGCTGAGCCGTTGCGAGGCCGTTGCTGCGGTCGCCCACCGTGTGCGGGGCCACGGCAGGACATCGAATGTCCCGCGATGACCCGGCCATCCGCATCGCAAACCCGTGCGCAGCGCGAACAGTCGCTACCGGCGAAGGCGGTTTTCGGCTAGGCTCGCCGCGGTACCCGTGCCCGAGCCGAATCCGGAACCGTCCCTTGCCTGCGTCTCCAGCCGGTTCCCATCGCCTCCTGCTTCTGCTGGTGCTCTGGTTCGCCTCCCTGGCGCCGGCGCTGGCCGACGATGGCGTGCTTGTGCTTGGACGCATCAGCGACGACCCCAAGGCCCACTACGAGCAGCTCAAGCCGCTGCTCGACTACGTGGTGCCGCGCATGGCCGACGTCGGCATCCGCGAGGGGCGCGTGCTGATGGCGCGCGATGTGCAGCAGATGCAGAGCTACATGCGCCGGGGCCGCGTCGACTGGGTGACCGAAACCGCCGGCACCGCGATGGTGCTGGCCGACCGCGCCGGGGCGCTGCCCCTGCTGATGACCGAACGCGACGGCGTGGACCGCTACCGGACGATCTTCTTCGTCCGCAACGACAGCCCGGTGCGCGAACTGGCCGACCTGCGCGGCCACAGCATCGCGTTCCAGAACCGCTCCTCCACCAGCGCCTACTACGTGCCGGCGGACGAACTGCTCGGGATCGGCCTGCGCCTGGAGGTCCTGCTTTCGCCGATGGACCGGCCCGGCGCGGATTCGGTCGGTTACGTGTTCGGGCGTTCCGAACTCAATGTGTCGGCCTGGGTGCACAAGGGCCTGGTCGATGCCGGCGCGATGAGCAACCTGGACTGGGTCAATCCGCAGCGGGTGCCGCCCTCGTACCGCCGCGACTTCCGCATCGTGCGCGAGACCGGCGAATTCCCGCGCGCGCTGGAGATGGTGCGCGGCGATCTCGATCCGAGGGTGCGCGAGCGGCTGCGCGAAGTGCTGCTCGGCGCCGCCGCCGATCCGGACGCGGACGAGGCGCTGCTGCGGTTCTTCAAGACCACGCGCTTCGCGCCAATCGACGATGACATCGCGGCCGGGTTGCGACGCCTGCGCCTGGGCGTGGCGCGCGTGGTCCGGGAGGTCGAGTGAACAAGCCGCGCTTCGGCCTGCAGGCCCGGTTCGCGCTGCTCGGTGCCTTCGTGCTGCTGGCAACGCTGTTGCTGGTGGCGCTGGTGCTGCAGCGGCAGAACGAGCTGCACGGCGAGGTGCAGACGCTGGGCCTGCAGGCGATCGACGATTTTTCTTCGCGGCGCCTGCTGTCGCAGGGCCGGGCGCAGGTGGTGCAGCTGGCCGACTCGCTGGTCAATCCGCTGTACTACTTCGACCTGGAGGCGATCGGTTCGGCGCTGGGCAACGTGCTGCGCCAGCCGGACGTGGCCTACGTCATCGTCTACGACAACGAAGGCCAGGTGATCCACGACGGCAGCCCGGACATCTCGACCTATGGCCAGGCGATGTCCGATCCCTTCGCCTACGAGGTGCTGTCGATCAACGGCCCCCACGTGCAGACCGGCGAGCAGTTGCTCGACGTCGCCGCGCCGATCCGGATGGGCGACCAGCGCCTGGGTGGCGTACGGGTGGGCTATTCGCTGGAGGCGGTGAAGGCCGACGAGCGCCAGATCGGCGGCATCATGTCGGGGCGCCTGGGCGAGGTCAGCCGTGGCCAGCTGCTGTGGCTCGGGCTGCTGCTCGCCGGCCTGGTCGCGTTGCTGGCGGCGATCGGCCTGGTCGTGCAGCGCAAGCTGGTCTCGCCGATCCGGCAGCTGGCCGACGCCGCACGCGGGATCGAGGCGGGCGATTTCGCGGCGGTCGTGCCGGTCACCCGCCGTGCCGACGAGATCGGCGAGCTGGTGCGTGCGTTCACGCACATGCGCGACAGCATCGCGCGGCATGACCGCGATATCCGCCGCATGGCCTACACCGATGCGTTGACCGGGCTGTCGAACCGGCTGGCGTTCCGCGAGATGCTCGACCAGCGCGTGGCCGAGAGCAATGGCGCGGCGCGGCAGCTGGCGCTGCTGTTCACCGACATCGACGACTTCAAGCGCGTCAACGACACGATCGGCCATGATGCCGGCGACGAAGTGCTGATGCAGTTCGCCGGCCGCATCGGCGAGGTCATCGACGCGCACGGCGGCCCCGGTGCGGAACTGTCGCGCTTTGGCGGCGACGAGTTCGTGATCCTGCTGCAGGGCGAGCCGGGCAGCGATATCCGCGAGCGCGCCGGGCACCTGGCCGACGTGCTGGTGGCCGAGCTGGGCCGGTCTATCCCGGTGCGCGGGCGCCCGGTGTTCCTGGGCATCTCGATCGGCATCGCGCTGTTCCCGGACGACGCGACAGACGTGCCGTCGCTGTTGAAGAACGGCGACATCGCCATGTACCAGGCCAAGGTCGCCGGCAAGAGCTGCTACCGCTTCTACAGCCGGGTGATGGACCAGGCGGTCGAGCGGCGCGTGCGCATGGAGCAAGACCTGCGCGGCGCGTGGGAGCGCGGCGAGCTGAGCCTGGCGTACCAGCCGCTGTACCGGCTGTCGGACGGCAAGCTGGTCGGCGCCGAAGCGCTGCTGCGCTGGCGGCATCCGGAGCACGGCCAGGTCTCGCCCGCGCTGTTCGTCGACGTGGCCGAGCAGAGTGGCCTTATCGAGGTCATCGGGCCGCAGGTGATGCGCGCGGCGTGCATCGACGCGCGCGGCTGGCAGCGCGCCGTGGCCGGTGCGCAGGGGCTGTTCGTGTCGGTCAACGTGTCGCCGCGGCAGCTGCGCGCGGGCGACCTGGCCGCACACACCGAGGCGGTGCTGCGTGAGACCGGGCTCGCGCCGCAGCACCTGCACATCGAGCTGACCGAGACCGCGGTGATCGCCGACGAGGCGCGCGTGAGCAGCGTGCTGGCGCGGCTGCGCAACACCGGGGTGAAGGTCTGGCTGGACGATTTCGGCACCGGCTTCTCGGGCCTGAGCCACCTGCGCCGGGTGCCGGTGGACGGGGTCAAGATCGACCGCAGCTTCATCGCCGACGTGCTGCGCGATCCGGACGACCTCGCGCTCACCACCGCGATCATCGCGATGGCCCATTCGCTGGGCATCCAGGTTGTCGCCGAGGGCGTGGAGAAGGAGGGGCAGTACGCCATCCTGCGCGAACGCGGCTGCGACATGGCCCAGGGTTTCTGGCTCGGCCACCCGGTGGCCAATGCGGAGTTCGTGCGGCTGCTGGGGTAGGGTGCGACGCGGTGAGGTCACGCCCTTCGGATGGGCCGCAGCGCCGCGCGGGGACATGGCGCACCGCTCGGGCAGACATCCATGTCCGCACTCGCGGCCGCGGCACATCCATGTGCCGCTTGCGCCATGTCCCCGCGCGTCCCCGCGGCTTCGTGGCCCGGGGTACTTCGCTTCGACGTGCGCAGTGATGTGCTGACGCGGTGCGGCTGCGCCTTGGTGGACCTGGATGAACAGCGGGATGCGAACCGCGTGGGCGGCCGCCTGTCGCTTCAGGCGAACAGGCCGCCCAGCCACTGCGTGGCCGCCGCTGCCAGCGTGCCGCTGAGGATGCCGAACACGACGATCGCGACGATGCCTGCGGTCCAGCAGACCAGCATCAGCCCGCCGTCGCGCTCGAGCAGGGCGAAGGCGTAGACCAGCAGCAGGCTGCCGAACAGGTAGTTGGTGAACGGGATCGGCAGCGCCAGCAGGATGCCCAGCAGCACCAGCAGCAGGCCGGTGAACATCGAGGCGGCGCGGTGTTCGATGACCGCGGTCAGGCGCGGCTTGACCACGCGTTCGAGCCGGGTCAGCCAGGGATCGAGCGTGCGCTGGAACCCCTGCAGCGTGGCGCGGCGTGGGCCGCGGCGGGCGACGAAACGCGGCAGCCACAGCCTGCGCATCCCGACCAGCAGGTGGACCCCGACCAGCATCGTCGCCGGACCGCTGATCGCGCCGGCCACGCCCGGGATCGGGATGAACGCTGGCAGGGTCGAGACGAACAGCAGCATCCCGAACACCTGCCGGCTCAGCCCGGCCAGCAGGTCCTCCAGCCGCAGGTGGTCTTCGCCGTTGCCGCTGGCCAGGGCGTCGAACAGTTCCCGCGTACCCAGGGGTCCCGACGCCGCGCGACCGGTGGATGCGGCGGCGTCCTCAGTGTCCACGGTCGCTCGCATCCACACGCTGCAACAGCAGCTTGTCGATCCGAGGGCCATCCAGGTCGACCACCTCGATGCGCCAACCGCTCCATTCGAAGTGCTCGCCCACGTTGGGGATCCGCCCGAAGCGCGCGATCACCATGCCGGCCGCGGTGTGGTAGTCGTGATCTTCCTCGCCGGGCAGGGCGCCGAGGCCGATCAGTTCGCGCACCGTCTCCACCGAAGCGCCGCCGTCGACCAGCAGCGAGCCGTCGTCGCGGGTGGTGATCTGCGACACCGCATCGGCGCCCTCGCCGGTCTGGGTGCGGCCGATCACCGCCTCGAGCACGTCGTTGACCGTCACCAGCCCGGCCACGTCGCCGTATTCGTCCACCACCAGCGCCAGCGAGTACTGCTCCTCGCGCAGGATCTCCAGCACCTTGAGCGCGGGCGTCGATTCGGACACGAACAGCGGCTCGCGCAGGTACTTGAACAGGTCGAACTCGGGCTCCTCCAGGCGGTCGATCAGCGACTTGACCTCGAGGATGCCGACCACGTCGGCATCGTTGCCGCGGTACACCGGATAGCGCGAGAACGGGGTGGCGCGCATCACCGCCAGGTTCTCGTCGAAGCCCTCGGCGACGTCCAGCCAGGCGATGCGCGTGCGCGGCGTCATCAGGCTGGCCGCGGTGCGGTCGCCCAGGCGCAGCACACGATTCATCATGTTGCGCTCGTCCGAGTCGATCACGCCCTGCTCATGGCTTTCGCTCACCAGCAGGCGGATCTCCTCTTCGGTGACCTGCGCGGCCTCGGTCTTGTGCAGCCGCAGCAAGCGCAGCAAGGCGCGCACGGACGTGGTCAGCAGCCAGACGGCGGGCGTCGCGATCCGCGAGAGCCCGTGCATCGGCAGGGCGATGATGGACGCCAGCCGTTCCGGGGCCAGCAGCGCCAGGCGCTTGGGCAGCAGCTCGCCCAGGACGATGGTGAGGAAGGTGATCAGTCCCACCGCCACGACGAGGCCAACGGTGCCGGCGTAGCTGCCCAGCGCGGGCACGTTCTGCACGAGCCAGCCGCCGATGGTCGCGCCGATGGCGTCGCCGCCGAACATGCCGGTGAGGATGCCGATCAGCGTGATACCCACCTGCACGGTGGACAGGAAGCGCTCGGGGTGCTCGGCCAGCTCCAGCGCCTTGCGCGCGCCGCGGTGGCCCGCCGCCATCTGCCGCAGGCGGCCCTTGCGCGAGGTGACCACCGACATCTCCGACAGTGCGAAGAAGGCGTTGCAGCCGATCAGGACCAGGACGATGAGCAGCTCAAGCATCGCGGACCTGCGCGGCTGGATGCGTGGCCGGAGCCGCTGCGGATGCCGTTCGCGCGACGCTCAATGCAGGCGCCGGGCGGATGGGACGGTCATTGCTTGGCCAGCGGAGAGGCGGGGGAGGGTCGTCGTCCATGGGGCGGCGGCGCGGCACGGGGGCGCGGCAGCGGATCATAACACCCTGTCCGGCAAGGCCATCTCGCATGCGGGAACTTGCGGCGATGGCCGTGGGCGTCATCGAACGGTCATAATTCCGCCCCGAAGGCCGTCCACCCCGAGACGGCGGGATCTTCCGATGTTCTCCTTGCAGACCATGTTCGGCCAGGGCAACCAGTTCTATTCGCTGCTCGAGGACGCCGCGGTGGCAGCCAACGACGCGGCCAGGGCCCTGCACGCCATGCTCAAGGAGGCCGACCGCCAGCCGGCGCTGGATGCCTTCAAGCTCGCCCGGCTGCGCGAGCGCGAAGCCTCGGACAAGATCAGCCAGGCGCTGGTGGACAGCTTCATCACCCCGATCGAGCGCGAGGACATCGAGGCGCTGGGCTCGGCCCTGTACAAGATCCCCAAGCAGATCGAGAAGTTCGCCGACCGCTACTCGCTGGCCACCCAGCACCTGGAGCACATCGATTTCGCGCCGCGCGCGGCGATGCTCGAACAGGCCTCCGAAGTGGTGGTGCAGATGGTCAAGGCCCTGCGCCCGATGAAGCTCGAGCCGATGAAGGCGCTCAACGACCGGCTGCGCTCACTGGAGAACGAGGCCGACCGGCTGATGCTCGAGCTGTACCGCGACATCTATTCGGGCAGGCTCGATCCGCTGCAGATGTTCCTGCTCAAGGAATTCTTCGAGATCCTGGAAAAGGCGATCGACCGCTGCCGCGAGGCCGGCGTGGTCGCCTACGAAATCGTGCTCAAGAACTCCTGACCGGGCCGCGACGATGCTGACCCTGGTCCTGATCGTGGTGATCACCGCGCTGGTGTTCGAGTACATCAACGGTTTCCACGACACCGCCAACTCGATCGCGACCGTGGTCGCGACCAAGGTGCTCTCGCCGATGCAGGCGGTGGGCCTGGCAGCCTCCATGAACCTGATTGGCGCGCTGGCCGGCACAGCGGTGGCCAAGACCATCGCGTCGGGGCTGATCGACGCCGGCGTG
Organism: Luteimonas sp. A482; assembly: GCF_054072655.1. Lineage (NCBI taxonomy): Bacteria > Pseudomonadati > Pseudomonadota > Gammaproteobacteria > Lysobacterales > Lysobacteraceae > Luteimonas > Luteimonas sp. A482. The sequence continues at coordinate 392,986 of NZ_JBSVRO010000002.1, forward strand.
ATCGAGGTCGGTTCGCAGCTGATCCTGTGCGCGCTGTTGGGCGGCATCACCTGGAACCTGGTCACCTGGTGGTTCGGGCTGCCGTCCTCGTCCTCGCATGCGCTGATTGGCGGCCTGATCGGCGCGGCGCTGGCGGCGGCTTACAACGACGTCGGCGTGGTGATCTGGTCGGAGCCGGCCGAGCCGATCTACCACAGCGCCGGCGTGCTGTGGAAGGTGGTCGTGCCGATGGTGTCCTCGCCGGTGCTGGGCTTCGCGGCCGGCTTCCTGATGATGGGCGTGCTGTTCTTCGTGATTTCGATGATGGCGCGCAGCGGCGGGGTGCTGGCATGGCTCGCGCGGCCGCGCTGGGTCAACGGCTTCTTCGGCAAGGCGCAGATCGTCAGCGCCGCCGGCATGGGCTTTGCCCACGGCATGAACGATGCGCAGAAGACCATGGGCATCATCGCGCTCACCCTGGTCAGCGCGCAGGCGGCCGGCACGCTGGACGATCTGCCGGGCTGGCTGGCGTTCCTGCACCCGTCCGAAGGCGCGCTGGTCGATGGCGACATCGAAACCTGGATCAAGGTGAGCTGCGCCCTGGTGATGGCGGCCGGCACCGCCGCCGGCGGCTGGCGGATCATCAAGACGCTTGGCCACAAGCTGGTCAAGCTGCATCCGATCCACGGTTTCGCGGCCGAGACCAGCGCCGCCTCGGTGATCCTGGCGGCCTCGTCGCTGGGCATCCCGGTCTCGACCACGCACAACATCTCGGCGGCGATCATGGGCGTGGGCACGGCCAAGCGCCTGAACGCGATCAACTTGACCGTGGTCCACAAGATGATCTGGGCCTGGATCCTGACCATCCCGATGTCGGCCGGCATCGCCTACGGCCTGTTCCGGCTGATGCAGGGCATGGGCTGGGCGTAAGGCGCGGGGTTGGGGTCAGAGTCCCTTTTCGCTCTGGCAACGTACTGCACCCGCGATATCACACAGCGAAAAGGGACTCTGACCCCGGTTTCCAGTTTTGATCCGACCCCGGTTTCCCTACAGCAGGTCGCCTTCGGCCGAGAGCGCGCGCTCCAGGCGGTCGCCCATGCCGCCGATCTCGTACAGGACCCGGCCGACTTCGGCGGCGGTCAGGCCGTCGTAGGGGCGGTTCTCGCACAGCTGCAGGTAGGGCACGCCATCGAGTTCGCCGATGGCCAGGTAGCCCACGCGCGTACTCCAGTTGAAGGCAAGCGCGCGGCGCGCGTCGATGCCGGTGATCGGCGCGATCACGGTGCTGGTGCGCAGGTAGTTGCGGCCATCGTCGTCCTGGATCTCGGACAGGAAGATCGCCTGGTGGCGGCGCCCCGCGTCGAGCGTCAGCTCCACGCACATCACGTACGGCTCCTGCATGGTGACCCGGAACTCGCCGCCGAGGAGGTGACCGCGGATCTGTTCGAAGTTCTGCATGGCGCGGATGGCTCGCACGGACGGAACGGATATCCTAGTCGCCGATGGACGCCGTGTCTGCCGACCTGCCCGCCGCCCGCATCATGGCCGCGATCCGTGACGTGCCGCGTGGCGCGGTTGCCGGCTACGGGCAGATCGCGCGCCGCGCCGGCCTGCCCGGGCGCGCGCGGATGGTGGCGCGGCTGCTGTCCGGCAACGAGGACGATACGCTGCCCTGGCACCGCATCCTGCGCAGCGACGGGAAGATCGCATTTCCGCCGGGCTCGCCTGGCTTCCGTGAACAGGTGCGGCGGCTGCGCGCGGAAGGCGTGGTGCTGGAGAAGGGCCGCGTGCGCATGCCGCGCGCCGATGCGGACGACGACCTGGATGCCGCGCTGTGGGGGCCGGGCGCCTGAGCGCCGCGATATCCGCGGGAAAGACCATCCCGCCGCGCGTCGACCGGCCGCGCAGGCATCCACCGTTATCATGGACGACCGTGCAGGAGCGCCGATGTTCACCAACCTTCCCCCCGTCACCAAGGCCCTGCTGATCGCCAATTGCGCGGTCTTCGCGCTGCAGCTGCTGCTCGGGTCCGCGCTCGATCCGCTGATGCTCTGGCCCTGGTTGCCGTCCGAGCTGGCGCCGTATGCGCAGCAGGGGTTCATGCCCTGGCAGCTGCTCACCCACGGCTTCATGCACAGCCCCGGCAACATCGCGCACCTGCTGTTCAACATGCTGGCGCTGCTGATGTTCGGCGCGCAGCTCGAATACACGTGGGGCCAGCGCCGGTTCCTGACCTATTTCCTGGTGTGCGTGGTCGGCGCCGGGCTGTGCCAGCTGGCGGTGGTGTCCTGGGGGGTGCGCAACGGTGGCGGCTTCTACCCCACGCTGGGCGCATCGGGCGGCGTGTTCGGGCTGCTGCTCGCCTACGGCATGCTGTTCCCGAACCAGCGGGTGATGCTGCTGATCCCGCCGGTGCCGATGAAGGCGCGCACGCTGGTGATCGTCTACGGCCTGGTCGAACTGGTGCTCGGCGTCACCGGCACGCGTTCGGGCGTGGCCCACTTCGCGCACCTGGGCGGCATGCTGTTCGGCTGGCTGCTGATCCGGCACTGGCGCGGCCAGCCGCCGTTCGGCGGCAGGCGCATCCGGCGCGTGGTCTAGGAAACACCCACGGGGCGGGATGAGTCGTTGGGGTGGCGATCGCGGCTGAAGCCGCTCCTACAACAGGAACGGTTCGCCTTCGCCGTGCTGCTTGTAGGAGCGGCTTCAGCCGCGAACACCGCGGCGCGATGCCGGGATCGCGCGCCATTCGTGAGCGCGCGACTGAAGCCTTCCTACAGGGGCGTTCACTCAGCGCCAGATCGAAACCTGCTCCTCGGGCTTGCGCGTCATCGCGTTGCTCGCCTTGCACTTGAACGTCTCGACGAAGGCCGGATGGTTGACCAGCGGCCCGTTCGCGCGCCACTGGCCCGGTGCATGGGGCCGGGTCGAGGCGTCCTGGGTCGCGGTGTCCGCCGCCAGCTGTTCGCGCCACAGCCCGGCCCAGGCGCCGAAGAACGACTCGCGCGCGGCGTTGTCGAGCGTCGGCTGGGCGCTGGCGAGGGCGTCGAAGGCCAGCTCAACCGCGGCCAGGTCGGCGACGTTCTGCTCGCGCGTCAGCGCGGCGTCGACGCGCAGCCCGGTCGTGGCCGGATAGGGGTAGGACGCGTACTGCGTGGCCAGCTGGTTGGCACGGGCGGCGAACGCAGCCTCGTCTTCCGGTGTCCACCAGCTGCGCACGTTACCCGAGGCATCGACCAGCTGGCCCTTGAGGTCGACCGCGCGGCTGAGTTCGTGGCCGACCAGGGCGCCGAAGCTGCCGTACTGCGCGGCCATGTCCTGCTCCATGTCCAGCACCGGCGCCTGCAGCGCGGCGGCGGAGACGACCAGCCGGTTGTGGGCCAGGTCGTAGGCCAGCGCAGGTTCCTGCGGCAGCAGGTCCCAGCGTCGATGCGCGTCGGCGCGGCCGATGCGGCGCATCTCTTCGCGATGGTGCCAGGTCGATGCGATCAGCATGTTGCTGCCGAAGCTGGTGCGCCCCATCGGCTGCACGGTGTAGTCGATGTCGTCGCGCGGGGCGCCGACCTCGATGGCGAGCGATTCCAGCTTGGCCTTGGCCTCGGTGCGCGCGGCGTCCGACATCCAGCTGTTGCGCTCGACCGCGCGCAGCAGGGCGCCACGCACATCGCCGGCGATGGATTCGGCGCGCGAGCGGGTGGTCTCGGGCAGGAACCTGGCGACGTATTCGCGCGCCATCATCGGGCCGGCGGCGCGGTTGATCGCATCCAGCACCTGTGCGTCGCGCACCGGCGGTGCCGACCAGCCGCGCAGCACGCGGCCGTTGAAGGAGAAGTCGGCGTCGCGGAAATCCTTCGACAGGTACGGCGCCATCGCGTTGCCGATCTGGTAGCGCAGGTAGACCTTCCACTGCGCCGGCTTGAGCGTGCGCACCAGGCCGTCGAGCTGGGTGAAGTAGTCGGGGTGGACCATCGAGACCGATTCGGCGGTGACGCCCTGGGCCTCCAGGAAGTCGGCCAGCTGCAGGTTGCGGAACTGCTTGGCGAAGCCTGCGGTCGGCACCGGCGCAAAGTTCTCGCGTGGGTCGCGCAGCGAGGTGATCGGGCGCGACAAGCGCGCGATGCGGGTTTCCAGGTCCAGCACCAGCGCCATCTCGTCCTTGAGCTGGTCGGCGGGCGTGCCGGTGAGGGCGAGGATCTTCTCGACGTACTCGGTGTAGCGGCCGAGCAGGGCGCGGGTGTCGGCGTCCTCGCGGGTGTAGAAGGCCGGATCGGGCAGGGCCAGGCCGCCCTGCGAGAAATAGCCGACATGGCGGTTGAAGTCGCCCATGTCGATGTCGGCAGTGAAGTTGAACGCCACCGGGATCCCGACCTGGTGCAGGGCGGCGATCGACGGCGCCACATCCTTGCTGCGCTTGATGGCGTTGATGCGGCTGATCAGCGAGGCGATCGGCTGGGCGCCGTCGCGTTCGATCGCCGCCTCGTCGATGCCGCTCGCCCAGAAGTCGCCAAGCAGGCGCTGCACGTCGTTCTGCGGGTTCAGCACGGCCTCGTCGAGCAGGGCCCGCTGCTGCAGCAGTGCGCGCTGGCCCAGGGTGCCGAGCGCCGAAACCCGGCCGCTGCCGGCGACGACGGTATTGGCGGCCAGCCAGTCCTTGTTGACGAAGCTGTAGAAGTCACTGCACGCGGTGATCGCGGGCGTCGCCGGCTGCGCGGCGCGGCGCTTGCGCTGGGCGTCGGCATCACTGGACGCCAGCACCAGCACGAGACTGGCGGCGAGGGCAACGACAAGCGGCTTCTGGATCGGCATGGAGCAGGTCCGGGATGACGGGGAGCCCGGGATTCTAGCAAGACCCCCGTTGTCGCCTTCACCCCCGCCGCACGCGACTTCGGATGGGCCGCAGCGCCCCGGGGTGAGAGGGCGCACCGCTCGGGCACACGTCCATGTGCGCACTCGCGGCCGCGGCACATTCATGTGCCGCTTGCGCCCTCTCCCCCCGGGTCACTGCGGCGTCGCGACTTCTGGTGTCGTGCCTGCGGGTTGCCAAGTCCACGGCGAGCTCGTGGATGATTGATCTGGGGAGGCTGCCGGAGCAAGGAAGGACTGTCGAATGACCTCCCTTCCCACCGAAGTCCGGAGATTGAATTGGCGCGAGCCCCGCACTGGCGGCTGGGGGTCGCGACAAGCGCGCCATGGATGGCGCGCGCCCGAGTCAGGGCAGGAGGCCCTGACCGAGGGAAAAGCGACTCCCAGGCGACAGGGCGGGGCTTCTGGCCGAAGCCAGGCAACGGGAAGGCAGGTTGGAATCCCGACAAACTTCCGCGCAGCCACTCGCTTCGACAAAGAAAAAGCCCGGCATTTGCCGGGCTTTTCCAGGAGCGCGTAACGAGAACGTCCGCTTACCAGATCACGACCTGCTTGTCGCCGTCGCGGACCATCGGGTCGCCGGGCTTGCAGTTGAAGGCCGCGGCGAACGCCGGCAGGTTCGACGGGGCACCCATGGCGCGGAATTCGGCCAGCGCGTGCTCATCGGTGACCAGGCGCTTGCTCAGCTCTTCGGGCGTGAAGTTGCGGCGCCACACCGTGGCCCAGTTCAGGAAGAAGCGCTGGTCGCGCGTCAGCCCGTCGGTCATCGGATCCGGCGTGCCTGCGGTAGCCTTTTTCATCGCGTCGTAGGCCATGGCCAGCCCGCCCAGGTCGCCGATGTTCTCGCCCAGCGTATGGGTGCCGTTGAGCGCACGCCCGTCGGCGGTCTTGTAGCCGTCGAACTGCGCGACCAGCTTGCCGGTGCGCTCCTTGAACGCGGCCGAATCGGCCTCGGTCCACCAGTTCTCGAACTTGCCGGTCGCGCCGAAGCGGCTGCCCTGGTCGTCGTAACCGTGGCTCATTTCGTGGCCGATCACCGCGCCGATGCCGCCGTAGTTGACCTCGTCGGTGGCCTCGGGATCGAAGAACGGCGGCTGCAGGATCGCGGCCGGGAACACGATCTCGTTCTGCAGCGGGTTGTAGTAGGCGTTGACCATCTGCGGCGGCATCTGCCACTCGGTCTTGTCGACCGGCTCGCCGATCTTGCCGATCGAGAAGCGGTAGTTGAACGCCTGCGCCGCCAGCACGTTGTCGAGATAGCTGTCGCGGCTGGTGGACAGGCCGCTCCAGTCGCGCCACTTGTCGGTGTAGCCGATCTTGGTGGTGAAGGCGGCCTGCTTCTCCAGCGCCTTGGCCTTGGTCTCCTCGCTCATCCACTCCAGGTTCTGGATGCGCGCCTTCAGCGCATCGCCCAGGTTGGCGACCAGTGCTTCCATCTTGGCCTTGGACTCGGCCGGGAAGGCCACGTCCACGTACATCTGGCCCATCGCTTCGTCGACCTGGCCGTTGATGGTGTCGAGCACGCGCTTCCAGCGCGGCTTCATTTCCTTCTGGCCACTGAGCGTCTTGTTGTGGAACTCGTAGTGCTGCTGCACGAACGCGTCGGACAGGTAGGGCGACGCGCCGTCGACCACGTGGAAGCGCAGGTAGCTCTTCCACTGCTCGACCGGCACGTCGGCCAGCATCGCGTCGAGTTCCTTGAAGTAGTCGGGCACCGACACCGAGAACAGCTTCGGCTGCGCGATGCCCTGGGCCTCGAAGAACTTCGTCCACGAGAAATTCGGCGTCAGCTTGTCCGCGTCGGCGACCTGCATCGGGTTGTAGTACAGCGAGACATCGCGAGAGAGCTCCGCGCGCGACTTCGACACCTTCGCCAGCCGCGTCTCGAACGCCATCACGTCCTTGGCCTGCTGCTGCGCATCGGCCGCGGGCACGCCGGACAGTTCCAGCACCTTCGCGATATGGGCCACGTAGGCCTCGCGGATCTGAGCGTGCTTGTCGTCGCTGTAGTAGGTGGTATCGGGCAGGCCCAGGCCGCCCTGGCCGGTGGCGGCGATGTTGATCGAGGAATCCTGGAAGTCGGGCATTGCGCCGACGCCGATCAGGAAACCCTGGCCCTTGGCCGCGGTCTGCTGCAGCCACTGCACGATGCCCGCGCTGTCGGACAGCGCGTCGATCGCGGCCAGTTCGTCCTTCAGCGGCTCGATGCCCTGGACATTGATCTTGGCCTCGTCCATGCCGGTGGCCCAGAAGTCGCCGACCAGCTTCTCCACGCCGGTGGCGTTGTCGAGGCCTGCGGCGTGTTCGGCCAGCTGGCGCTGGATCGCGGTGGAGCGCTCGTCGAGCATCTCGAACGCGCCCCAGCTGGTGCGGTCGCCCGGCACCGGGTTGGCGGCGAGGAACTTCGCGTTCGCGTAACCGGCGAAATCGACGCAGGCGTTGCGGCTGTCGTCCAGATCGGCGAACTGGAAGCGGTTGACGGCCGGCAGGCTGGCCTCGTCGAGGGTGAAGGCGGGCGGCGTCGCAGCCGGCGCCTCGGTCGCCGCTTCGGGCGCGTCGTCCCCGCGGCAGGCGGACAGGGCAAGGGTCACGGCAAGGGAAAGCAGCAGCAGGCGTGGGGCGGTTGCGCTCAAGGCAGTCTCCGGATCTGTGGACGGCGACGACGGCCCCGCCGACGCCGATGTGGGCGCACTGTACGCCCGCGCCCGGCAGCCTGCGGGTGTCGGAGGTCATGCGCGGCGCCGGCCCGGTCCAGGCGGTGCCGGCCCCGGCGTGCAGAATCAGGGCATCAGGCGGTCAGGCGGTCAGCTTTCCGGCGGGCCCGACGCTCCGGGAGGATGGTCTCCACCCGGCCCGTCGATCCGCTGGCTCTGGCGCCGGGGCGGGGTGAACGGCGTCGGCCGCGGAGCGGCGCCGCCATCGGTGTTCTTGAGCAGCAGCGGGATGCCCGCGCTGGTCGCGTTCTCCGCGGTTTCCAGCTCGAAGCGCTCTGCGTCCAGGCGCCGCACCTGGGCGGCGATCTGCGTCGCCTCGTCGGCCGGCACGCCGACCGCCCGCAGCGCCGCTTCGCCGAAGGACACGGCCGACTCGAAGGTCTCGCGGATCTGGAAATCGACGCCGGCGTTGACCAGCTTCAGCGAATGTTCGCGATCGTAGGAGCGCACCAGCAGCCTGGCCTGCGGGAAATGATGTTTCGCCAGCTGCACGATCCGGTCGGCGGTCGCGGGGTTGTCGATGCAGACCGCGATCGCGCGCGCCGAGCCGGCGCCCGAGGCGTGCAGCACATCCAGCCGCCCGCCGTCGCCGTAGTACACCATGAAGCCGAAGCCGGCCGCGCTCTGGATCATCTCGATGTCGGTGTCGATGATGGTCACGTCGACGTCGCGCGCAAGCAGCGACTGGCTCATCACCTGGCCGAAGCGGCCGAAGCCGATGATCAGCACGCTGCCGGCCTGGCCCGAGACCGCTTCGACCCCGTCCAGCGATGGCCGGTGCTTCGGCACCAGCCGGCGGGTGGCCAGCACCACCAGCGGCGTCAGCACCATCGACAGCACCACGGTCGCGGTGAAGCTGTCGTTGGTCTCGCCGCTGATGACGCCTGCGGCTTCGGCGGCCGAATACAGCACGAAGGCGAACTCGCCGCCCTGCGCCATCAGCGTCGCGCGGTCCAGGGCATCGCCGTGGCTGCTGCGCAGCAGGCGCGCGACCAGGTAGATGCACAGGCCCTTGGCCAGCATCATCGCCGGCACCGCGAGCGCGATCAGCTGCCAGTTCCCGCGCACCACCGCGAGGTCGAGCGACATGCCCACGGCGAGGAAGAACAGGCCGAGCAGGATGCCGCGGAACGGCTCGATGTCGGCCTCGATCTGGTGCCGGAACGTGGACTCCGAAAGCAGCACGCCGGCGAGGAAGGCACCCATCGCCATCGACAGCCCGCCCATCTCCATCAGCAACGCGGCGCCCAGCACGACCAGCAGCGCCGCTGCCGTCATCACCTCGCGCGCCTTGGCGGCGGCCAGGATCCGGAACAGCGGGTTGAGCAGGAACAGGCCGGCCACGATCAGCGCCGCCAGGGAAGCGACTGCGATGCCGAAACTGACCAGCCGGGGCGGCGCGTCCGGATCCACCGGCGCGTGCGACATGAAGGCCACCAGCGCGAGCAGCGGCACGATCAGCAGGTCCTCGAACAGCAGGACCGAGACCATGCGCTGGCCGCGGGGCAGGGCGATGTCGCCGCGTTCGCCCAGCAGCTGCATCACGATCGCGGTCGAGGTCAGCACGAAGCCCGCGCCGCCGATGAACGCCACCGGCAGCGGGAAGCCGAACCCGAACCCGACTGCGGTCAGCGCCAGGGTGGCGAGCCCGATCTGCAGCGTGCCGAGGCCGAAAATCTGTCGCCGCAGCCCCCACAGGTGCGAGGGCCGCATCTCCAGCCCGACGACGAACAGGAACATCACCACGCCGAGTTCGGCGAAATGCAGGATCGACTGGGGGTGCGAGAACCATCCCAGCCCGAACGGGCCGATCACCAGTCCGGCGGCGAGGTAGCCCAGCACCGACCCCAGCCCCAGCTTGCGGAACAGTGGCACCGCCACCACCGCCGCGCCCAACAGGGCGACCACCTTGACCAGGCTGGCCGGGTCGGCTTCGGCGGCCACCGGGGTCAGCGTCTCCGCGTGGGCGCGGTCAGCGAGAGCAGCAGGAAGCCGCCAACGAGGGCGGCGTTCTTCATGAAGTGCAGCAACTGCGCGCTGCGCGCAGGCTCGCCCTGCGACCAGAATGGATGCCAGAGCACCGCCTCGGCCAACACCAGGGCCGCGGCCAGCAGGGCGCTCCAGCGCAGCCGCCAGCCTCCCGCGACCGCCAGTCCGACCAGTAGCCCGGCCACGCTGAAGCTGAGCATCTCGCCGCTGGACTTGCCGCCCTGCACCACGTTCCACAGGCGCCATGCGCCCATGACGATGAGGACGCTTGCGAGCAGCAGGCGGGCGAGGGTGATTCCGGGACTCGATTGCGGCGTGCGGAAGGACATGCGGCGTTTCGCGTGGTGGGAACCCGCAAAGGGTGTCACAGGCGGGCGCACCGGTTCCAGTGGGCGGCCGGTGGCCTCGGCGCAACGATTGCCATCGGGGTCCCAGCGTGGGCGCAGGCACGCTGCCAGCTGACCGGCCAGGGCCGATGGGCGGCCCAAGGCTGGCGCAGGCAGGGGTCCAGCCCCTACAATGGCGGCGTTTGCAACACGGCTGCCCCTGCCTCGCGCAGGTTCACGATCCTGGCAGGCCGGCCCCGGGCACTCCCCGGCGGCGTCCTCTCCCGCACGTCTTTCGTCGCGCAGACACGGCCCGGAACCTCCGGCAGCCGTCAAATATTGCCCGCAACGCGGATCTGGATGGTTCCGGGCAAGCCAGTCGAAAGGTGCTGATTCGATGCCCGTGCCCACCCGGTGGATGCACGGCACGAAGTACTGCGGCTGTGAAGGAGTGCAATCCACATGACGTTTGAATCCCTCGGGCTTTCGCCCGCGTTGCTGCGCGCGCTGTCCGATGCCAGCTACACCACCCCCACGCCGATCCAGGCCCAGTCCATCCCCGCGCTGCTGTCGGGCAAGGACCTGCTGGGCGCTGCGCAGACCGGCACCGGCAAGACCGCCGCATTCGGCCTGCCGCTGCTGCAGAAGCTGTCCAAGGAAACGCCGCCCAAGGGTCCGCGCAAGCCGCGCGCCCTGGTGCTGGTGCCGACCCGCGAGCTCGCGGTGCAGGTGGCCGAGAGCATCAAGACCTACGGCCGCCACCTGCGGCTGAACGTGACCATGATCTTCGGCGGCGTTGGCATGCAGCCGCAGATCGACAACCTGCGTCGTGGCGTCGACATCCTGGTCGCCTGCCCGGGCCGGCTGATCGACCACCTCGATTCGGGCCACGCCAAGCTCGACGCGGTCGAGATGCTGGTGCTCGACGAGGCCGACCGCATGCTCGACATGGGCTTCCTGCCCTCGATCAAGCGCGTGCTTTCGCGCGTGCCGCAGGAGCGCCAGACCGCGCTGTTCTCCGCCACGTTCGAGCCGCGTATCCGCGGCCTGGCGATGGAACTGCTCAGGAATCCGGTGGAGGTGCAGGTCGCCGCGAAGAACACCATCGCCGAGACCATCGTCCACCGCGTGCATCCGGTCGATGCCTCGCGCAAGCGTGACCTGCTGGTCGAGATCCTCAGCCGCCGCCACACCGACCAGGTGCTGATCTTCGGCAAGACCAAGCATGGCTGCAACCGCCTCGCCGAACAGCTCGACAAGGCCGGCCTGCCGGCGCTGGCGATCCACGGCAACAAGAGCCAGGCGCAGCGTCAGAAGGCCCTGGACCAGTTCAAGTCGGGCAAGGCGCGCATCCTGGTGGCCACCGACGTGGCCGCGCGCGGCCTGGACATCCCCAGCCTGCCGCTGGTGATCAACCACGACCTGCCGATGGTGGCCGAGGATTACGTGCACCGCATCGGCCGCACCGGCCGCAACGGCGCCACGGGCGAAGCGCTTTCGCTGGTGGCACCGGAAGAAGGCGGCCTGCTGCGCCAGATCCAGCGCATGCTCAAGGCCGACATCGTGATGCAGACGGTCGATGGCTTCGAGCCGACGCGCCCGATCCGCCTCGACGCGCCGATCCCGAAGAACGGTGGCGGCCAGCAGCGTGGGCAGCCGGCGGGAGGCCGGGCGGCGCAGCGTCCGGACCAGCAGAAGCCCGGCGGCCAGCGCACCCCGCGCAAGGCCGGTGCCCGTGGGCATGGCAAGCCGGCCGACCGCGGCGCGCACGCACATGCGCACACCGGCAAGCCGGCAACGCGTCCAGCCCGCAGCAGCCAGCGCTTCGACTCGCGCGCCTGATCGGCGCACGCAAGGCGGCTTGAATGCAGCGGCCGGCCCCTCGCGGGGCCGGCCGTTTTTTTTGGTTCTTCTCCCAATCAAGGGAGAAGGTGGACACGATCGCGGAAAGTCCCACGCGGGCTTCGAATGGACGCCGCGCCCTGTCGACCGGGGATCGCTTTTCGCTCGGTCAGGGCATCATGCCCTGACTCGCGCGCAAAACATCCATGTTTTGCTTGTCGCGATCCCCGCTCGCCAGGACACGGCTCACTGCGACTGATGCTGCGATGCTTCGGTGGGAGCTTTTTCCAAGCCATGCCAGTGACTGGGCGATGGTTGTTCCGGGGCGGGGGTTGCGGAAAGCAGCGCATGGATGCGCTGCGGCGGCGAGTCAGCCATGGATGGCTGACCGAGCCGGAGAGCAACCCCCGCCCCGGAACGACCCCCGGCCGCAGGCCTGATCCATTCGCCTGCAATCCGGCTAACCCCCTCGAATGGGAGAAGAACCTTTTTTGCGCGCCTGCCGATCGGGCGTGGCTGGCGCGTGGCAGGTGCGATGCGGCCCATCGGGCGTGCCTGCATCTCGAGCGCGGTGCGATCGGGGCGCGCCCACCGGGCTGCGTCAGTCTTCGAACAGCACCACCTGCCGGATCGCCTCGCCGCGTGCGAGGCGGTCGAAGCCGGCGTTGATCCCGTCCAAAGACAGCCTGTGCGTGAGCAGCCGGTCCACCGGCAGGCGGCCCGCGCGGTACAGCGCGATGTAGCGGGGAATGTCGCGCCGCGGCACGGCCGATCCCATGTAGGAACCCTTCACCGTGCGCTCCTCGGCCACCAGGCTCACCGCCGGCACGCTGAATGCGCGTCCGGGTGCGGGCAGACCAACGGTGACGGTGGTGCCGCCGCGCCGGGTGGCGGCATAGGCCGCGGCCAGCGCTGCCTCGCTGCCTGCGGTTTCGATGGCGTGCTCGACGCCGCCGTTGCTGATGTCGCGGATCGCGGCGGCGACGTCGCCATCGCGCGCATCAATGCAGTGGCTGGCCCCGAGTTCGCGCGCCAGTGCCAGCTTGTCCGGCACCACGTCGACCGCGACCAGCGGCCACGCCGAGCAGGCGACCGCGCCCAGCAGTGCCGACAGGCCGACGCCACCCAGCCCGAACACCGCCACCGATTCTCCCGGGCGCACCGCGGCGGTGTTGACCACCGCGCCGACGCCGGTCATCACCGCGCAGCCGAACAGTGCGGCGATGTCGGGCGGCAGCGCGGGATCCACGCGCACGGCCGAGTGCTCCGACACCACCGCGTACTCGGCAAAGCCTGACACGCCCAGATGGTGGTGCAACGGCGCGTCGCTCGCGTCGCGCAGCCGCATGCCGCCTGCCAGCAGGCGACCTGCTGCGTTGGCCGCCGCGCCGGGCTCGCACAGCACCGGGCGGCCGCAGGCGCAGGGGCCGCAGTGACCGCACATCGGCACGAACGAGAACACCACCTGGCCGCCGGTGCGCAGGGTGGTCACGCCGTCGCCTGCTTCAACCACCTCGCCGGCCGCCTCGTGGCCGAGCAGCATCGGCAACGGCCGCGGGCGCGAGCCGTCGATGACGGAAAGATCCGAATGGCACAGCCCCGCCGCGCGCACGCGCACCAGCACCTCGCCGCGACCGGGCGGCAGCAGGCGCACCGTCTCGATGGACAGCGGCTGTGATTGCGCGTACGGCGCGGGCGCAGCGCTCGAGCGCAGCACCGCCGCGCGCATGGTGATCACGCCGGCGGCGCCAGCAGCGGCTGCAGCGCGGCGCGGATGCGCGCGGGGATCGGCGTGCTGCGGCGGCCGTCGCGGTCGACGAATACATGGACGAACCAGCCTTCGGCCGCTGGTTCGTCCTCGCCGGCGCGGAACAGGGCGATGCCATAGCGCACGCTGCTGTTGCCCAGCTTCTCCACGCGCAGCCCGGCGTCGACGCTGCCGGGAAAGGCGATCTCGCGCAGGAATCGGCAGTGCGATTCGGCGCACAGGCCGATCGCGGCGCCACGGTGGATGTCGAGCCCACCTTCGGTGATCAGGTACGTGTTGATCACCGTGTCGAAGTAGCTGTAGTACTCGACGTTGTTGACGTGGCCGTAGACGTCGTTGTCCTTCCAGCGGGTGGGGATGGCGAGGAAGTGGCGGTAGCCGTCGCGTGCGTTCATGCCTGCTGCTCGTGGATGTCGGATGCCGGGATGGGCGCTGGCGACGGCGAACCCTTCTGCTCGCGCCCCACCAGCAGGAACCAGCAGGCCACTGCCACCGCCAGCGCGATCCACGGATCGAACAGCGCCAGTGCCACGCCGCCCAGCAGCGCGCTGCCGCGCTCGGCGTTGTTGCGCGGGATGGCCATGCCGATGTAGGCGCAGGCGAAGCCCGAGGTCACCAGGGTGATCGCGAGCGCCACGCCCAGCAGCGGTTGCACCCCGGTCAGCAGGGGCATCAGGAAGTAGATGACCGGCAGGCCCATCAGGTAGTAGGAGATCAGGCCGCTGTGCAGGTCGCGCATCGAGCGCGGGCCCTCGCGCCAGCGCGTGGCGACCACGACATGCACGCCCGTCCACAGCGAGCCCTGCGCCGGGAAGAACGGCGCCACCAGCGCCGAGCCGGCGTTGCGCAGTGCCAGCACCAGGTGCGAGCGGCGCGGATCGATGCGGATCGGATCGTCGGGGCGCGACGGCTGTGCTTCGCGCACCACCGCATCGCCTGTCACCCAGTCGCCGAACTGGATCACGTAGGTCAGCAGCACCAGCGGCACCACGTCGAAGTACATCGACGCCGACGGCCAGCCGATCGAGAACGGCGACATTTTCGCGACCGCCTCGCCGACCGGCGGCAGCAGCCAGCCCCACTCGATCTGGTAGTGCACCTCGCCCACCAGCGGGCCGATGAGGGCGGCTGCGAGGAAGCCGGGCAGCAGGCCCAGCGAGGTGAGCGTGCGCAGCCAGCCGAAGCGCGCCTGCCAGCGGTGCAGCGGCGCGGAGAACACGCACATCAGGCAGATCGCGCAGGCCAGCAGGATCGAGATCGGTTGCTTGTGCAGGAAGCGCGGCGCATCGGTGATGAAGACCTGGTGGAACGCGGCCAGCGCCGAGCCGATGAGGATGCTGGCGCGCAGCGTTGGCGGCAACCACGCGATCAGGCGCGGCCCGGTGCCGGTGATGCCGAGTGCGAACACCAGCACGGCGAACTGCAGCGACAACGCGGTCATCGCCTGGAAGCGCAGGTCGGGGGTGTCGTAGCGCGCGAGCACGAAGGCCAGCACCAGCGGCAGCGCCGGCGTGTTCCAGCCCGGCGCGTAGGGATCGCCAAAGCCCCACAGCGACATGACCAGGAAGACGCTGAACAGCAGGGTGGCGGCGATGGCCTGCTCGAAGTCCATGCCGAAGTAGCCGGTGAGAATCGGCACCAGCGCCAGTCCGGTCGCGGTCGCGACCAGCGTGCCCTGCAGCAGCTCCTGCCAGCACGGGCGCGTATGCAGGAACGGCAGGCGGAAGGTGAACGGACCCCAGCGCCAGCCGGTCTTTTCGGGCGTGGGCCGCACGTCGCGCGCGCCGCTCATGGCGCACGTCCGTCTTCGGCTTCCTGCAGCGCGCGCCACTGCACCTTGCCGGTGGCGCTGCGCGGAAGCGCGGGCCTGAATTCGACCGCGTGCGGCACCTTGTAGGCGGCCATGTTCGCGCGCGCCCATTCGATGATCCCGGCTTCGCTGGCGTCGTGGCCTTCGCGCAACACGATGATCGCCTTTGCGCTTTCGCCGCGGTGCGCGTCGCGAATGCCGATCACGCAGGCTTCCTGCACCGCCGGGTGTCCGTACAGCAGTGCCTCGACCTCGGCCGGCCAGATCTTGAAGCCGGAGGCGTTGATCATGCGCTTGAGCCGGTCGACCATGAAGAAGTAGCCCTCGTCGTCGACGTAGGCCAGGTCGCCGGTGCGCAGGAAGCGCTTGCCGTCGATCTCCACGAAGGTGTCGCGGTCGTCCTGCGGCCGGCCGTGGTAACCAAGCATCACCTGCGGCCCGTGACTGACGATCTCGCCGACCTCGCCCACCGGCAGTTCCTCGAAGGTCTGCGGATCGACCACGCGCGCGTCGACGTCGAAGATCGGCAGGCCCAGGCACTGCGCCTTCGGGCGATGCACCGGATTGAGGTGTGTCGGCGCCATGGTTTCGGACAGGCCGTAGCCCTCGACATAGTCGATGCCCCACAGCTGGCGGATGCGTTCGGCAACCGCCTTGGGCATCGCCGCGCCGCCGCCGGTGAGGATGTGCATCGAGGACAGGTCGTGGGCCGACAGGTCCTGGTTGAGGAAGTCCATCAGCATGGTCGGGATCGCGGTCCAGGAGCCGGCGCGATGGCGTTCGATCAGCAGCGCCGCGCAGCGCTTGTCCCAGCGCGTCATCACCACGATGGTGTTGCCGCGCCAGACCGGCGTGGTGACGCCGTTCTGCATGCCGGTGACATGGAACATCGGCAGGTTGGCAAGCACCACGGTGTCCTTCGGCGCGAAGCACCATTCGGGCCCGGCGACGGTGGTGTGCATCACGCTGCGGTGGCTGTGCAGGCAGCCCCTGGGGTTGCCGGTGGTGCCGGAGGTGTAGGGCATCACCGCCAGATGGTCCGGTCCGGAGAGGCATTCGGCCGGCACCAGCTGTTGCGCCAGCGCATCGGCCCAGGCGACGGTGCCTTCGACGTGCGCACGCGGCATCGCCACCACATCCGGCAATGGCAGGTCGGTGGCGGGGTCGATGTAGTCGGCGTAGGTGGCGACGATGGCGTGGTCGAGCAGTTCGCCCTTGAGCGGCAGCAGTTCCGGCAGCAGTTCCTGCGCCACCAGCGCCACCCGCGCCCCGCTGTCGCGGACGATGTGCCGCACTTCCTCCAGCCGGTTCATGCTGTTGACCGGCACCACCACCGCGTCCGCGCGCAGGATCGCGTGGAAGGCGACGACGAACTGCGGGCAGTTCTGCATGAACAGCGCCACGCGGTCGCCGCGCGCCACGCCGCAGCGCTGCTGCAGGAAGCCGGCCAGCGCGACCGCCTGTGCATCGAGTTCGGCATAGGACAGCTCGCCGCCGTAGAAGATCGTGGCCGGGCGCCGCGGGTAACGGCGCGCGCTGGTGGCGAGATTCTCGTACAGCGAGGTCTGCGGCAGCTCGAGGTGGTGCGGCAGTCCGGGGGGCCAGTGCGGGGAACGCGGCATCGGTGGCTCCTGTTGTCGTGGCCGGGCGAGGCTCAGTCGTGTAGCTGCGGCAAGACCACCAGCTTGCCCACGGCCTCGCGGCCGAGCAGGGCGTTGAGCGCGGCGGGTGCCTGCGACAGCGGGTAGCGCGTGGACACCAGCGGCCGCAGCGCGCCCTCGCGCAGCCATGCGAGCAACTGGCGGGTGTTGGCGGCGTTGGCCTCGGGTTCGCGGCGTACGAAGTCGCCCCAGAACACGCCGACCAGTGCGCTGCCCTTGAGCAGCAGCAGGTTGGCCGGCAGCTTCTGGATCTCGCCGGCGGCGAAGCCGACGACCAGGTGGCGGCCGCGCCAGCCGATGCTGCGCAATGCCGTCTCGCTGATGTCGCCGCCGACCGGGTCGTAGACGATGTCGACGCCGCGCCCGCCGGTGAGTGCCTTGATCCGGTCGCGGAAGCCGTCGGCGGTGTAGTCGACGACCTCGTCCGCGCCGCGCGAGCGCGCCGCCTCGCGCTTGGCTTCGCTGGACGCCGCCGCGATCACGCGCAGGTCCATGCGCTTGCCCAGCTCGACCGCCGCCAGGCCGACGCCGCCACCGGCGCCGAGCACCAGCAGGATTTCGCCAGGCTTCGCCCCGGCGCGGTCCTTGAGCGCGTGGTAGGAGGTGCCGTAGGTCAGCAGGAAGCTGCCGGCCAGTTCCAGTTCCTCGTCGCCGGTGTCGTCCGGCAGGACGATGAGGTGGCCGGCTTCGGCAACGACTTCTTCGGCGTATGCGCCGAACGACGCGCTCCCGACGACCTTGTCGCCGACCTCCGGCGACGCCACGCCTTCCCCGACCGCGCTGACCGTGCCGGAGAATTCGGAGCCGGGCGCGAACGGGAAATCGGGGCGGAGCTGGTACTTGCCCGCGACCATCAGTGCGTCGGGGAAATTCACCGCGGCCACGCGCACCCGCACGCGCACCTGTCCGGGGCCCGGTGCGGGCAGCGGCATGTCCTTGACCTGCAGCGAGTCGGGCGTGCCCCAGGCCTCGCAGACGACGGCTTTCATGTGGTGATCCTCCCCGGGATTCAGAAGCGGCCTTCGGTGGCCTCGTAGACGCGGTTGCGCAGCGCCACCAGGCGCGGCCCGTAGTCCTGCACCAGCTTGTCGCGCGTCATCACCGAGACGCGGCCGCTGATGTTGAAGGCGAAGTGGCGGGTGCGGTCGGCCGACACCATCGGCACGCCGACCGCGAACACGTCGGGGTTCCAGTCGCCCAGCGAGAACACGAAGCCGTAGGTTTCGTAATCCTGGCGCGCGCGCTCGATCCCGGCGCGGATCTGCGGCCAGGCTTCGGGGCTGCTGGTGTGCACCAGTTCGGCCAGGCGCTGTTCAAAGACTTCGCGTGGGCGCGCGGCGAGGTCGGCGCGACCGAGCGCGGTGGTGCCGTGCGGCACGCGCGCGCCCTTTTCCAGGCGCAGGTTGAACATCTCGTCGCCCTGGCACACCTCCAGCAGCAGCATGCGCAGGCCTTCGGGCACGGCCAGCATCACCGCCGACTGGGTGTAGTCGGCCAGCTCCTGCATCAGCGGCTGGGCGATGCCGACGATGTCGTGGCCGGCCATGTAGGCGTGGCCGAGGCCGAGCACGGCCGGGCCGAGCGCGTACTTCTCCAGCGTCGGCGAGTATTCGAGATAGCCCAGCGTGGCCAGCGTCTGCGTCAGCCGCGACACAGTGGCCTTGGGCAGGCGCGTGCGCCTGGCGATGTCCTGGTTGCCGAGGTAGCGATCGTCCGGGTTGCCGCGCGTGCGCTCGAAGCAGCGCAGGATCGAGAACGCGCGCACCACCGAATTCACCAGCTGCGGGTTGCGGCCGTCGACGTCGGCGGTCAGGGTCTGGATGTCGCGTTTGGGGCTGCCCATGTCAGTGGCCTCCCCTGGGCGGTGCGTACTTCCTGAGCTCGAGGCGGGCGATCGTCTCGCGATGCACTTCGTCCGGGCCGTCGGCCATGCGCAGGGTGCGCGTGTGCGCCCAGGCCTTGGCCAGGAAGGTGTCCTGGCTGACGCCGGCCGCGCCGTGCGCCTGCACCGCCCAGTCGAGCACCTTCTCGGCCGCCTGCGGCGCGATCACCTTGATCATCGCGATCTCCTTGCGCGCGGCCTTGTTGCCCACCGTGTCCATCATCCGCGCCGCCTTGAGCACCATCAGCCGCGCCTGGTCGAGCAGGCAGCGCGACTGCGCGATGCGCTCGCGCCAGATCGAGTACTCCGAGACGGCGCGGCCAAAGGCCTGGCGCGAGGCGAGGCGCCGGCACATCGCCTCGAGCGCGCGCTCGCCCAGGCCAATCGCGCGCATGCAGTGGTGGATGCGGCCGGGGCCGAGCCGGCCCTGCGCGATCTCGAAGCCGCGGCCGTCGCCCAGCAGCATGTTGGAGGCGGGCACGCGCACGTTCTCCAGCGCGACCTGCATGTGGCCGTGCGGCGCATCGTCGTAGCCGTACACGTCCATCGCCCGCTCGACGCGGATGCCGGGCGTGTCGGCGGGGACGAGGATCATCGAGTGGCGCCCGTGCGGATCGGCATCCGGGTCGGTGATGCCCATGACGATGTAGACCTTGCAGCGTGGGTCGCCGGCGCCGGAGGCGTACCACTTGCGGCCCTCGACCACGTACTCGTCGCCGTCGCGGCGGATCGCGCATTCGAGGTTGGTGGCGTCGGACGAGGCCACCGCCGGCTCGGTCATCAGGAAGGCGGAGCGGATGCTGCCCTCGAGCAGGGGGTCCAGCCAGCGCGCCTGCTGTGCCTCGGTGCCGTAGCGCGCCAGGACCTCCATGTTGCCCGTATCCGGCGCGCTGCAGTTGAACACCTCGGGCGACCAGTGCACCCGCCCCATCAGCTCGCACAACGGTGCGTAGTCGAGGTTGGACAGGCCCTCGGGCGCGCGCGGGGAGTTGGGCAGGAACAGGTTCCACAGGCCCTGCGCGCGGGCCTCGGCCTTGAGCCGCTCGATCACGTCGCTGGCCCGCCAGGGATCGCCGGCGGCACGTGCCCCGGCCTCTTCCTCGAGGTGGGCGGCCTCGCTTGGCCAAACGCGCTCCTGCAGGAAGGACAGCAGGCGCTGCTGAAGGGCTAGTGCGTGGGGTGAGGGTGTCAGGTCCATAAAGTTCCGTATGTCGAAACATAGTTCCATCAATTAACGCGATGCTATGCCGAGCGATCGGCAAGCGCAACCCGCTGATAAAGCCCGGCAAGTTGTGCAACGCAGCACGCGTGCCGCTTGCGATGCGTGGAGATGGGGGCTAGATTATTCCAATGTACAGAATTAAGTTCCACTATACGGAATTCAAGTGACCGACCCGGATCCCGGTTCGCTGCCCAGCCTGCACGTGCTCGTCCGCCGCGAGGACGTGGATCCCGGGCGGCTGCGCGGACGCGTGGTGGTGGTGGTCGACGTGCTGTTCGCGACCTCGACCATCGTGCGCGCGCTCGACGCCGGCGTGGCCTCGGTCTACCCGGCGCGTGACGACGAAGATGCACGTGTCGCCGCCCGGCAGCGCCCGGGCGCGGTGGTTGCCGGCGAATACCTTGCGCGCACCTTGCCCGACCATGCCCCCGCCACGCCGCTGGCGCTGGCTGCGCGCCTGCGCGACGGCGGCGAACTGGTCTACTTCACCACCAACGGCACCCGTGCGATCTCGGCCTGCAGCGACGCGGGCGCGGTCTATGCCGGTGCATTGACCAACGCCGCAGCGCTGGCGCGCCACATCGCCCGCGTCCACCCGGGCTGGCCGGTGCTGCTGGTGTGCGCGGGCTCGCTGGGGCGTTTCAGCCTGGAGGATTTCATTGGCGCGGGCCACCTGGTGCGCGCGCTGCGGGGGTGCGCCGACTACGCGGCGAGTGACGCGGCGCTTGCGGCCGAATACGCCTGCGCCGGCACGGAGCCGGCCGCGGCGCTCGCCCGTTCGCGGGTCGGTCGGATGCTGGCGCGGGCGGGGTTGGACGAAGAGATCGCGCACGCGGCGTCCTGCGATTCGTGCGACGTGGTGCCGGTGCTGCGCGACGGCGTGCTGGTGAGGGCGGCGGCGTGAGCGGTGCGTCGCCGCTCCCGACGGTCGAGGCCGGCGCCGGTCGCCTGCGGGCGTGGCTGCGCGCGCACCTGGAGGGCTTCGACGGCGAACTGCAGTTCGACCGCCTCGGCGGCGGGCGCTCCAACCCGGGCTGGCGCCTGCGCAGCGCACGTCGCGACTGCGTGCTGCGCGCGCGCCCCGGTCCGCGCACGCAGTTGCTGCCGTCCGCGCACGCGATCGAACGCGAATTCCGGGTGCAGCGGGCGCTGGCCGGCAGCGGCGTGCCGGTTCCGGCGGTGCACGCGCTGTGCGAGGACGAGACGATCATCGGCGCCGGCTTCTACGTGATGGACTTCGTCGACGGCGACATCTTCCGCGAACAGTCCCTGCCGGGCCTGTCGCGCGATGCGCGCGGCGCGCGCTATGACGCGATGAACGCTTCGATCGCCACCCTGCACACGCTCGACGTGGATGCGCTGGGACTGGGCGACTACGGTCGCGGCGGCAGCTACTTCGAGCGCCAGATCGCCCGCTGGACGCGCCAGTACGCGGCCAGCCGCGACGGCGAAGTCGCGGCAATGGAGCGGCTGATCGCGTGGCTGCCGGCGCATGTGCCGCGCGAGCACGATGAGCCGGTGGTGCTGGTGCATGGCGACTTCCGCATCGACAACCTCGTGTTCGCCCGCGACGAGCCGCGGCTGCTGGCGGTGCTGGACTGGGAGCTGTCCACGCTCGGCCATCCGCTGGCCGATTTCGGCTACCACGTGATGAGCTGGCACATCGCGCCTGGCTTCCTCGCCGGCCTCGGCGGCCTCGACCTCGACGCGCTCGGCATCCCCGGCGAGGACGACTACGTGCGCGCCTACGAGCGCCGCACCGGATCGAGCGTCGGCGGGCACTGGGACTTCTGCCTGGCCTACAACCTGTTCCGGCTCGCCGCGATCCTGCAGGGCGTGGCCGCACGCGCGCGCGCCGGCATGGCGACCGACCCGGACGCGCTGCGCTTCGGCGCGCAGGTGCCGATGCTGGCCGAACTCGGCTGGCGCTTCGCGCAGCGCGCCGGGACGGGCGCGTGATCCTGGCGCAGGCATCGATCTTCCCTTCCTTCCCACACCGCAAGGTGCAGGCACCGACATGGCCGTAACCCGTACATCGCGCGACGACATCGCCGTCATCACCTTCGACAGCCCGCCGGTCAACGGACTGGGCCTGGACATCCGCCGCGGCCTGGCCGAAGCGCTGGCTGCGGCCAATGCCGATGACACGGTCGCAGGCATCGTCATCACCGGCGGCGGCCGCGTGTTCTCGGGTGGCGCCGACATCAAGGAGTTCAACACCCCGCGCGCCACGCAGGCGCCCAACCTGCACGATCTGATCGCGGCGGTGGAAGCCAGCGCCAGGCCGGTGGCGGTCGCCATCAACGGCACCGCGCTGGGCGGCGGGCTGGAGCTCGCGCTCGGCGCCCACTATCGCGTGGCGCACGCGAAGGCCGAGGTCGGCCTGCCCGAAGTGAAGATCGGCATCCTGCCCGGCGCCGGCGGGACACAGCGTCTGCCGCGCGTGGTCGGACTGGAAACCGCGCTGAACATGATCGTGTCCGGCGCGATGGTGCCCGCCGCGCGGCTCGAAGGCACCGCACTGTTCGACCGCGTGGTCGAGGGCGACGTGGTCGAGGCCGCGATCGAACTGCTCAAGGACAGGATCGCCGCAGGCCAGCCGCACCCGCGCGTGCGCGATCGCAGGGTCGAGCACGACGATGCGCAGGGCTTCCTCGCCTGGGCGCGCATGGGCGTGGCCGCGGCTTCGAGGAATTTCCCGGCGCCGCTGCGCTGCGTGGATGCCGTGGCCGCCTCGCTCAAGCCGTTCGACGAGGGCATCGCGGTCGAACGCGAGGGCTTCACCGTGCTGGTGGATTCCCCCGAATCGCGCGCGTTGCGCCACGCCTTCTTCGGCGAGCGCGCCGCCAGCAAGATCGAAGACGTCGGCCCGGACGTGCAGCCGCGCCCGATCGAGCGGGTCGGCGTGGTCGGTGCCGGCACCATGGGCAGCGGCATCAGCATGAACTTCCTCAACGCCGGCATCCCGGTGGCGCTGGTGGAGACCACGCAGGAGGCGCTGGATCGCGGCCTGGACACGATCCGCCGCAACTACGAGAACAGCGCGAAGAAGGGCAAGCTCACCGCCGAACAGGTCGAGCAGCGCATGGGACTGATCACGCCCTCGCTGTCCTGCGACGCGCTTGCCGACGCCGACCTCGTCATCGAGGCGGTGTACGAGGAGTACGAGGTCAAGCAGGCGGTGTTCGCCAAGATCGACGCCGTGGCCAGGCCCGGCGCGATCCTCGCCACCAACACCTCCACGCTCGACGTGGACAGGATCGCGGCCTTCACCAGCCGCCCGCAGGAGGTGCTGGGCCTGCACTTCTTCAGCCCGGCCAACGTGATGCCGCTGCTGGAGGTGGTGCGCGGCGGCAAGACCGCGAAGAACGTGATGGCCACCGCGATGGCGATGGCCAAGCGGATCCGCAAGACCGCGGTGGTGTCGGGGGTGTGCGACGGCTTCATCGGCAACCGCATGATCGAGCAGTACGCGCGCCAGGCCGGCTTCCTGCTCGACGAGGGCGCGCTGCCGCAGCAGGTCGACCGCGCGATCGAGGCGTTCGGCTTTGCGATGGGGCCGTTCCGGATGGGTGACCTCGCCGGCAACGACATCGGCTGGGCGATCCGCAAGCACCGCTACCTCGAGCGCCCCGGCATGGTCTACGCGAAGAACGCCGACCTGCTGTGCGAGATGGGCCGCTACGGCCAGAAGACCGGCAAGGGCTGGTACGACTACGTGCCGGGCGACCGCACGCCGCGGCCCTCGGCCGAGGTCGAGGCGATGATCGTCGGGCAGTCGAAGGCGCAGGGCATCGCGCGCCGCGCGATCGGCGACGAGGAGATCGTCGAGCGGCTGCTGTACGCGCTGGCCAACGAAGGCGCGCGCATCCTCGAGGAGGGCATCGCCGCGCGTGCCTCCGACATCGACATCGTCTACCTGTCCGGCTACGGCTTCCCGGTATGGCGCGGCGGGCCGATGTTCCATGCCGACCAGGTCGGCCTCTACAACGTGCTCGCGACGATGCACCGCTACGCGCGCGGCCACCGCGGCGAGGCCTGGGAGCCGGCGCCGCTGCTGGTCGAACTGGCCGAATCCGGCCGGTCCTTCAACGATCCGGTTGCGCGCCCGCGCGCCGCCGCCGCGTGAGGTCTCCCGTGAAAGAAGCCGTCATCGTCTCCACCGCGCGCACCGGCCTGGCCAAGAGCTGGAAGGGCGCGCTCAACCTGACCCACGGCGCCACGGTCGGCGGCCACGTGGTGCGCCATGCGGTCGAGCGCGCTGGCATCGATCCGGCCGAGGTCGAGGACGTGGTCATGGGCTGCGCGTGGCCCGAGGGCGCGACCGGCAGCAACATCGCGCGCCAGGCCGCGATCCGCGCCGGGCTTCCGGCGAGCGTGGCGGGCGCCACGGTCAACCGCTTCTGCGCCTCCGGCCTGCAGGCGATCGCGCAGACCGCCCAGCGCATCGTCGCCGGTGAGGGCGATGTGTTCGTGGCCGGCGGCGTGGAGTGCATCTCCACGGTGCAGAACACGATCAACCAGCACATGCTGGAAGACACCTGGATGCAGCGGCACTACCCGGCGATCTACATGCCGATGCTGCACACCGCCGAGAACGTGGCCAAGCGCTACGGCATCGACCGCGAGCGCCAGGACCGCTACGGCGCCGAAAGCCAGCAGCGCGCCGCCGCGGCGCAGGCGGCCGGACGCTTCGACGAGGAGATCGTGCCGATCACCGTGCGCATGGCCGTGGCCGATCCGGCGACGAAGGCGATGGGCACGCGCGAGGTCACGCTGTCGGCCGACGAAGGCGTGCGCGCCGATACCACCTACGAAGGCGTGTCGGGGATCCGCTCCGCAATCCCAGGCGGCGTGATTTCCGCGGGCAACGCCAGCCAGTTCTCCGACGGCGCGTCCGCGTCGGTGCTGATGTCGGCCGATGCCGCGCAGCGCAGGGGACTGCAGCCGCTGGGCGTGTTCCGCGGCTTCGCGGTGGCGGGCTGCGACGCCGACGAGATGGGCGTCGGGCCGGTGTTCGCGGTGCCGAAGCTGCTGAAGAGCGCGGGACTGACCGTCGACGACATCGGCCTGTGGGAGCTCAACGAGGCGTTCGCGGTGCAGGTCCTGTACTGCATGGACAGGCTCGGCATCCCGCACGAACGGCTCAACGTCAATGGCGGCGCGATCGCGGTCGGGCATCCCTACGGCGTCAGCGGTGCGCGCCTGGTCGGGCACGCGCTGATCGAGGGCCGGCGCCGTGGCGTGAGGCACGTGGTGGTGACCATGTGCGTCGGCGGCGGCCAGGGCGCGGCGGGACTGTTCGAGGTCATGTGACGCCATGGCCGGACTGCTCGTTTCGCGCGAAGACCTGCGCTTCCAGCTGCACGACTGGCTGGACGTGGACGCACTGACGCAGGCGCCGCGCTTCGCGGCGCATTCGCGCGAGACCTTCGATGCGGTGCTGGACGGCTGCGAGCGGCTGGCGGAAGACGTGTTCGCGCCGTGCTACCAGGCGGCCGACCGGGAGGAGCCGCAGTACGACGGCGACCAGGTCACGGTGCATCCGCAGGTTGCCGAGGCGGTGCGCGCCTTCGCGGCAAGCGGCCTGGTCGCAGCGACGCACGATGAATCGGTGGGCGGCATGCAGTTGCCGGTCGTGGTGCACGCCGCGGCGCTGGCCTACCTGTACGCGGCCAACATCGGCGCCTGCGCCTATCCGGCGCTGACCATGGGCAACGCCTCGCTGCTGCTGGCGCACGGCACGCCGGCGCAGGTCGACACCTTCGCCCTGCCGCAGCTGCGCGGGGAATGGACCGGCACCATGTGCCTGTCGGAGCCGCAGGCGGGCTCGTCGCTGTCGGACATCGCCACGCGCGCCGAATACGAGTGCGAATCGCCGCTGGGGCCGCAGTACCGCGTCAGCGGCCGCAAGATGTGGATCTCGGGCGGCGAGCACACCATCCTCGGCAACATCGTCCATCTGGTGCTGGCCAAGGTGCCGGACGCGGACGGCAGGCTGCCGCACGGGACGCAGGGGATTTCGCTGCTCGTCGTGCCGCGCGTGCTGCCCGGTGTCGATGGCGGCGCGGGCGAACGCAACGACGTCAGTCTCGCCGGCATCAACCACAAGCTCGGCTACCGCGCCACGGTGAACTGCGCGCTCAACTTCGGCGAAGGACGGTTCCGGCCCGGTGGCCGCGCCGGCGCGGTCGGCTACCTCGTCGGCAGGCCCGGCGAGGGCCTGGCCTGCATGTTCCACATGATGAACGAGGCGCGCATCGGCGTTGGCCTCGGCGCGGCGGCGCTGGGCTACACCGCCTACCTGCACGCACTGGACTATGCGCGCAACCGCCCGCAGGGGCGTCTGCCGGGGCCCGCCGGAAAGGACGCATCGCAACCGCAGGTGGCGCTGGTCGCGCATGCCGACGTGCGCCGCATGCTGCTGGCGCAGAAGGCGTATGCCGAAGGCGGGCTGGGCCTGGTATTGCTGTGCGCGAAGCTGGTCGACGAGGCCAGCATCGCGCGCGAGGCAGGCGACGCGAAAGCCGTCGCATCGTGCAGCCGGCTGCTCGGCATCCTCACGCCCATCGCCAAGAGCTGGCCTTCGCAGTGGTGCCTGGCCGGCAACGACCTCGCGATCCAGGTGCACGGCGGCTACGGCTACACGCGCGACTACAAGGTCGAGCAGTTCTGGCGCGACAACCGGCTCAACGCGATCCACGAGGGCGCGCACGGCATCCAGGGCATCGATCTGCTCGGGCGCAAGGTGGCGATGGACGATGGCGCGGCGTTCGCGGCGTACTGCAGGCTGGTCCAAGCCACCATCGATCGTGCCCGCACGGGCGCACACATCGAGGACGCGGAGCGGCTGGCCGCACGCCTCGATCGCCTGCGCGAAGTCACCGCGCGCCTGCTCGCCGTCGCCGACCCGGTGGCGCGGCTGGCCAACGCCAGCGCCTATCTCGAGGCCTTCGGCCACGTCACCGTCGCCTGGGTCTGGCTGGACCAGGTGCTGGCGCTGGGCGACCGCGACGACGACTTCGCGCGCGGCAAGCGACAGGCCGCGCGCCATTTCATCGCCTGGGAACTGCCGCGCGTGGACGCGTGGCTGGACCGCCTGGCCGACAACGACGACACCGCGCTCGCCATGCGCGACGAATGGTTCTGAAGGAGATACGCATGCCATCCCACCGGACATTGTTCGACCTCGATGGCCGCGTCGTCCTCGTCACCGGCGGATCGCGCGGGCTTGGCCTGCAGATCGCGGAGGCGCTGGGCGACTACGGCGCCAGCGTGATGATCTCCGCGCGCAAGCAGGCCGAACTCGACGCCGCGCTGGCGCAACTGCGCCAGCGTGGCATCCGCGCCGAGGCCTTTGCCGCCGACATCGGCAAGCCCGAATCGGTTGCAGGCCTGGTCGACGCCACGCTCGCCGTCTTCGGCCACGTCGACATCCTGGTCAACAACGCCGGCACGAGCTGGGGCGCGGACGCGGCCGACTATCCGCTCGAGGCCTGGGACAAGGTCTTCGACCTCAACGTGCGTGGCCTGTTCCTGCTGACGCAGCAGGTGGCGAAGCGCTCGATGCTACCTCGCAGCCGCGGGCGCATCATCAACCTCGCTTCCGTCGCCGGCCTGCGCGGCAACGGCGGCAACGCGCTGAAGACAGTCGCCTACAACGCCTCCAAGGGCGCGGTGGTCAACCTGACCCGCGCGCTCGCGGCGGAGTGGGGCGGCCACGGCATCACCGTCAACGCCATCGCGCCGGGATTCTTCCCCTCGAAGATGAGCCAGGGCGTGATCGATGCGCTCGGCGAAGAGGCGCTGATGGGCAGCGCGCCGCTGCGCCGGCTCGGTGGCGACGGCGACCTCAAGGGCGCTGCGCTGCTGTTCGCGTCCGACGCCGGCGCACACATCACTGGGCAGGTATTGGCCATCGATGGCGGGTACACGGCGGTATGAGTGCGTCCACGCTGGCCATGGGTACGCTGCGCGGCAAGGTCGCCGTGATCACCGGCGCCGGCTCGGGCTTCGGTCGCGAGTTTGCGCGTACCGCCGCGCGCGCGGGCATGGCGCTGGTGCTGGCGGACGTGCAGGCCGACGCGCTGTCGGGGACGGTCGCCGAACTCGAAGGCGAGGGGGCCGAGCTGATGCACCGGCGCCTGGACGTGGCCCGGGGCGAGGACATGCACACGCTTGCGCACGATGCCTGGGCGCGTTTCGGTGCGGTGCACCTGCTGTTCAACAACGCCGGCGTTGGCACCACCGGACTGCTGTGGGAATCCACCGAGCAGGACTGGGACTGGGTGCTGGGCGTGAACCTGTGGGGCAGCATCCACGGCGTTCGCGCCTTCGTGCCGCGCATGCTGGCCGCCGCGCACGAGAATGCCGGATACCGGGCGCACGTGGTCAACACCGCATCGATGGCGGGGCTGGTCGATCCGCCGCTGACCGGCCCCTACAACGTCGCCAAGCACGCGGTGGTGTCGCTGTCGGAAACCCTGCACCAGGACCTGTCGCTGGTCACGCGCCAGGTCGGCTGCTCGGTGCTGTGTCCGTCGTGGGTGGCCACCGGCATCGCCCATTCCGACCGCAATCGGCCGGCGCAGACGCCTTCGACCACGCGCGCTGCCGCGCTGGGCCGCGCACTGGTCGAGCAGGCAGTGGCGTCGGCCAGGCTCACCGCAGCCGACGTCGCGCGCCTCACCTTCGATGCCGTCGCCGCGCGCCGCTTCTGGATCCTGCCGCACCCGCAGGCGCTCGACGGCGTGCGCGCCCGCATCGATGCGCTGCAGGCCGGCGACGCGCCTCCCGATCCCTACGCCGCGATGCCGCAGCTGCGGCAGCAGCTGGTCGACGCGCTGCGCGCGCCCTGAACTCCACGGAGACCGAATGGACCTCAACTTCAGCCCCGACGAACTCGCCTTCCGCGACGAGGTACGCGCCTTCATCGCTGTGCACCTGCCCGACGATATCCGCGACCGTGTGCGCCGCGGCGACGAGGGCGACACCGAACGCGATCTTCGCCGCTGGCAGCAGATCCTGCACGCGCAGGGCTGGGGCGCGGCGATGTGGCCGGCCGAGCACGGCGGCACCGGCTGGGACAAGACCCGCCAGTACCTGTTCGAGCTCGAATGCGCCGCCGCCGACGCGCCAATCCAGTTGCCGTTCGGCCTGAAGATGGTGGCGCCGGTAATCATGCGCTACGGCTCGCAGGCGCAGAAGGAGCGCTTCCTGCCGCGCATCCTCGACGGCAGCGACTGGTGGTGCCAGGGCTATTCCGAACCCGGTTCGGGCTCGGACCTCGCCTCGCTCAAGACCCGCGCCGAGCGCGATGGCGACCACTACATGGTCAACGGCCAGAAGGCCTGGAACACACTCGGCCAGTACGCCGACTGGATCTTCTGCCTGGTGCGCACCGACCCGGCGGCCAAGCCGCAGCGCGGCATCAGCTTCCTGCTGGTCGACATGAAGACGCCCGGCATCCGCCTGCAGCCCACGCGACTGCTCGACGGCCGCTTCGAAGTCAACGAAGTGTTCTTCGACAACGTGCGCGTACCGGTCGGGAACCTCGTCGGCGAGGAGAACGCCGGTTGGACCTACGCCAAGTTCCTGCTCGGCCACGAGCGCACCAACATCGCCGGCATCGGCGCCAGCCGCCGCGAGCTGGCGCGGCTTGGGCGCATGGCCGGCGAACTCCGCCGCGACGGCGCGCCGCTGGCCGACGATCCACTGTTCGCCACGCGCATTGCGCAGGTGGCGCTGGAGCTCAAGGCGCTTGAGGTCACCAACCTGCGCGTGATCTTCGCCGAGGCACGCCAGCAGGCGCCGGGGCCGGAGGCGTCAATGCTCAAGGTCCGCGGCACCGAGATCCTCCAGCGCATCAGCGAACTGCAGGTCGAGGCGCTCGGCGCGAAGGCACTGGCGTTCGACGGCGACGGCGAGGACGTGCCGCGCGCGGTCGGCAACTACATGAACCTGCGCAAGCTCAGCATCTACGGCGGATCCAACGAGATCCAGCGAAACATCATCGCGCAGATGGTCCTCAATCTCTGACGGGAACGACGCATGGATTTCTCCTTCACCGAAGAGCAGCAGATGCTGCAGGACTCGATCCGGCGCTACATGGAATCGGGATATTCGCTCGAGCACCGCGCGAAGATCCTCGCCAGCGGGGAAGGCTGGTCGCAGCGCAGCTGGCGCGACCTGGCCGAGCTGGGCCTGCTGGCGCTCGACATCGACGAAGCCGACGGCGGCATCGGCGCCGGGCCGGTCGGCACGATGCTGGTCTCGCAGGCCACCGGCGCAGGCCTGTTGGTCGAGCCGTTCCACTCCAGTGCGATCCTCGCCACGCGCGTGGTCTCGCTGCTCGCACGGGGCGAACGCCGCGCACGCCTGCTCGACGCGTTGGCCTCAGGCGAGGCGATCGCGGTGCTCGCCCACGACGAAGCCGGCGGCTGGGCACAGCCGCTCGCGACGGAAGCCATCGTCGAGGGCGACGGCTGGCGCCTGCGCGGCGACAAGGCCGGGATCTACCACGCGCCGATGGCGCGCTGGCTGCTGGTCACCGCGCGCACGGACGATGGCTGCGGCGTGTTCCTGGTCGAGCGCGAGGCCGATGGCGTGCGCCTGCAGCCGGTGCGCACCGTCGACGGCCAGCGCGCCGCAGACATCGCCTTCGATGTCCGACTCGGCCCCGATGCGCGGCTGGGCGATGGCGACGCCAGCGCTGCGCTCGACGAAGCGCTCGACCGCGGCATCGCCGCGCTGTGCGCCGACGCGGTGGGCGTGCTCGACCGCATCCTCGCCGCGACCGTGCAGTACAGCCGCGATCGGGCCCAGTTCGGCACGCCGATCGGCCGCTTCCAGGCGCTGCAGCACCGCATGGCCGACATGTACATGCAGGTCGAGCAGGCGCGATCGATGACCTACTTCGCCACCTCCGCCTGCCTGCAGGACGACGCGCACGCCAGGCGCGAGGCGGTCTCCGGCGCCAAGGTGATCGTCGGCCAGGCCGCACGCAGCGTCGGGCAGGAGGCGGTGCAGCTGCACGGTGGCATGGGCATGACCGACGAGCTCGACGTCAGCCACTGCTTCAGGCGCCTGCTCGCCTTCGAGCTGCGCATGGGCACCACCGACGACCACATGCGGCTGTACCGGCGTCTCGCGCCGGCGCAGGCCGCCCAGGGGAGGGAACACACGCCAATCGCGGGACGCGGCACAGCAAGGGAATCCGGGCGCCACGCCATGGGCGCGGGCCGTGAGGGCGGGTTCTCCACATCCAGTCTGCTTGGGAGGGTAGATCCATGAATCGCAACAAGAAGAATCGCAACATGCTGGCCTGGTCGGTCGCGGCCGTGCTGGCGGGTTTCGCCACCGCTGCCGCGGCGCAGGACGATGCGCGTGCGCAGTCGCAGCCAACGCGGGCGCGCGACAGCGCGCCGACCACGCTCGACGCGCTGATAGTCACCGCGCAGAAGCGCGAGGAGGCGCTGCAGGACGTGCCCATCACCATGAGCGTGCTGCCCGAACAGCTGCTGCAGGACGCGGGCGTTCGCGACATCAAGGAGATGCAGCACCTGGTCTCGGGCATGAGCGTCACCAGCACGGCCTCGGAAAGCCAGACCACGGTGCGCCTGCGGGGCGTTGGCACGGTGGGCGACAACCCGGGCCTGGAATCGTCGGTGGGCGTGGTGATCGACGGCGTATACCGTCCACGCAACGGCGTGGGCTTCGGCGACCTCGGCCCTGTCGAGCGGGTGGAGGTGCTCAAGGGCCCGCAGGGCACGGTGTTCGGCAAGAACACCTCGGCCGGCCTGGTGAACGTCGTGACCCGGGCGCCGTCCTACAGCCAGAGCGCGGAAGCCGAGATCACCGCCGGCAACTACGGCCTGTTCGGCGTCTCGGCCAGCTACAACGACGCGATCAGCGACAAGGCCGCTTTCAGCCTCTACGGGGTCAAGCGCTGGCGCGACGGCTTCCTCGATGTCGAGACCGGGCCGGGCCCGCGCACCAGCCGCGAGGACAGCGACCTTGATTTCCACGGCCTGCGTGGCCAGCTGCTGCTCGAGCCGACCGACAGCCTGCGCATCCGCATGATCGCCGACTTCGCCAGCCGCACCGAGGAATGCTGCGCGGCGGTCACCACCACGCGCGGCCCCACCGCCGACATCGTCGATGCGCTGGCCGGTGGCGCCGGGGTCATTGCCGTTCCCGACCCCTCGCGCCGCCTGGCCTACAGCAACGACATCACCCGCCAGTCGGTGGAGGACAAGGGCTGGTCGGTACAGGTCGACTGGGACACGCCGTGGATGGGCGATGCCACCCTGACCTCGATCACCGCGATGCGCGACTGGACCAACCTCAACTCCGGCGACCTCGACTTCACCACGGCACCGATCTGGGTCCGTCCCTACGGCGCCGGCGAGAACGATGTCGGCTTCGAGACCTTCAGCCAGGAATTCCGGCTGACGGGGTCGAGGGAGCGGGTGGACTGGATGCTCGGCGTATTCCATGCCGACGAGGACCTGGTGCGCAACGACAGCATCAGCATGGGGAGCGCCTACGAGCCGTATCTGTCGATCGCGTTGATCAACAACATCGCCAACTCGTTCCCGGCCGGGCTGGTGAACACCGGCAATCCGTTCCTGTTCCTGTCGCAGGCCGCGGGCCGTCCCTTCGGCACCACGTTCACCGGCGGCGGCAGCCACGACCACTTCGAGCAGAATGCGCGCAGCACCGCGCTGTTCACCAACAACGTCTGGCACGCCACCGACGCGCTCGACATCACCCTGGGCGCGCGCTACACCGACGAGCGCAAGACGCTGCGCTCGACGCTGTCCAATCCCAACGGCGGCATCGGCTGCTTCAACGGGCTGACCAATCCGGCGCAGGTGGGCGCGGCGCTGGCCGGGCGTGGGGTGCCGGGGGCGTACATCGCCGGCCTGGTGCCGACCGTGATCGGCTACATGTGCCTGCCGTGGAGCAACGTGCAGCACCATGGCCGCGACACCTGGCAGGAGCGCGAGGAGAAGGAGTGGTCGGGCACGCTGCGCGCGTCCTACCGCTGGAACGAGCGGTTCATGACCTATGCCTCGGCAGCGCGGGGCTACAAGTCAGGCGGCTTCAACCTTGATCGCGTGCAGTCGGCCGATGGCCTGTCCTCGGGCGCGGCCGGCATCACCCCGGTCGACGACACCTCGTTCCCGGGCGAGTTCGTGGACAGCTACGAGATCGGCGCGAAATCGACCCTGGCAGGCGGCAACCTGCTGTTCAACGCCGCGCTGTTCCAGCAGACCTTCACCGACTTCCAGCTCAACAGCTTCCTCGGCACCAGCTATGTCGTGCGCTCGATCCCGGAACTCGTGAGCCGTGGCCTGGACCTGGACCTGATGTGGCAGACGCCGGTCGACGGCCTGTCGCTGCAGGGCGGGGCGACGTACCTGGACGCGGAGTTCGGCAGCGACCTGCTGCCAGACGACGACCTGGTGCTGCTGCCCGGGGCGACGCCCGGGTTCATGCCGCGGTGGCAGGCGAATGCGTCATTGACCTACGAGTGGGACGTCGCCGACAGCCTGATGGCCCGCACCTACCTGGGCGCGCGCTACACCGGTGACCACAACACCGGATCGGACCTGGATCCGCAGAAGTTCCAGGAGGCCTACACCGTGGTCGACGCGCGCCTGGTGCTGGGTTCGCGCAACCGGCGCTGGGCGGTCGAGTTGTGGGGTCGCAACCTCACCGACGAGACCTACAGCCAGGTCGGCTTCGATGCGCCGATCCAGACCGGCTCGTGGAACGCCTTCCTCGGTGCGCCGCGCACCTATGGCGTGACCCTGCGCGTCATGTACTGAGCCTGCGGAAGTGCATGCGGCCGCGGCCTGGTGGCGCGGCCGCTGCATGTGCGGCGAAGCTCCAGGGGTGTGGGCCTACGGCTTGTCCCGCACCGGCGGCGCGAACGGAATCGTGTCCGGCGCCACCGCACCGCCGCTGATGATGAAGCTCATCGCCTGGTCGACGGTCCAGTCGGTGGGCGTGATGTACTCGACCGGCACGATTTCCAGATAGCCCGACGTGGGGTTGGGCGTTGTCGGCACGTACACCGCGGCCAGCTCGCGGCCGGTGCCCTGTTCGCGGATCACGCGGGTGACGAAGCCGATCGCTTTCATCTGGTCGTGCGGGAAGTCGATCAGGACCACGCGCTGGGTACCGTCGGGCTTGGTCTGCAGGATGTCGAGCAGCTTGCGTGCGCTGGAATAGATGATGTTGGCCAGCGGGATGCGCTCGACCAGCGCTTCGATCCAGCGCAGCAGGCGCTGCCCGACCACGCGCCGCGCCAGCCAGCCCACGGTGACGATCAGCAGCAGGGTGGCGACCATCGCGATCGTCGCCTGCACCGAATCGGCGTTGGCCCAGCCCAGCGTATCCGGGAACCAGGCCGCGATCTGGTAGGACAGCGGGGCCACCCACGGCCGGCTCATGTCCGACAGCAGCACGAACACGAACTTGACCACCACCCAGGTCAGCCAGATCGGCAGCAGGGTGAGCAGTCCGGTGAGGAACAGTCGCTGCAGCCGCTGGCTGAGCGAGGGAGGAGTCGATGGCATGCGCGGATTCTACCGGTCGCGGCCGCGACTGGCGGGCACACGTGCGCGACGCTGCGTGCGCATGGCCGCATCTGCTTCCCCGCATCGCTGCCGAACGCCGCATCACCGCCAAAGCGGCCCTGCGGCAACGCCTACAGATCCCGCACCAGCCTGAAACCAACGTCGTCGTAACCACGGTCCGGGACCAGCGCGCGCGTCGTGCTCTCCGTGCGCCAGCTGGGCCCGGTGGCGGCGCGCCGTGCGCAGCTGTCGCCGCAGTCGGCCCGCCATTCCGACACCTGCCGGTCGCCGGCCGCAAGCGGCAGGCGGGCGCCTTCGGCTGTGGTCGCGAGGCGGTAGCGCTGGCCGTCGCGGCGGCCGCGCCACTGCGTGTAGGCCTCGGCATCCTGCCAGGACACGCAGACCACGGGGTCGCGGTCGCCCTGCTCGAAGCCCGGCGTCTGCCAGTTGCGCGGGTCGAGCATGCGCAGCAGCGAGATGCGCTCCCGGCACAGCGCAGGCTCGCGTCCATTGACCTCGGCGAAGCGCGCGTATTCGGCGCGGCTGACCGGGCGCGCGAACGCAGCGACCGGGTCCGTGCCGCCTTCCAGCACCACCATCCCTTCGAGGTTGCCCGCCTGGCGTCCACCCAGGTCGGGAATGCGCTTGACCTGTGCCTGCAGGCGCTGCACGGCTGCCGACGGCAAATCGGCGATCTTCGCCAGCTCCACCACGCGCGTCGCGCGGTCGCGTTCGACCTTGCGCACCGCAGATGCGGAGCGTGCGGCCAGGGCTTCGCCCACGCGGTCCTGCCAGCGTGCCAGCGCATCGCCCGGCAGCGTGCCGATGTTCTCGCGCGCGCGCGCGGCTGCGCGCAGCAGCGCATCCGCATCATCGTCGCGGTCGCGGGTGATCGCGTCCGCGGCCGACTTGCCCAGCGCATCCATCAGCGCCGTCGTCGCCTCGTCCAGCTGCGGATGCCCCTGGTCTGCCCGGCGCGCGGCAAGCAGGCTCGCGGTCGCGTTGTCGTCAGCGGGCGCGGCCAGTCGGCCGGCACGGATCTGTTCGTGCATGCGCTCGACCAGCCGGTCGGCCGGCGACAGCGGCGCGGCGCGGTGCATGGCGGTGGCGTCGGTCGGCGCCGGCGCAAGCGCATCGGTCTCGAATGTCGGGGAGGCGACCGTCGGTGCATCGCTGGCCTGTGGCGCGCCTGGCGCATTCCAGTGCAGGCCCAGGCCCACGGCTGCGGCGCACAGCAGCGCCAGCCCCACCCAGGCCAGCATCGGCAGGCGTCGCAGCTGTCCGCCGGCGCGGCTGGCGGCCGCACCCAGCCAGGCGCCGCGCGCGTGCGCGGACAGCGGCACCTGTTCCAGCGCGGCCAGCATCTGCGCGGCGTCGTGGAAGCGCCTGCGCGGCGACTTGACCAGCGCCCGTTCCATGAAGCGCTGCCAGTGGCGCAGCCCGGGCGGCAGCTTCGGCACCGGCTTCTGCGCATGCTGGATGGCCATCGCCAGCGCGTCATCGGCCTTGTAGGGCAGCTCGCCGGTCAGCATTTCCCAGGCCAGCACGCCGACGCCGTAGAGGTCGGCGCGGTGGTCGACCTGTTCGCCACGCGCCTGCTCGGGTGCCATGTAGGCGGTGCTGCCCACCGCCAGGCCGGTCATCGTCACCCGCGTGCCGTGGCCGCGGCGCAGGGCGATGCCGAAATCCGCCAGCAGCGGGCGGTCGGCTTCGTCGAAGAGCACGTTCTCGGCCTTGACGTCGCGGTGCACCACGCCGCGCGCGTGGGCAAAGGTCAGCGCCGACAGCAGCGCGCGCAGGATTTCGCGCACGCGCTGTGGATCGCCGGTGAGGTCGCGCTGGCCGACGTGGCCGCGCGGCAGGTATGGCATCGAATACCAGGGCAGGCCGTCGGTGGTGCGCCCCACTTCGTGGATACCGACGATGTGCGGATGCTCCAGCCGCGCGATCGTGCGCGCCTCGTTTTCGAAGCGGCGCCTGCTCACCTCGTCGGCCAGCGCTTCCTTGCGCATCAGCTTGATCGCAACCTCGCGCCCCAGCGACAGCTGGGTGCCCAGGTATACGGTCGACATCCCGCCCTCGCCGAGCACACGCGTGAGCCGATAGCCGGCGATTTCCGGCAACGGTGCGTGCGTACTGGCGCTTGCCCCTGTGATCATGCAACCCCCTGATTACGATGGAGAGCATATACAAGGCCTGCGTCCAAGGCAGTGAATCCGTGCGCAACCTGGCGCGTTAGCCGTGGAAACCGGGACAGTAACCGGAATGCGCGATGTCGCATGCGCTCCAGGCGCCGCCATGACGGCGCGATGCCGAGCGGCGGCGGTGTGCGGCGACGATTCGCTGCCCGACAGCTATGCCGCGGACGTGGACGGGTCTTGCCCGGCGCGGTCGCGCTTGCGCCGTACGTAGACCTGCTTGCGCACGCGTGCGACGACATCGCCCTGGCCATCGACGATGTCGGTCTCGAACCAGTGCAGGTGGCGCCCGCCATCCGCGGTCGCGGCGCGCATCGTGTCGAGCACCGCCTCTTCGAGCCGGAAATCCGCGACCACCGTACCCTTGCCCGGCTTGAGGAAATCGATGGTGCCGGCCTTGTCCCAGACGATGTAGTCGCGGCCCAGCGACTGCAGGGTCATGATCATCCAGAACGGATCGGTCATCGAGAACAGGTTGCCGCCGTAGTGGGTGCGCACGTAGTTGCGGTTCCAGGGGCGCATGCGCAGCTCGACCCGCGCATGGCGCCAGTCGCCCGACAGCCGGGTCACGTGGATCCCGGCGGCGGCGAAGGGCGGCCACAGGTTGAAGATCCAGCGCAGCAGGTTAGGACTCATCGCGTGGGGGCAGGACCGGGGAGGGCGAGGCTACCATACGTATTGGTATGGAGCGTTTCCGCGCAGCCGCGCTGAGTGGCGGCCGGCAGGCTAGACCAGCAGCAGCGAGGCCATGCGGCGGCGGTAGCGGCCCACCAGTTCGGCGTCGTCCAGGATGCGGAATGCGTCGATCAGGGCGCGTCGCGGCAGTCCGTCCTCGAAGCCGCGGTCGCGCTGCAGCATCTCCAGGAACTGCTCGAGGCCGGCCGCCGGATCATCGCCCACGATCCTGTGCACGCCGAGCAGGTGGCGCGCGCGCAGGTCATCGGGGTTGGTGGCGATCGCAGCCTCCAGCGACGCGACCGGCGGTGCGTCAACCAGCAGCGTGGCGAAGCCCAGGCGCGCGCGCGCCTTCACCGCGCGATCGTCGGTGGACAGGTTGGCAGGCAGGGCATCGAGCAGTCGCTCGGCTTCCTGCGCGGCGCCGGTCTGCAGCAGCGCCAGGGCCAGGTCCAGCTTGAGTTCCTCGGTACCGGGCTCGGCGGCGATCGCCTCGCGCAGGCGGGCCACTTCGGCATGCGGATCCAGTGGCGCGGTCTCCTCCGCTGCCGCCTCGTCGACGACTTCGGCCGGCTCGACGCCGTGGTGCTGCAGGAACTGGCGCACCTGGCTTTCAGCCAGCGCACCCTGGAAGCCGTCGAGGATCTGTCCATCCTTGACCAGGAACACGGTCGGGATCGAACGGACCTGGAAGGCGCCGGCGATCTGCGGTTCCTTCTCGGTATCGACCTTGGCCAGCAGGAAGGCGCCGTGGTACTCGCCAGCCAGCTTCTCGAGGATCGGGCCGAGGGTCTTGCACGGCCCGCACCATTCGGCCCAGAAATCGACCAGCACCGGCACCACCAGCGACTTCTGCAGGACCTCGGTCTCGAAGCCGGCGGTGGTGGCGTCGAAGACGTGCTTGGTGGTGTCGACGGACATGGACGGCTCCGGTGCAGGGGAGGAGAAGGATGGCGGCGAGGGTTCAGGATTCCAAGTCGATGTAAAAAATAGTTGACATTGATCGATGGCGATGTAAATTAGTTTTTACATCAAGTCAGCTGGAGCGGACATATGCAGACACATCCGTGGCAGGTCGCTGCACTGGCGGCGATCGCGTTGCCCGCGCTCTGGCTGCTGCTGGCCGGCCCCGAGCGCCTGCTCGGCATCGAGGGCGACCACATCGGCATGGTCTTGCTGGTGACCGCGGCATGGACCAGCCTGCTGGCGCTGTCGAAGCTGCCGCGGGGCGAGGGCGAGGCGGCGATCGCGCCGGCCGAATGGAGGGCCTGGATCGGCACCGGTTTCATGGCCGTGGCGGTGGCGTATTTCGTCGGCCACGTGGAGGTCTTCGCGGCCGGGCCGGACGACCGGGCGGCGCGTGCGATGGCCGGTCACCTGGTGCTGCTGCTGGTCGCGTGGACCGTGTTGTCGCAGGTGCTGGCGTCGCGCTGGAAGGGCGCGGTGGACGAGGACGAGCGCGACCGCGGCATCGCGGTGCAGGCGGCCGGGTGGTGGCGCGGTACCGCTGCCGTGGCCGTACTCGCCCTTGCCGTAACCCTGGGCTTCTCGCCGCCGGAGCGGCTGCAGTGGGCCACGCACTTCATGGTCGCGAACCTGCTGGTACTGGCGCTCATGTGCGCCTGGCTGGCCGAGTGCGCGGCGACCGCAATGCTGTACCTGCGCGACCGCCAGTGAGCGGCACGCCCATCGCCAACGAGATCCGCCGCTTGCGCTTCGAACACGGCGAGATGACCCAGCAGGCGCTGGCCAATGCCTGCCGGGTGACGCGGCAGACGATCATCGCGCTGGAGGCGGGCCGTTACGCGCCGTCGCTGGAGCTGGCGTTCCGCATCGCACGCGCGTTCGGCGTCGGGGTCGAGGACGTGTTTCGCTGGGAGGGGTCATGAAGAATCCGGATCGCTGGTTCGCGCCGATCGCTGGCGTGGTCGCCGTGTCTGCGTACGCCGGCCTGGGCGCGCCGCTGGACGGCTACTCGCACCTGCTCCATCCGGTCGCGCTGCCCGGGGCGGACGGCGTGCCGCGCGCGTTCGCGTTCAACCTGCTGGTGTTCGTGCTGCCGGGACTGCTGCTGGCCGCGTCCGCATGGCGGTTGCGCGGGCGGCTGCCGGCGCGCACCGGCATGGCCGCGCGGCTCGGCACGACCATGCTGTTGCTGTCGGCGCTGGCCTACGCCGTGCAGGGCATGCTGCCGCTCGATCTGGAGCAGCCTGACGCAGGCGCCAGCCGCTGGCATGCCGCGGCCTGGACCGTGTGGTGGATCGCGTTCCTGGCCGGCACTGCACTGCTGGCGGCGTCGCTGCGCGCGCTGCGGGTCGCAGCCGTCGGTGCGTGGCTGCTGGTGCTGGGTGCGGGCGTGCTGCTGCCGCAGCTGCTGGGGACGGGCATCAGCCAGCGGCTGGCGTTCGCGGCGTGGTTTGCGTGGATGTGGTGGCTGGAGTTGTCGCTGCGGTCGGAATGACAGGCAGCGGTGAGCCGGTCGAGCCTGCGACAGCGCGAGCGCGGCCCCGCTGCTGCCTGCGGGGTCACCCGTGCCGCAACTTCAGCCCCAGGATCACCGTCGCCAGCACAAAGGTCACCGCATTGGCCAGGATCATCGGCCACGCGCCCAGCACGAGGCCGTAGCCGAACCAGCACACGATGCCGATGGTGAACACCACGTACATGCCCAGCGAGATGCCGCTGGTGTCGCGGCTGCGGATCGTCTTGGCCGCCTGCGGCACGAATGCCAGCGTGGTCAGGATCGCAGCCACGTAGCCAAGCCATTCCAGGTTCATTCAACCCCCGGCCTGCGATACACGCGGCCGTCCTTCATCACGAAGTCGACCGCCATCACCGCATTGATGTCCGCAACCGGATCACCGGGCAGGGCGATGATGTCGGCGCGTTTGCCGGGTTCGATCACGCCCTGGTCGTCGACGCCCAGCACCTGCGCGGCGTGCAGCGTCGCCGACTGCAGCGCGTAGGCCGCCGGAATGCCGGCTTCGACCATGTAGATGAACTCGCGCGCGTTGTCGCCGTGCGGGCCCACGCCCTGGTCGGTGCCGAAGCCGATCTTCACTCCGGCACGATAGGCGCGCGCGGCGGTGTCCTGGATCAGCGCGCCGATGCGGGCGGCCTTGGGGCGCACGATCTCGGGAAAGTAACCCGGCTCCTTCGCCTTTTCGGCGACGAAGCGTCCGGCGTAGATGGTCGGCACGTACCAGGTGCCGTGCTGCTTCATCAGCCGCATCACATCGTCGCTCATGTGGGTGCCGTGCTCGATGCTGGTCACGCCCGCCAGAACCGCGCGGCGCATGCCTTCCTCGCCGTGCGCGTGCGCGGCGACGGTGTAGCCGTAATCCTTCGCGGTGTCGACCACCGCGCGGATCTCGTCGACGGTGAACTGCGGCGCGTCGCCGGACTTGGCATAGCTCAGCACGCCGCCGGTGGCGGTGATCTTGATGACGTCGCTGCCGTCCTTGTAGCGCTGGCGCACGGCCTGGCGGGCGTCGTCGACGGAGTTGATTACGCCATCGGTCGGGCCGGGCGGGCCGAGCAGGTGCGAGAGCATCGAGTTCCAGCCGTTGCTCGGGTCGGCGTGGCCGCCGGTGGTGGCGATGGACTTGCCGGCGGCGAAGATGCGCGGCCCGTCGACCAGGCCCTGGTTGACCGCGTCGCGCAGGTGCGGACTGACCTCGCCGCCAAGGTCGCGCACGCTGGTGAAGCCGGCACGCAGGGTCTTGCCGGCATAGCCGACCGAGCGGAAGGCGTAGTCGACCGGATCCAGCCGGAAGCCTTCCGAGTAGCTCTGCGGACCGGACTGGCTGCCCAGGTGCACGTGCAGGTCGGTCCAGCCGGGAAGGCAGGTGCGGCCTGCCAGGTCGATGGTTTCGGCGCCAAGCGTGGCGGTGCGTCCGGGCTGCAGCGAGCGGATGCGGCCATCCTCGACCACGATCGTGTGTTCGCCGAGCACCCGGCCGCTGCGGGCATCGAAGATCCGCTCGCAGTGCAGCGCCACGGGATCGGCTGCGACTGCCTGTGGCGACAGGCAGGCGGCCAGGACGAGGAAGGGGAGCAGGCGTGGCATCAAGGGCATCGGTCTGGTCGGCGGCAAGGGTCGGCCGATTGAACCACAGCTGCCGCCGCCGAATGCGGCCCCGCCGGCCTTGCTTCCGGCGGTGGCCCGGCCGCGCCGCAGACGCCAGGGGGCGCACGTCGACACGATGTGCACGCGCGGTGGACGCCGGCGAATGACGGGGCTGCCGCGCTGGGGTAGGCTTCCAGTCCCTGTTTTTCCAGCGCAGATACCGTGTCCGTAGAGTCCGCCAGCCCCGAATCCGCCGCCTACCAGCCCGCCCCGATCGAGGCCGCTGCGCAGCGCTTCTGGGACGACACCCGCGCCTTCGAGGTGACCGAGCAGCCGGGCAAGCCGAAATTCTTCTGCCTGTCGATGCTGCCGTATCCCTCCGGTGCGCTGCACATGGGCCACGTGCGCAACTACACCATTGGCGATGTGATCAGCCGCTACCAGCGCATGACCGGCAAGAACGTGCTGCAGCCGATGGGCTGGGACGCGTTCGGCCTGCCGGCCGAGAACGCGGCGATCAAAAACGCCACCGCGCCGGCGAAATGGACCTACGCCAACATCGACCACATGCGCGCCCAGCTCAAGTCGCTGGGTTACGCGATCGACTGGTCGCGTGAGTTCGCGACCTGCTCGCCCGACTACTACGTGCACGAGCAGCGCATGTTCGTGCGGCTGATGCACAAGGGCCTGGCCTACCGCCGCAACTCGGTGGTGAACTGGGACCCGGTCGACCAGACCGTGCTGGCCAACGAGCAGGTCATCGACGGCCGCGGCTGGCGCTCGGGCGCGCTGGTGGAAAAGCGCGAGATCCCGCAGTGGTTCCTGCGCATCACCGATTACGCGCAGGAGTTGCTGGACGGGCTGGACACGCTGGACGGCTGGCCCGAGTCGGTCAAGACCATGCAGCGCAACTGGATCGGCCGCAGCGAAGGTCTGGAGCTGCAGTTCAAGGTCGATGGCGAGGACGCGCCGCTGTCGGTCTACACCACGCGCCCCGACACGCTGATGGGAGTGACCTTCATCTCCATCGCCGGCGAGCATCCGCTGGCGATCAAGGCCGCCGCTTCGAATCCCGAGCTGGCCGCGTTCCTCGATGAGCTGAAGCGCGGCGGCGTGTCCGAAGCCGACATCGAGGCGCAGGACAAGCGCGGCATGGCCACCGGCCAGTGGGCGATCCATCCGCTCACCGGCGAGGACGTGCCGGTCTACGTCGCCAACTTCGTGCTGATGGGCTATGGCACCGGCGCGGTGATGGCGGTACCGGCGCACGACCAGCGCGACTGGGAATTCGCCAAGGCCTATGGCCTGCCGGTGCGGGCGGTGATCGTG
This sequence comes from Luteimonas sp. A482, assembly GCF_054072655.1. NCBI lineage: Bacteria > Pseudomonadati > Pseudomonadota > Gammaproteobacteria > Lysobacterales > Lysobacteraceae > Luteimonas > Luteimonas sp. A482. Next base: position 435,901 of record NZ_JBSVRO010000002.1, read on the forward strand.
CCGCAGGGCGTGCGCGACGCGCTGCTCGAGGTGATCGGCGACGTCGCCCACGACGCCGATCCGTTCCAGGCCGCACTGGCCGGCGGGTCGGTCGATGCCTATGACACGTCCGCCGCGGTGGCCGTGGTGCGCGAATACCTGGACGGCATCGAACAGCGCGGCGCGTACACCGAGCGCGGCTTCCTGATCAATTCCGGCGAATACAACGGCCTGGGCTACGACGCCGCCTTCGCTGCGCTGGCGCGGCACTTCGAGGCCCAGGGCAGCGGCCGGCGCAAGGTCAACTTCCGCCTGCGCGACTGGGGCGTGAGCCGCCAGCGCTACTGGGGCTGCCCGATCCCGGTGGTCTATTGCGATGGCTGCGGCGCGGTGCCGGTGCCGGAGGACCAACTGCCGGTGCTGTTGCCCGAGGACGTGGCCGACGCCTTCTCCAATCCGGGCGTGGTGCATTCGCCGATCAAGTCCGATCCGCAGTGGCGCACGACCACCTGCCCGAGCTGCGGCAAGCCGGCCGAGCGCGAAACCGACACCTTCGACACCTTCATGGAGTCGAGCTGGTACTACGCGCGCTACACCTCGCCCGGCGCGGCCGACATGGTCGACGGACGCGCGAAATACTGGACGCCGGTCGACCAGTACATCGGCGGCATCGAGCACGCGATCCTGCACCTGCTGTACTTCCGCTTCTTCCACAAGTTGCTGCGTGACCAGGGCCTGGTCGACAGCGACGAGCCGGCCAACCGCCTGCTCACCCAGGGCATGGTCATCGCCGAGACCTACTACCGCGAGCACGTCAACGGCGCCAAGGAGTGGTTCAACCCGGCGGACGTGGACGTGGAGCGCGACGACAAGGCCCGCATCACCGGCGCCACGCTCAAGGCCGACGGCAATCCGGTGATGATCGGCGGCATCGAGAAGATGTCGAAGTCGAAGAACAACGGCGTCGATCCGCAGGCGATGATCGCGCGCTATGGCGCCGACACCGTGCGCCTGTTTTCGATGTTCGCCTCGCCGCCGGAACTTTCCCTGGAGTGGAACGAGGCCGGGGTCGAGGGCATGGCGCGCTTCCTGCGCCGGCTGTGGACCCAGGTCCAGCGCCACGCCGATGGCGGGCCCGCGCCGGCACTGGATCCCTCGACGCTCACCGCCGCGCAGAAGGCGCTGCGCCGGCAGCTGCACGAAACCGTGCAGAAGGTCGGCGACGACTACGGCCGCCGGCACGCCTTCAACACCGCCATCGCCGCGGTGATGGAGCTGCTCAACGCGGTGGCGAAGTTCGACCCTTCGACAGGCTCAGGGCAGGCTGCCGACGGCAACGGCCGCGCCCTGCGCCAGGAATGCCTGGAGGCGATGGTGCTGCTGCTCAACCCGATCACCCCGCACGCCAGCCACGCGCTGTGGCAGGCGCTGGGCCATGCGGAGATGCTGCTGGAGGACGTGGCGTTCCCGCAGCCCGACCCGGCCGCGCTGGTGCGCGACGCGGTCACGCTGGCGGTGCAGGTCAACGGCAAGCTGCGCGGGACGATCGAGGCGCCGGTGGACGCACCGCGCGAGGCGATCGAGGCCGCCGCCCTGGCCGAGCCCAACGTGCAGGCCTTCCTTGCCGACCTGCAGGTGCGCAAGGTCATCGTGGTGCCGGGCAAGATCGTCAACGTGGTGGCGGGCTGAATGCGCGGCGCCAGCCTGCTTGCCCGTGCCGCCGCCCTCGGCCAGACTTCGCCGATGATCCGGACCTGCCTGCTTGCCGTCCTCCTCGCCCTCGGCCTGGCCGGTTGCGGCTTCCACCTGCGCGAGGCGCTGCAGCTGCCGCCGGACCTGGGCCAGGTGCGCGTGACCGCCCGCGATCCCTACAGCGCGCTGGCGCTGTCGCTTGAGCGCTCGCTCGGCCATGCCGGTGTGCAGGTGGTCGAGGCTGGCACCCCCGGCCGCCTGGCGGTGCTGGCGATCCGCTCCGAGCGCTGGGCCTCGCTGCCGCTGAGCCTCGACCAGTACGGGCGCGCCCAGGAATACACGCTGCGCTACGCGGTGGTGTTCGCGCTGATCGATGCCAATGGCGACGAGATCGTGCCGCAGCAGGTCGTCGAGCTCGCGCGCGACTACATTTCGGTGCCCACCGACATGACCGGTACCGACACCGAGGCCGAACTGCTCGGCCGCGAACTGCAGCGCGAGATGACCGCAGCGATCCTGCGCCGCATCGACGCCGCGACGCGCGAGCGCCGCCAGGCCGCGCAGTGAGCCGCGCAGCGGCATGGAGCTGAAGCCCGAGCGCCTGGGCGCGCAGCTGGGCGCAGAGCCACCGCGCCCGGCCTACCTGGTGGCCGGCGCCGAAACCCTGCTGGTGCTGGAAGCGGCCGACCTGATCCGCGCCCGCGCGCGTGACTGCGGCTATGGCGAGCGCGAGGTGTTCGACGCCGACGGTCGCGATTTCGATTGGGATGCACTGTCGGCCAGCTTCCGCGCGCCGAGCCTGTTCTCCGCGCAGCGGCTGATCGAACTGCGCCTGCCGACGGGGCGCCCCGGCAAGCAGGGCGGCGAAGTGATTGCCGAATTCTGCGCCCATGCGCGGGAGGCCGCGCAGGCCGGCGCCGGTGCGCCCGAGATCGTGCTGCTGGTCACCGCAGGCGAGTGGAGCCGCCAGCACGGTGGACGCTGGAGCGAGGCGATCGCCGGCCTGGGCCACATCGTGCTGGTGCCGCTGGTGCGCCCGCACGAACTGGAAGGCTGGCTGGAATCACGCATGCGCCAGCGCGGGGTGCGCGCCGACCGCGCCGCGGTCCAGCGCCTGGCCGAACGCGTGCAGGGCAACCTGCTGGCGGCCGCGCAGGAGGTCGACAAGCTGGCGCTGCTGGCTGGCGAAGGCACGCTCGACGCCGCGCGCATGGAGTCGCTGGTCGCCGATGCGGCCCGCTTCGACGTGTTCCGCCTGGTCGATGCCGCGCTGGGCGGACAGGCCGCGCAGGCCACCCGCATGCTGGCCGGGCTGCGCGCCGAGGGCGAGGCGGTGCCGGCGCTGATGGGCATGGTGGTGATGGAGCTCAATCGCGTCGCCGCGCTGGCGCGGGTGCAGGCGCGCGGCGGCAACCTTGCCTCCGAATTCAAGGCGCAGCGGGTCTGGGATTCCAAGCAGGCCGTGTACAAGCGCGCGCTGTCGCGACACCCGGCCTCGCGCTGGGAGCGCTTCGTGGTGATGGCCGGCGGCGTGGACCGCATCGCCAAGGGCCGCGTGCGCGTCGGCGAGGAGCCGGCGGATGCGTGGCTGGCGCTGGAGCGGCTGCTGGTCGCGGTGGCCGAGCCGAAGGCGGCGGCGCTGGCCGGCTGAGTTCAGCGCAGCGGCAATCCCGCCGCTGCCGCCGTCCGCCCGCCGCAGGACGTTCGTCATCCCGACGAACGCCGGAAGCGCCTTTCAACAGCCCGCAGGGCTGGTCATCCATCTTGACCCCGCAGTGCAGGCATCCATGCCAGCCTGCAGGTCGCCCCGGATCGAACCTCACCGCGCAACCTCACCAGACAGCCATGGCGCCCGTCAGCAAAAACGAAACATCGCAGGTCTCCGCACCCGCCGCAGACGACGGCCCAGCGGCCCGAACGCCGCTGCTGGTCCTGTACGGCGGCACCTTCGATCCCGTGCACCACGGTCATCTGGCGATCGCCCGCGAGGCGCGCGACGCGCTCGGCGTGCCGATCCACTTCATGCCCGCCGCCGATCCGCCGCATCGCCCACCGCCGGGCGCGGACGCCTCGCAGCGCGCTGCGATGCTGGCGCTGGCGATTGCCGACGAGCCCGATTTCCACATCGACCTGCGCGAACTGCGCCGTGACGGCCCCAGCTACAGCGTCGAAAGCCTGCGCGAACTGCGCCGCGACATCGGGGCCGCCGCCCCGGTCGCGCTGCTGATCGGCGCCGACAGCCTGCTTGGGCTGCCGGGGTGGCGCGAATGGCGGGCGCTGCTTGGACTGACCCATCTCGTCGTGGCCGAACGGACCGGAAGTGCCCTGGATCGCCCCCTGCCGCCGGAACTGGCCGAAGCCCTCGAGGGCCGCTGGTGCGATGACGCGGGCGCGCTGCGTGCGCAGCCGGGCGGGCGCCTGCTGCGGCTGCGGCAGGCGCTGCACCCCGGTTCGGCGACCCGGGTGCGGGCCGACATCTCCGCCGACAGCGACTGGCGCCAGCTGGTGCCGTCGGGCGTCGCCGACTACATCGTCCGCCACCGCCTCTACGGGGTCGATGCGCCAACCCCGGTATAATCGTGCCGCAACCTTCAGAGCCAGCGCCCTTGTCCAGTTCCGCGCACGTCATCAAGACCCGTCTTCCCGACCCGCCGCCGCCGGCAGAGGTGCTGCTACGCAGCATCCACACCGCGGTCGAGGACCTCAAGGCCAAGGACGTCACCGAAATCGACGTGCGCGGCCGGACCAGCGTCTGCGACTACATGGTGATCGCCTCGGGCACCTCGACCCGTCACGTCAAGTCGATCGCCGACGAGGTGGTGCGCCAGGCCAAGCAGCTCGGCTGCCAGCCACTCGGCGTCGAGGGCGAACGCGAAGCGGAGTGGGTGCTGGTCGATCTGGGCGATGTCGTCGTGCACGTGATGCTGCCGCGCGTGCGCGAGTTCTATGCGCTCGAGCGCCTGTGGACGGTCGGCGACCAGCCGCCCGGGGACGCGCCGCCCGAAGCCGCGGACGAAGATCCCCGCTAGCCGGAAGCGCTTGCCCGTGGCTGTTCCATCGCGGCAAGTCGCGGACTTTCCCCGGATACACGCTTCCGGGCGACCGGGCCACGGATGAGATACTGGGGTGATGCAGACCCGCCTCCACACTTGCACTGGCCGCGCGTCTTGAAGGCGCGCCTCATCGCCGTCGGCGAGCGTGCGCCGGCCTGGGTCGCGGATGGATTTGGCGAATACCGCAAGCGCCTGTCGCACTGGCTGCCGCTGGAGCTGGTCGAGGTCGAACCCGGCCTGCGCGGCAAGGGCCGCGACCCGGCGCGGGCGATGCAGGAGGAGGGCGCGCGCGTGCTCGCGGCGGTGCCGCGCAACACGCAGGTCGTCGTGCTCGATGGCGGCGGCAAGGCATGGTCCTCCGAAGAACTGGCGCAACGACTGGAGCACTGGCGAGGACAGGGCCGCGATCTCGCCTTCCTGGTCGGCGGCCCCGAAGGCCACGCCTCCGGGGTGCTCAAGCGCGCCGACGAATCCTGGTCGCTGGGCCCGCTGACCCTGCCGCACATGCTGGTGCGGCTGCTGCTGGCCGAACAGCTCTATCGCGCCGCCGCGCTGCTGGCGAACCATCCCTACCATCGCGGCTGAAGCCGCTCCTACAGGACCTGTGTTCCCTCTGTAGGAGCGGCTTCAGCCGCGATCGCCAGTGACGACCCATCGTCGCGGTCGGCCGAAGGCCCCGGTTCCGCCCCCAAGCGGGAGCGGAACCATGAAACCCCGCCTCGCGGCAGGCTCAATGCCCTGGCGCCCTAACCGCGAGCCAGCCGGAACTCGATCGGCACGATGCCCACCGCCTGCACCGGCTGGCCGTCGCGCAGCGCGGGACGGAAGGTCCAGTTGCGCTGCACGTGGCGCAGGGCCTCGCGGTCGAGCACGGCATGGCCGCTGCTCTGCTCGATCCCGACCTGCAGCGGCCGGCCGTCGGTGCCGACCAGGATCCGCAGCAGCACCACGCCCTCCAGCCCGCGCTGGAGGGCCAGGCGCGGATAGGCCGGCGACGGTGCGCGGTCGTACTGCAGCTGCATGCCCATGACCGGCCCGGGCGGCGCGATCGACACCGCTTCGCCCGGCTCGGTGGCCGCGTTCGCGGCTGTGTCGACGAAGATGCCGTGGTCGACCAGCACCGGGACGTCTGCCGCCGGCGGCGCGATCGCGGTGTCGCGGATGGTGGACTGTGGCTGGACGCGCGGCGGCGTCACCGGCACCACCTCCGGCGGCGGTACCGGGGTGCGGCGCTCGATCGGCACGATCGGCACCACGCTCAGGTCCGGCGTGCGGTCCACTCGCGTGGGCGGTGGGGGCAGCGTCATCGGCGCGAGCAGCATGGCCAGCGCCAGCACGTTCAGCGCGAGCGTGCTGCTGATGCCGAGGATGCGGTTGCTGTCCAGGCGCCCCACCTGCGCGCCATGTCGGGATGAGTGCGTCTGCTGCAGGACCATGCTCCACCTCCGCGTGTGCCGGTGGCCGGGACGGCCGCCGTCTGGCCAGTGAACGCGCCGGTGGCGGGGACGGGGTTGAGAAGGAGCCTTGCGTCCCGCCTGCGTGCGCGACCCTGACTGCAGCCCGACGCTACGCCCGCGGCTGCGGACGCGGCAATGCGGCGAAGGTCGAAGGGCGCCTGCCGGCAGACGGGCGGTGGAACGCTGCGGCCATTGGCCGCAGCAGGCGCTCAGGCGCCCTCGTTCTTGCCGTCACGTTCGGGCTCGCGGTCGAGGCCGCCGGCGTCGGGGTTGGGCTGTTTCTTCGCGCCGGACTTGCGCGCGTCCTCCTTGTCGCGCGGCTCTTCTTCGCGGTAGCCGGAGCGGTCGTCGGACTTGCCTGGATTCTTGGGCATGGTCAGTTCCCCAGTTCGAACACGACATCGAGGCTGGCGCCGAGCGTGGTCTCGCCCGGCGACACCGGGGCCGATTCCATGCGCGCGTCCATCGCCATCGCCTTCATCATCGGCATCGGCGGCTGGAAACCGCCGCCCTCGCTGATGCTCACGATGCGGCGTACGCGCAGGCCCAGCGACTGCGCGTACATCGCCGCGCGCGCCTGCGCCAGCTTCAGCGCGGCCTGGCGCGCCTCGTCGTACACCGCCTCGGGCTGATCGATCTCGAAGTTCGGCCCGTTGACCTGGTTGGCGCCGCTGGCGACCAGCGCGTCGAGCACCTCGCCCAGCTTGCCGATGTCGCGAACCTTGATGTTGACCGTGTTGCTGGCCTGGTAGCCAGTGATGACCGGCGGCTGGTTCTCGGCGTAGCGGTACTGCGGCTGGATGCTGATGCCGCTGGTCTGCACGTCGCGATCGGCGACGCCCGCGGCGCGAATGGTGGCCACAACCTTGGCCATCTGCGCGGAATTGGCCTTGAGTGCGGCGTTTGCGTCGGCGGCCTGGGTGACCACGCCGGTGGACAGGCTGGCGATATCCGGGGTGCGGCTGGCCTCGGCGTGCGCGCTGACCGAGAGCAGGGTGCCATCGGTGGCGACCGGGGCGGGGCGGGCTTGGGCATGGGTCATCGTGTAGGGCGCCAGGGCGAGGAGTCCGGCGAGCAGCAGGCACGCGGGTGTGGATCGGGACATGGTGATCTCCGGGAAAGGCTGGTGGAAGGGTCGGCAGGGTCCAGTGAACGGCCCGTGAGCCTGAACGGGGTTGAGGACGCCTCAGCTGGGGGACTGCCTGCGGCAGGTATCCTCTCCCGATGCTGCATCTCGCCTCCCAATCGCCCCGCCGACGTGAACTCCTGGCACGCCTCGGCGTGGAGTTTGGCGTCCTGGACGTCGATGTGCCCGAGCAGCGCGAGCCGGGGGAGCCGCCCGAGGACTATGTGCGCCGCGTCGCCCGTGAAAAAGCCGGCGCCGGCCTGCTCGAAGTGATGACCGTGCCCGGCGCGCTGGTGCTCGGCGCCGACACCGAGGTGGTGCTGGATGACGAGGTCTTCGGCAAGCCGCGCGATGCGGCCGACGCGGCTGCGATGCTGCGCCGCCTGTCGGGACGCTGCCACGAGGTGATTTCGGCGGTGAGCCTGGTGTCTGCCGGGCGCGAGGCGCAGGTGGTGTGTATCTCCCGGGTGGGCTTCGCGCCGCTGGACGAGCAGGATATCGCCGCCTACGTCGCCAGCGGCGAGCCGATGGGCCGCGCTGGCGCGTATGCCATCCAGGGCGGGGCGGAACGTTTCGTCAGCCGGCTGGAGGGCAGCTATTCGGGCGTGATGGGCCTGCCCTTGCACGAAACCGCCGCGCTGCTGCGCGGGTTCGGCATCGCGACCGGCTTCGCGGTGCCTGCGGCCGCCACCGGTCCGCGGGCCGCCACCACCACCGCGTCGAGCCGGGAGTAGGACGGATGTCGGAAGAGATCCTCGTCAACGTCACCCCGCGCGAAACCCGCGTGGCGGTGGTCGAGAACGGCATGCTGCAGGAGCTGCACATCGAGCGCGGCTGGCGGCGCGGCGTGGTGGGCAACATCTACAAGGGGCGCGTGCAGCGGGTGATGCCCGGCATGCAGGCGGCCTTCGTCGACATCGGGCTGGAGCGCACCGCGTTCCTGCACGCCAACGACGTGGTGCGCCCGATCCAGGTCGAGGCCATCGACGACGCGCTGCCGGCGTTGCCGCAGCCGGTGCGCCCGGTTACCGAACTGCTGCGTGACGGGCAGGAAGTGATCGTGCAGGTGGTCAAGGACCCGATCGGCAGCAAGGGCGCGCGCCTGACCACGCAGTTGAGCATTCCGTCACGCTACCTGGTGCTGCTGCCGCAGTCGCGGGTGATCGGCGTGTCGGCGCGGATCGAGGACGAGGCCGAACGGGCCCGCCTCAAGGCCATGGTCGCCGAGGCATCGACGCCGGAGGAGCCGCTCGGCTACATCGTGCGCACCAATGCCGAAGGCCAGCCGGCCGACGCGCTGGGCGAAGACCTGGCCTATCTGTCGCGGGTCTGGAACATCGTTGCCAAGCGCTCGCGCGAGGCGCTGGTGCAGACCTGCATCTACGAAGACCTGAGCCTGCCGCTGCGCGCGGTGCGCGATCTGATCCGCAAGGACGTGGAGAAGGTGAAGGTCGACTCGCGCGAGACCTTCGACCGGCTGCAGGCGTTCGTCGCCAAGTACATGCCGGTGCTGGCCGAGCGCATCGAGCTGTATACCGGCAACCGTCCGATCTTCGACCTGTACGGCGTCGAGGACGAGATCCAGCGCGCGCTGGAGAAGCAGGTGCCGCTGAAGTCCGGCGGTTATCTGGTCATCGACCAGACCGAGGCGATGACCACGGTCGACGTCAACACCGGCTCGTTCGTCGGCCAGCGCAACCTCGAGGAAACGGTGTACCGCACCAACCTCGAGGCCTCGCAGGCGGTGGCGCGGCAGCTGCGGCTGCGCAACCTGGGCGGGATCATCATCATCGACTTCATCGACATGGTCGACGACGAGCATCGCCGCCAGGTGCTGCGCACGCTGGAGAAGTCGCTGGTCAAGGACCACGCCAAGACCACGGTCTACGACTTCTCGCCGCTGGGCCTGGTGGAGATGACGCGCAAGCGCACGGTCGAGAGCCTGCAGCGCCAGCTCAGCGAGACCTGCAACGCCTGCAGCGGGCGCGGCATGGTCAAGACACCGGAGACGGTGACCTACGAGATCTTCCGCGAGATCGTGCGCGCCGTGCGCCAGTTCGAGGCCGAGCGCCTGCTGGTCATCGCCTCGCCGAACATCGTCGGGCGGATCACCGAGGAAGAGTCGGCCGCGGTGGCGGAGCTGGAGGAGTTCCTCGGCAAGAGCATCCGCTTCCAGTCCGACGAGCAGTACCTGCAGGAGCAGTTCGATGTGGTGCTGCTCTAGTCCAGGCGGCCACGATCCGCGATCGCGGAGCAGGGCGATCGGGCAGCCATGACCACGCCACTGCGACGTCGCCTGCGGCTGGCGCGCCGGGGCGTGCTGTACGCGCTGGCCGCCGTTCTGGTGCTGATGGCGCTGGTGACCGGCGCGATCAGTCGCCTGCTGCCGCTGGCCGAGCGGCATCCCGATCGCGTCGCCGCCTGGCTCAGCGAGCGGGCGGGTCGCCCGGTCGCCTTCGACCGGCTGGACACGGCCTGGACGCGACGCGGCCCGCTGCTGCGCTTCGACGGCCTGCGCATCGGCGCGGGCGAGGATGCGGTGCGCATCGGCGCGGCCGAGATGCTGGTCTCGCAGTACGCGGGGCTGCTGCCGGGGCGCGCGTTCACCGAGCTGCGCCTGCGCGGCCTGCAGCTGGCCCTGGAACGCGCCGACGATGGGCGCTGGCAGGTGCGCGGCCTGCCCGGCAGCGAGCAGGCCGACGCCGATCCGCTCGCCGTGCTCGAGCGCCTGGGCGAACTGCAGGTCATTGGCGGGCAGCTGAGCGTGCATGCGCCCGCGCTTGGACTGGACACGACCCTGCCGCGCATCGACCTGCGTCTGCAGGTGGACGGCGCGCGCGTGCGGGCGGCGGCGCGCGCCTGGATCAGCGAGCAGGCCCAGCCGCTGGACCTTTCGCTCGACTTGGATCGCCACCAGGGCAACGGCCAGGCCTACGCCGCGGCGCTGCGGGCCGATGTCGCGGCCTGGGCGCCGCTGCTGCGCTTCGCCGGCGCCAGCGTCGAGTCCGGAGAAGGACGCGCACAGCTGTGGCTGCAGCTGCAGGACAAGAGGGTCGCGCAGGTCACGCTCGACGCGGCGCTGACCGGCGTCGGCCTGCGCGGCGCGCCCATGCCCGGACAGGGCACGCCGCCGCGGCTGGCCTTCAAGCGGGTCGAGGCGCAGGCGCGCTGGCGCAGTTCGGCCGATGGCTGGCGCCTGGACGCGCCGCACCTGCGCCTGGGCAGCGGCGATGCACCACAGGTGCTCGACGGGCTGGTGGCAACCGGCGGTGCAGGCTTCAGCCTGCGCGCCGGACAGATCGACGGCGGTCCGCTGCTGGCGCTGCTCGCACTGGGGGACCGCTTCGATCCGGGCCTGCGCCGCTGGCTGCTTGGCGCCGCGCCCGAGGCCGCCGTGCGCGACCTGTCGATCGTCCGCGACGAGCGTGGGCGCGTGCGCGCTCAGGCACGCCTGGAAGGGCTGCGCTTCGCCAGTCTGGGCGACACGCCCGGGCTCGCGGGCCTGGCGGGGACGCTGTCGGGCGACGCGCATGGCTTCGGCTTTGTCCCCGATCCCGATGCAGTGGTCCGCTTCGACTGGCCCGCCGGGTTCGGTGCGCCGCATCAGGTGAACCTGCGCGGCGAGATCGTTGGCTGGCGCGAGGGCGATGGCCTGCACGTGGGCACGCCTGCGCTGCGCGTGGAGGGCGAGGGCTATGCCGCCGACATGCGCGGCGGGGTCTGGTTCCAGAACGACGGCACGCGGCCGGTGCTGGACCTGGCGACGGTGCTCGACGAAGCGCAGGTCACGGTCGCCCGCCGCTTCTGGGTGCGCCATGTGATGCCCGATGCCGCCGAGCGCTGGCTCGATGGCGCCCTGGTGGGCGGCAGCGTGCACGACGGCCGTGCGGTGCTGCGCGGCGACCTGGACGACTGGCCGTTCAGCGCGGCCGCGGGCGGTGAATACCGCGGCCTGTTCCACGGCCAGGCGCGGCTGCACCGCGCGACCGTGCGCTTCCACAAGGACTGGCCGGCGCTGGAGGAGCTTGATGCCGTGGCCACCTTCGTCAACGACGGCTTCCGCGTGCAGGGCAACGGCACCATCGCCGGCGTGGAGGCGCGCGACATCGAGGGCAGCCTCGATCATTACTCGCAGGCGGTGCTGGATGTGCGTGCGCGCCCGGCTGGCGATGCCGGCAAGGTGCTCGCGCTGCTGCAGCGCAGCCCGCTGCGCCGGGGCATCGAAGATACGCTCGACAGTCTCTCCGCCGCAGGACCCTTGGCGGCCACCTTCGCGCTGACGCTGCCGCTCCACGGCAGCCCGCGTGCGCGCCCCAGCGTGAGCGGCGAAGTCGATCTGCGCGGCGTGACGCTGGGCGATGCGCGATGGAAGCTGGAGCTGCAGCAGGTGCGCGGCCTGGCGCGCTACGACCGGCACGGCTTCCGCGGCGACGGGCTGTCGGCCGTTCGCGACGGCAGGGCGTCGGCCCTGTCGTTGCGGGCGGGGCTGGGCCACGTGCGCGATGCCGCTTCGTCATTCGAGGCCGAACTTGCGGCACCGCTCTCGGCCGACGAGTTGCTGCAGCAGGCGCCCCGCCTGGCGTGGCTGGCCCCGTACGTTGACGGCCGCTCGGGCTGGCAGGTCGGCGTGGCGGTCGCGCGGGCCACGCGCCCGGGCGAGGCCGCCACCACCCGGCTGCAGCTGCGCTCCAACCTGGTCGGTACCGCCCTGGACCTGCCCGCGCCGCTGCGCAAGCCGGCCGCCGACGCGTTGCCGACGACGGTCACCGCGACCCTGCCGCTGGAAAACGCGGACGTCGCGGTCACGATGGGCAACCGGCTTGCGCTGCGCGCGCGCACAACGCCGGCGGGCACGGGCGTCCGCGTGCTGCTGGGCGCCTCGTCGGTGGCGGATCCGCCGCCGGCGTCGGGCCTGGTGGTGGGCGGCAGTACGCCGGAACTCGATGCAATGGGCTGGACCGCGCTCGCCACGGGAGCCAGCGGCGAAGGCGAGGGCGACAGCGCCTTGCCGCTGCGCGGCATCGACGTGGAGGTTGCAAACCTGCGCCTGCTCGGCACGGGCTTTCCGCGGACCCGTATGCGCGTGTCCCAGGACGCGGCTGCGACGCAGGTGCGGTTCGACGGGGCCGCACTGGCCGGCGCGCTGCAGATTCCGCGCGGGCCGCGCGGCGCGGTCAGCGGGCGCTTCGAGCGCCTGCACTGGCAGCCGGCCTCGCCGCTGTCGGCCGCGCAGCCGGCTGGCGCGGCAAGCGCCGCCTCGGCGGAGGCATTGACGTCGTCGGCGGCAGCGACGGCCCAGGCGCCGGCGACACCCGCACGCGACGATGTCGATCCGTCCAGGGTGCCCGCCCTGCAGCTGGACGTGGAGGACTTCCGTTTCGGCACGCTTGCGCTTGGGCGGCTCGAACTGCGCACCCGCGCCAGCGCCACCGGGCTGGAGATCGAGCGCCTGCAGACGCGTTCGCCCAGCCAGCGGCTGGACGCGGTTGGCGCATGGACCGGCCGCGGCGCAGCCGCGCGCACGCAGCTGCGCGTGGATGCCGAGAGCCGCGATTTCGGCGAACTGATGGCCGGACTGGGTTTTGGCAGCAGCATCGCCGGTGGCGACGGTCGCCTGCGCTTCGAGGCCGAATGGCCGCGCAGCCCGGCTGATTTCGGGCTTGGTGCGATCCGGGGCGAGCTGTCGCTGGCGATCAAGGATGGACACCTGGTCGAGGTCGAGCCCGGCGCAGGCCGCGTGCTGGGGCTGCTCGGCGTGGCCCAGCTGCCGCGGCGGCTGATGCTCGATTTCCGCGACTTCTTCTCGAAGGGTTTCGCCTTCGACCGGATCGGCGGCAGCGTGCGCTTTGCCGCTGGCACCGCGCGCAGCGACGACATGGCCATCGACGGGCCCGCCGCCGAGATCCGCATGCGCGGGCGCAGCGACCTGCGCGCGCAGACCCACGACCAGACCATCGAGGTGCATCCCCGCACCGGCAACCTGTTGCCCGCGGTCGGCGCGATCGCCGGTGGCCCGGTGGGAGCTGCGGTCGGCGCGGTGGCCAATGCGATGCTCAAGCGCCCGCTGGGCGAGATGAACGCGCGCACCTACCGCGTGACCGGTCCGTGGAAGGATCCGAAGGTGGAGGTGGTCGAAGGCGAATCCGCGCCGCAGGCCGCCGCGGCGCCGCCTGCACTCCCATCCTCGCGCGGCCACTGACACGCGGCGACCGGCCCCGGACTTGCGATCGGCGCCCCAACCCCCAGACTGCGCGCATGGACAACACCGATTCCGCACTCACTCTCGCCCAGTCGCGCCTGCTGCTGCCGGCCGGCCTCGACGCACCGCAGCTCGACCGCATGTTCGGCACCCTGCTCGGGCCCGGCATCGACTTCGGCGACCTGTACTTCCAGCATTCGCGGCGCGAGAGCTGGAGCGTGGAGGACGGCATCGTCAAGGACGGCGCGCACTCGATCGAGCAGGGCGTGGGCGTGCGCGCGATCAGCGGCGAGAAGACCGGCTTCGCCTATTCCGACGACATCAACGGCGAGGCATTGCTTGAAGCAGCGAATTCGGCGCGCGCAATCGCGCGCGACGGCACCACGCGCATGCCGCAGGGCCTGGCCGTGGCACGGCGCGGTGGCGGCGGCCTGTATCCGGCGCGCGATCCGGTCGATGCGATGGACAACGCCGACAAGGTCGAAGCGCTGCGCCATATCGACCGTATCCTGCGTGCCGCCGACCCGCGCGTGAAGCAGGTGATGGTCGGCCTGACCGGCGGCGTCGACACCGTGCTTGTCGCGCGCAGCGACGGCGTGCTGGCCGGCGACGTGCGTCCGCTGGTGCGGCTCAACGTGCAGGTGATCGTCGAGCAGGGCGGGCGCCGCGAGAGCGGCTATGCCGGCTACGGCGGGCGCTACGGTTACGACGTGTTGCTGGCCGACGGCCGCCCCGAGGAGTTCGCGCGCGAGGCGCTGCGCCAGGCGCTGGTCAACCTCGAGGCCATCGATGCGCCGGCCGGCAACATGCCGGTGGTGCTGGGCAACGGCTGGCCGGGCGTGCTGCTGCACGAGGCGGTGGGCCATGGCCTGGAAGGCGACTTCAACCGCAAGGGCACCAGCACCTACGCCGGACGCATGGGCCAGCGCGTGGCCGCGCCGGGCGTAACCATCGTCGACGACGGCACGCTGGACGGCCGCCGCGGCTCGCTCAACGTCGACGACGAGGGCACGCCCACGCGCTGCACCACCCTGATCGAGGACGGCGTGCTCACCGGCTACATGCAGGACACGCTCAACGCGCGGCTGATGGGCGTGGCGCCGACCGGCAACGGCCGCCGCGAATCCTTCGCCCACCTGGTGATGCCGCGCATGACCAATACCTACATGCTGGCCGGCACCCACGAGCGCGAGGAGATGATCCGCTCGGTCAAGCGCGGCCTGTATGCGGTCAACTTCGGCGGCGGCCAGGTCGACATCACCAGCGGCAAGTACGTGTTCTCCGCCACCGAGGCCTATCTGATCGAGGACGGGAAAATCACCGCGCCGGTCAAGGGCGCGACCCTGATCGGCAACGGCCCGGAAACCATGCAGCGCGTGACCATGGTCGGCAACGACCTGGCGCTCGACGAGGGCGTGGGCACCTGCGGCAAGGACGGCCAGAGCGTACCCGTCGGCGTCGGCCAGCCCTCGCTGCTGGTCTCGCAGGTCACGGTGGGCGGGACGAAGGCGTGAGCGAAGGCGTGTGCGGCGCGACGCGCGACCGTTGTCATCCCGAGCGCAGCGAGGGATCTCGCGCCATCATCAATGCAGATGCTGCAGCTGACGGCAACCAGGGTGCCCGTCATTCCAGCGAAAGCTGGAGGTGCTTCTCGACAGCCAGATGGTTGCGCATCCATTCGGGCTCGTCCTGGCCTGCCGCGCGTAGGCGGAAAGCAACATGGATTCCAGCGTTCGCTGGAATGACGGCCGTATCAGGCGTCGTCGAGCTCTTCGTTGCCGCCCTCGGCAGGCGCGTCGTCGCCTGCCAGCAACAGTTGGCGGAGCTCGCGGAACAGTTCCCGAAGCGCGCGCGGCGGCTTGTTGCGCGCCCGGTCGTCCAGCGCACCGCGCACCAGCTGGCGCAGCTTCTGCCGGTCGGCCTGCGGATGTGCGTCCAGCAGTTCGGCCAGCGCAGCATCGCCTTCGTCCAGCAGCCGGTCGCGCCAGCGCTCGATACGGTGCAGCAGCGCGGTTTCCTGCCTGGCGGCCTCGCCGCCGGCGTCGAGCGCGTCGCGGATCGCATCCAGCACCTCGTCGTCCTCGCGCCGCATCTGCTTGGCCAGGAACGCCAGCTGGCGCTTGTGGGCGATGTGCGAGCGGATGCGCCGCGTTTCGGCGATGTGCGGCAGCAGGTGCTCGGGCACCGGCAGCTTTGCCAGCCGCCCCGGTTCAAGTTCGGTGAGCCTGTCCGCAAGCGCCAGCACGTCCAGGGCCTCGCGACGCTGCTGGCTGCGGCTGGGCGACAGGAACTCGCCGGTGTCGTCGTCCTTTCCTCTCATCGCATCAGGATAATCCATTGAACAGCGTTGCCGTGCCCGTGACCGAAGACGACAGCCCCGAGCGCCTGCAGCGGCTTGAGGTGCTGGCCGCGCGCCTGCTCGATGCCTGCCGCGCGCAAGGCGCCAGCCAGGCCGAGGTGTCGTGTTCGGAGGAGCGCGGCCTGAGCGTCGGCGTGCGCATGGGCGAGGCCGAGACCGTGGAATCCACGCGCGACCGCGGCATCGGCGTGACCGTGTACTTCGGCCAGCGCAAGGGCAGCGCCAGCACCGCCGACCTGCGCGAGTCCAGCCTCCAGGCCACCGTGGACCAGGCCTGCGCGATCGCGAAGTTCACCGAGGACGACGCCGCCGCCGGCCTCGCGGATGCAGAGCTGATGGCAAGGCCCGGCCCGGACGGCTGGCCCGATTTCGACGACTGGCATCCCTGGGCGCTCGATGCCGACCGCGCGGTGGATCTCGCGCTTGCCTGCGAGGCGGCGGGGCGCGAGGTCGACGCGCGCATCGGCAACTCCGACGGCGCCTCGGTCAGCACCAGCGCAGCGCTGAGCGTGTATGCCAATTCGCACGGTTTCGTCGGCAGCGAGCGCAGCTCGCACCACAGCATCGGCTGCGCGCTGATTGCCGGCAGCGGCGAGGACATGCAGCGCGACGGCTGGTACAGCTTCGCCCTCGCCGAGGACGATCTGGAAGCGCCGGCCGCGATCGGCCGCAGGGCGGCGCAGCGCGCGCTGGCGCGGCTGCAGCCCCGCAGCGTCCCGACCGGCGAATACGCGGTGCTGTTCCCCTCGGAAGTGGCGCGCTCGCTGGTCGGTCATCTGCTTGGCGCCATCTCGGGTGGCGCGCTGTACCGTCGCGCCAGCTTCCTGCTCGACAGCGCGGGCACGCAGCTGTTCCCGGACTGGTTCTCCATCCACGAAGACCCGACCCTGCGCCGCGGCCTGCGTTCGGGCGCCTGGGACAGCGAGGGCGTGGCGACGCGCGCTTCGCCGCTGGTCGAAGGCGGCGTGCTGCAGCGCTACGTGCTGGGCAGCTATTCGGCGCGCAAGCTGGGCTTGCAGACCACGGGCAACGCCGGCGGCGTGCACAACCTGCAGGTCGGCGCCAATGCGGGCGATTTCGACGCGCTGCTGCGCGGCATGGGCCGCGGCCTGGTGGTGACCGAGCTGATGGGGCAGGGCGTGAACAACGTCACCGGCGATTATTCGCGCGGCGCGGCCGGCTTCCTGGTCGAGAACGGCGAGATCGTGCATCCGGTCGACGGGATCACCATTGCCGGCCACCTGCGCGGGATGTTCCAGGCGATCGAGGCGGTGGGCGACGACGCCGATCCGCGTTCGCACATCCGCACCGGGTCGATCCTGCTGGGCCGCATGACGGTGGCTGGCGGGGATTGACGCTATGCTACGGCCGCAAGGGGGCGGGGGCCTGGTTGACCTGACGTGATGTCGCGTAGGCCTTGCACATGGCCGAAAAACCACCCCCACCCGGTTTTTCCTTCCACCAGCCCAGGGGATACGAAATGAGCGATACCAATCCAGTCCACGGTGCCGCCAGCCAGGACGACCGCACCGTTGCGATGCTGACCCATCTGTCCGGCATCATCCTCGGCTTCATCGTGCCGCTGGTGGTCTGGCTGATCAACAAGGACAAGCCCGATCGCGGTTTCCTGCTCAGCCAGTCCAAGGAAGCGCTCAACTTCCAGATCACGCTGCTGTTCGGCTACATCATCGGCATGGTCCTGTCGATCATCCTGATCGGTGCGCTGCTGAACTTCCTGCTGTGGATCGTCTGCATCATCTTCAGCATCATCGCCGGCCTGGCCGCGAACAAGGGCGAGGACTACCGCTATCCGTTCGCCATCCGCCTGATCAACTGATCGGGCCCGGGGTCAGGGTCGTTTCCTGGACCGGTGCTGGAGCATCGGCAGGAAATTCCTGACCCTGTTTTCCACGTCTTGCGCCCGGGTTTTCCGGCGCCGGTAGCCCATCAGTTGGGTTGAGTTCGCGACCGTGGATCGCATCATCAGTTCTGCGCCGGACGGTTTCCGGCCGGAGGCGGACGATGAATGCCATGTTGAATCGTGAAGACGCGTCGCTGGCCGATCGTCAGTGGGCCGTGGCCGCGCACGTGGCCGCGCTGACGCTTGCCCTGCTCACCAGCTGGACCGCCGGGTTCGCCGGCATGCTGGCCGCCGGTGCGATCTGGCTACTCAAGCGCGACCAATCGCCGTTCGCCGCCGCGCACGCGCGGGAGGCGTTCAACTTCAACCTGACCATGTTCCTGTATGCATGCGCGGTCTGCCTGGTCGGCGTACTGCTGCTGGGCGCAACCGTGCTGACTCTCGGCCTGGGCCTGATCCTGACCCTGCCGGTGGGCTTGGTGCTGCTGGTGGCCGTCGGCGCGATCGCGGTGATGTGGCTGGTGTGCAGTGTGGTGGCTGCGGTCCGGGCCTGGAACGGCGAGGACTACCGCTATCCGCTGACGCTGCGGCTGCTCTGACCCCGGCCCATCGGCGAGCGTTGGGGAGGTCGCGCTTTACGGCGCTCGTGCAAACAGAGGCTCAGTAGTCGCGTTCGATCGTGCGGCGGGCGAGCGCGGCCAGCGCGGCGGTATCGCCCGGCACTGCGGTGAGCGCCTGCTGCATCTGCCGCGCAAGCTCGTCCAGGCGCGCGCGTGAGGCCTCCGCGCCGATCAGCGCGGGGAAGGTGGCCTTGTCCTGGGCGACGTCCTTGCCGGCGGTCTTGCCCAGGGTCGCACTGTCGCCTTCGATGTCGAGCAGGTCGTCGCGGATCTGGAAGGCCAGGCCCAGCGCCTGGGCGAACCTGTCCAGCGCCTGGCGCGCACTCGCATCTGCCTCCGCTGTGAGTGCGCCAAGACGCACCGCAGCGCGCAGCAGTGCGCCGGTCTTCATCGAGTGCAGGCGCTCCAGCGCATCGACCTGGATCGATGCGCCGGTCGCGGCCAGGTCGAAGGCCTGCCCGCCGCACATGCCCGCCGCGCCTGCCGCGCCGGCCAGCTCCGCAATCATGGCCACGCGCGCGTCGGCCGTGGCCGGCGCACCTGCCAGCAGCGAAAACGCCAGCGCCTGCAGCGCGTCGCCGGCGAGGATGGCGGTGGCTTCGTCGAAGGCCACGTGCACGGTGGGCTGGCCGCGGCGCAGTGCGTCGTCGTCCATCGCCGGGAGGTCGTCGTGCACCAGCGAATAGGCGTGCACCAGCTCGACTGCGGCGGCCGCCGCATCGAGCTGGTCCTCACGTGCACCGCAGGCGTGGCCGGCCGCGTACGCAAGCAGCGGCCGCATGCGCTTGCCGCCGAGCAGGACCGCGTGCCGCATGGCCGCGAGCAGGCGCGGCTCCGTGCCGCCCTCCAGGTCGTCGAGTGCCGCAGCAAGCGCGATATCGACGCGGTTGCGCCAGCGGGCGAGGGTAGCCTCGAGCCCCGGCCCGCCAGCCTCAGGCGTCGCCATCGAGGCCGGGGAAGGGTTCGGCCCGCTCCGGCGCTTCGGGGTCGGTGAGCAGGCGCACGCGCAGTTCGGCCTGCTCCAGCGCCTGCTGGCAGCTGCGGTACAGGCCCACGCCACGCTCGTAGGCGGTCAGCGACTCCTCCAGGCTCATCTCGCCGTGCTCCATCTTCTCGACCAGTTGCTCGAGCTGGTCGAGCGAGGTTTCGAAGGCGGCGACGGGGGAGGTGTCGGAAGCAGCGGAATTGGCGTTCTGGCCCATGGGTGAAGTGTAAGCCAGGCGCCGGTGGCCGGCATCTGCGGTCGTCAGATGGGGGCTGTCCAGCGCAGGTGGCGCCCGCTGGCGCGCAGCCAGCTGTCGAACGGCGCCGAAAACGCGATGTCGCCCGCCGCGAGCAGCGCGCCGTCCCGGTCCGACAGCAGCGGCAGGCGTTCCCGCGCCCACGGCGGCACGCCCAGGTCCTGCAGTACGTGCTTGAGGGCGTGCGAGTGGCTGCGGCCGGGCAGGGTGATGCGCTCGCCGCCGCTGCGCAGGTGCACCAGGAAAGGCGGGGCCGCGATCCCGACGGCGTCGAAAGTCTCGTTCGGCGCCAGCCCGGGCTCGAGCGCGAGTTCTCCGTTGTCCCAGGCCAGGGGCGCCGTGCCGTCCCAGGCAAGTGCGGCGGGAATGGCCGCGCTCGGGACTGGCCCGGCCCGGAGCAGGTCGCGCCAGCGGCGGATCACTGCGCCATGCCAGGCGAACTGCCCGCGAGGATCCTGTCCGTCATCGAGCAGCCGCGCGACCTGCGCGACACCACGGGCCGGCAGCGGCGGCAGCCCGAGTTCGTCCACCCAGCGCCGCAGCACCCGCGCCTGTCTTGCTGCCGGCAGCACGGCCAGCGGCATCGCATGCAGGCAGCGCGGATCCGCTGTGCGCAGGGTCGCCAGCGCCTGCGCGTCGGGCTCTTCCAGCAGGACCGAGGTCTCGCGCTGCAGCCGGGCGGCCTGCGCGAACGCGTCGCCGGCATGCGGCCAGCGCGTGCGCAGCAGCGGCATTACCTGTCTGCGCAGGAAATTGCGGTCGTGCGCTTCGCTGTCGTTGGACGGATCCTCGATCCAGTGCAGGTCGTGCGTGCGCGAATGTTCGAGCAGGCGCGCGCGCGGGATGTCGAGCAATGGTCGCCACATCCAGCCGCGTCCGAACCGGCGCCAGGGCCGCATCGCGGCAAGCCCGTCGACGCCGGAGGCGCGCAGCGCCCGCAGCAGGAACGTCTCGGCCTGGTCGTCCAGATGATGTCCGAGCACCAGCACCTCGTCGCTGCGCAGCGTGGATTCGAACGCTGCGTGGCGCGCGGCACGCGCCGCGGCCTCCAGTCCGCTGTCGCCGTCGCGGGCCACCTCGACTCGGACCACGTCGAGCGCCACCTCGAGATCGCCACAGGTGCCCGCGCAGTGCCGCGCCCACGCATCGGCGTCGCGATGGAGTCCGTGATGGACATGGATGGCACGCAGTCCGCGCTGCCGCACGCTGGGGTCGGCGGCCAGCAGGTGCAGCAATGCGCCCGAGTCCATCCCACCGCTGTAGCCCACCAGCAGCGGTCGTGCGCGCGGCGGCGGCGGCAGGGCGAGGGCGGCGTTGCCTGGCATGGCGCGTTCGGGGATGGTTTGGTGCGTGCCGTCGGTCAGGCGCCGTGCGCAGCCACGGCGACGGACGGCTTGCGGGCGATCAGCGCGATCGAATCGTGGCGGGTGTCGTCATGGATGCGTGCGCCGTCAAGGTCGTAGGCCTCGACATCCGCGGCGAAACCCGCGTCCACCAGCTGCCGGCGCTGCTGCTCCAGGGTCACGTAGTACAGCATCGTGCCGTAGTCGTGGCAGACGTCGTTGATCACGGCGTAGTCCTGGGCGTGCACCTCGAGCGGGCGGAAGCGGCGGCGGTTGCGCAGGCGCGTCACGGTGTCCCGCGCGAGCCGCGCCGAGCGCACCAGCAGGCGCAGCGGATGCGCCGACCACTGCAGCGTCGGGAAACGGAAGCCGCGGCGGTACTCGGGCGAGTTGCGGTTGTGGGTGGAGAACACGAACACGCCGCCCGGCTGCAGCACGCGGTGGACCTCGCGCAGGATCCGCAGCCGGTCCTCGTGCGAGACCATGCCGATGCCGTTGCAGCTGAACACCGCCAGGAACACCGATCCGTCGGCCACCTGCGCCAGTGCGCGCGCGTCGGCGTGCTCGAAGCGCACGCCCGGGAAGCGACGACGGCAGGCGGTGACCATGTCCGCGCTGTAGTCGATGCCGGTGTAGTCGTCGCTGATGTGGCGCAGCGCCTCGACCGTGCGTCCCCCGCCCACCCCGATGTCCAGGATCGGCCTGCCGCGCGCCTCGTCGGCGATGCGGGCGAGGCACGCCTGCTCGGCCGGGCTCAGCCCCCACGGGCGCGCGTAGTGCGCGACCACCGACGCGTCGGTCATGGTGCGCATGTTGATGCTGTCGACCGATTCGACCACGGCCCTCCCCCCTGTTGTCCGCCCCGCGTCCGCCGTCGGCGGACGGCCGTCAGGCGTTGTCGTAGGCACCATAGCCGCGCAGGCGGCGGTAGCGTTGCTCGACCAGTTCGTCGAGCGGCAACTGCTGCAGCGCGTCGAGTTCGTTGAGCAGCACGCTCTTGAGCCGGATCGCGGTCTGGCGCGGATTGCGGTGGGCGCCGCCGATCGGCTCACGCACCACCTTGTCGACCAGCTTCAGGCCGTGCAGGCGGCGGGCGGTCAGGCCGAGCTGCTCGGCCGCATCGCGCGCCTTGCCCGCGTCCTTCCACAGGATCGAGGCGCAGCCCTCGGGCGAGATCACCGAATAGGTGCTGTACTCGAGCATGAGGGTGCGGTCGCCCACGCCGATCGCCAGCGCGCCGCCGGAGCCGCCTTCGCCGATCACGGTGCAGATGATCGGTGTCCTGAGCTCGGCCATTTCCATCAGGTTGCGGGCGATGGCCTCGGATTGGCCGCGCTCCTCGGCGCCGATGCCCGGATACGCACCGGGCGTGTCGATGAAGGTCAGCAGCGGCAGCTTGAAGCGCTCGGCCATCTTCATCAGGCGCAGCGCCTTGCGGTAGCCCTCGGGGCGCGGCATGCCGAAGTTGCGGCGTACCTTGGCCTTGGTGTCGCGGCCCTTCTGGTGCCCAATGATCACCACCGGGCGGCCGTTGATCCGGCCCAGCCCGCCCACGATCGCGGGGTCGTCGGCATAGGCGCGGTCACCGGCCAGCTCCTCGAACCCGTCGCAGAACACCTTGATGTAGTCCAGCGTGTACGGACGCATCGGATGCCGCGCCAGCTGCGAGACCTGCCAGGGGCTGAGGTCGCGGAAGATGTGCGCGGTGCGCTTGCGCAGCTTGTCGCGCAGCGCGTGGATCTCGGTGTCGATGTTGACCGCCGGGCCGTTGCTGGCCTGGCGCAGTTCGTGGATCTTGGCCTCGAGGTCCGCGATCGGCTGTTCGAAGTCGAGGTAGTTGGGATTCATGCCCGGGACTGCTGCAGGGAAGCGGAAAGTCTAGCCGACTGGGCCGCCCGCCACCGTACCCGGGCGTCCGGACGGCGCCGCAGGCCGCCAGGCGGGGCTGCCCGGGCTAGCTGAGCCAGGGCCGCTGCAGCGACAGCCGCACCTGGCGCACGCCGGGCAGGCTGCGCAGGGTGGACGGCAGGTCGGCCGCCACGCGCACCCCGTGGCCGCCGTTGACATCCAGCTTGCCGGCCGAACCCGATGGCAGGAGCAGCTCGTAGCGCAGCGGCGTGCGGCCGGGCCGGTGCTGCGAGAACAGCGATTCCACCCGGTCCATGGCGCCCGCCACGCGCAGGTCGAGCTGCAGCGCGAGGCCCTGGGCGTTCTGCGCGCAGACCTGCTCGAAATCCCAGCAGCGGCGCGCGCGCAGGGCGAATCCGCCGCTGAACTCGTCCTCGCGCAGCCCGCCCTCGATGATCAGGATGCGGTCGCGGGTGAGCAGGGCGGCGTTGCTGAAGTATTCCTCGGCGAAGAACGCGCATTCCAGCCGGCCGCGCCCGTCCTCGATCTGGACGAAGGCCTGCGAGTCGCCGCGCTTGCGCATCGCCAGCACCTGGCCGGCGACGATCACCGTGGTTTCCGGGCGCCAGCCGCGCGATTCGGATTCCGAGCGCCCCGCCCACAGCTGGTCGAGCTGGCCGAGGTCGTGGCCGACCAGGGACTGCAGCTCTTCGCGGTAGGGATCGAGCGGATGGCCGCTCAGGTAGTGGCCGAGGGTGTCGCGCTCGCCGTCGAGCTTCTGTTTGAGCGGCCATTCCTCGCACACCGGCAGCTCGATCTGGATATCGGCCGCGCCGCCGCCACCGAACATGTCGAACATGCCGGCGGCGCGGTTGCGCGCCATCTGGTCGGTGGCCTTGAGCACCTCGGGCAACTGCAGCATCAGCGAGGCACGGTTGGACGCCAGCGCGTCGAGCGCGCCGCCCTGGATCAGCGCTTCGAGCGTGCGCCGGTTGAGCTTGGTCGAGTCGATGCGCTTGCAGAAGTCGTACAGGTCGGCGTAGCCCGTACCGCGCGCTTCCACGATCGCCTCGCAGGCGCCGCGGCCGACGCCCTTCACCGCGCCCAGGCCGTAGCGGATGGTGCGGCGCCGGCCCTGCGCGTCTTCGCCGCCGTCGATGGCCTCGAACATGTGGGTCGAGGCGTTCACGTCGGGCGGCCGCACGGTCAGGCCCATGACCTTGGCCTCGTTGAGGAAGCCGACCACCTTGTCGGTGTTGTCCATGTCGCTGGACAGCACCGCGGCCATGAACTCGGCCGGGTAGTGCACCTTCAGCCACGCGGTCTGGTAGGCCACCAGCGCGTAGGCGGCCGAGTGCGACTTGTTGAAGCCGTACTCGGCGAACTTCTCCATCAGGTCGAAGATCTGGGTCGCGGTGCGCGCGTCGACGCCGTTGGCCGCGGCGCCGGCCTCGAACTTGGCGCGCTCCTTGGCCATCTCCTCGGGCTTCTTCTTGCCCATCGCGCGGCGCAGCAGGTCGGCGCCACCGAGCGAGTAGCCGGCCAGGACCTGGGCGATCTGCATCACCTGTTCCTGGTACACGATCACGCCATAGGTCGGCTTGAGCACATGCTCCAGCGCCGGGTGCGGATAGCTGACTTCCTCGATCCCGTGCTTGCGGTCGCACCATTGCCTGTCCATCCCCGAGCCCAGCGGGCCCGGGCGGAACAGGGCGGCCAGCGCGATGATGTCCTCGAACGTATCGGGTTTGGCGCGCTTGAGCAGCTCGCGCATGCCGCGCGATTCGAACTGGAACACCGCCACGGTGTCGCCGCGCGCGAACAGCTCGTAGCTGGCCGTATCGTCGAGCGGCAGCGCGTCGATCTCGAGCGGCGCCTCGCCCGCGGCTTCGCGGCGCGCGTTGATCGCCTTCACCGCCCAATCGATGATGGTCAGCGTGCGCAGGCCGAGGAAGTCGAACTTCACCAGGCCCACCGCTTCGACGTCGTCCTTGTCGAACTGGGTGACCGGGTTGCGGCCGCGGCCTTCGACGTCGTGTTCGGCGAACAGCGGGCAGAAGTCGCTCAGCGGACTCGGCGCGATCACCACGCCGCCGGCGTGCTTGCCGGCGTTGCGGGTCAGGTCCTCGAGCTGCAGCGCGAGGTCGACCAGGTCGCGGACGTCGTCCTCATCCTGGTAGCGCTGCCTGAATTCGGCGACCACGTAGCTGTCGTTCTTCTGCGCGCGCTTGCTGCGCCCGATCGCATCCTCCAGCGACAGCGGGTCGGCCGGCTGCAGCGGGATCAGCTTGGACAGGCCGTCGACGAAGCCGTATGGATGGCCGAGCACGCGGCCCACGTCGCGCAGCACCGCCTTCGCCGCCATCGTGCCGTAGGTGATGATCTGGCTGACGCGGTCGCGGCCGTATTTCGCGGCGACGTAGTCGATCACCTCGTCGCGGCGGTCCATGCAGAAGTCGATGTCGAAGTCGGGCATCGACACGCGTTCGGGATTGAGGAAGCGCTCGAACAGCAGGTCGTAGGGCAGCGGGTCCAGGTCGGTGATGCCCAGCGCCCAGGCGACCAGCGAGCCGGCCCCCGAACCACGGCCGGGACCGACCGGGATCCCGTGCTGCTTGGCCCAGTTGATGAAGTCGGCCACGATCAGGAAGTAGCCGGGGAAGCCCATCGAGATGATGACGTCCAGCTCGCTTTCCAGGCGCGCGTCGTAGCTCTCGCGGGTGTGTCCCGGCGCAAGCGGGTACTTCTGCAGCCGGGCCGCCAGTCCGTCGCGCGCTTCGCGGCGGGTCCAGCTGTCGAGCGTCTCGTCGTCGGGCACCGGGAAGGCGGGCAGGTAGTACGTGCCCAGCCGCAGCTCCAGGTTGCAGCGC
Source organism: Luteimonas sp. A482 (assembly GCF_054072655.1). Classification (NCBI taxonomy): domain Bacteria; kingdom Pseudomonadati; phylum Pseudomonadota; class Gammaproteobacteria; order Lysobacterales; family Lysobacteraceae; genus Luteimonas; species Luteimonas sp. A482. Next base: position 461,549 of record NZ_JBSVRO010000002.1, read on the forward strand.
TGCGCCAGCGCGACCGTGTTGTCGATCGCGTCGGGCAGGTCGGCGAACAGTTCCGCCATCTCCTCGCTGGACTTCAGGTACTGGCCCGGCGCGTAGTCCTTGGGCCGCTTGGGATCGTCGAGCACGCGGCCCGAGGAGATGCAGACGCGTGCCTCGTGTGCCTCGAAGCCGTCCGCGTCGAGGAAACGCACGTCGTTGCTGGCCAGCACCGGGATCCCGCGCGCGCTGGAGGCCTGCAGGGCGAAACCGTTGAACTCGGCTTCGCCGTCCAGGCCGCAGCGGGTGAGTTCGAGGAAACAGTCCTCGCCGTAGACGCGCTGCAGGTCGGCCAGCGCCTGGCTGGCGAGATCGTCACGCCGCCCGGCCACCAGCTGGCCGGCGCGGCTGTGGCGGCCGGCCAGGGCGAACAGGCCGGTGGCGTCGTCGGCCAGCCACTCCGGCCGCACCACCACGCCGTCGTGGCGGTGGCCCTGCATCCAGGCCCGGGTGAGCAGGCGCGACAGCGACAGGTAGCCGGCGTGGTCGCGGCACAGCAGGGTCAGCAGCCAGGCCGGCTGCGTGCCATCGGCGACCAGCACGTCGGCGCCGGCCACCGGCTTGATCCCGGCGCCCTCGGCGGCCCGGTAGAACTTCACCAGCGAAAACAGGTTGTTGCGATCGGTGATCGCGACCGAAGGTTGGCCGAGCGCGGCGCAGCGCTTGACCAGATCCGGAATGCGGATCGTCGAGTCAGCCAGCGAATACTCGCTGCGGAGGTGGAGATGGACGAAGCGGGAGGACATCGCGGCCGGGCCAGGCGGGCAGCGGCAGGGTAGGTGCCGCGGGCGGGCGGGACAAGGCCTTGACATCGGGCTTCGGCAGACGCCGCAGCGGTGGCATCGGCAACTTCGTTTGCCAACGGATCGTGATCCCGGCACTCTTGGTAGCGCTACCACGCCGCACCGGCGCAGCCGCCGGCCGACCGGCGACAGGGAGGAACATGGGCAAGCCAGGGGCCACCACCACGGAAGGCGGCGCGCGCGCGCGCCTGCCGCTGCGCGAGAAGATCGGCTACGGCATCGGCGACTTCGGCTTCAACCTGTACTGGGCCAACATCTCGGCCTTCCTGCTGATCTTCTACACCGACGTGATGGGGCTGGCCGCGGCTGCGGTCGGCACGATGATGCTGGTGACCAAGCTCGTGGATGCCATCACCGATCCGCTGATGGGTGCGCTGGCCGACCGCACCCGCACCCGCTGGGGTCGCTTCCGCCCCTACCTGCTGTGGGGCGCGCTACCGCTGGCGGCCACCGGCGTGCTGACCTGGACGGTGCCCGACCTGGATCCCGACGGCCGCCTGCTCTGGGCCTATGCCACCTTCACCCTGATGATGCTGGCCTACACGGTGCTGTCGATGCCGTACTCGGCGCTGTCGGGGGTGATGACCGCCGACACCCAGCAGCGCACCACCCTGATCAGCTTCCGCTTCATCGCCGCCTTCGCCGGCACCACCCTGGTCAACTGGCTGACGCTTGACCTGGTCGAATGGCTGGGCCGCGGCGACGAGGCGCTGGGCTGGCAGCTCACCCTGGGCCTGTACGGCGTGATCGCCATCGCCACCTTCGCCACCGTGTTCCTGTCCACGCGCGAGCGCATCGCGCCGCCGCCGACGCAAAGCACCGCGGTGAAGCAGGACATCCTCGACCTGCTGCACAACCGGCCCTGGCTGGTGCTGTTCGTGCTGGCGCTGGTGATCATGGTGACCATCGTGATGCGCAGCGGCTCGCTGGTGTACTTCCTCAAGTACTACGTGGGCCGGCCGGAGCTGACCGGCACCTTCCTGGGCGTGTACTCGGTGGCGCTGGCGGTGGGCGCCGCGCTGACCCCGGTGATGACGCGCTACGTCGACAAGCGCCGCCTGATGATGTGGCTGATGGTTGGCGTGGGCGTGCTCAGCTGCGCGATGTACTTCGTGCCGGCCGACCAGATCTGGCTGCTGTTCGCGGTCAACACCGCGATCGGCCTGCTGCTGGGTCCGAAATCTCCGCTCGCGTTCTCGATGTACGCCGACTGCGCCGACTACACCGAATGGAAGACCGGCCGCCGCGCCACCGCGATGACCTTCTCGGCCGCGACGTTCTCGCAGAAGCTGGGCGGCGCGCTGGCCACGGCGGTGATCGCCTGGACGCTGGCGGCGATGGGCTATGTGGCGAACGAGGCGCAGAGCGACGCCTCGCGCCAGGGCATCGCCCTGCTGCTGACGGTGATCCCGGGCATCGTCGCCCTGCTCGCGGCCTGGGTGATGCGTTTCTACCCGCTGGACGACCGCGCGCTGGAGCAGGTGCAGTCCGACCTGCAGGCGCGCCGGGACGCCATCGCATGAGCGATCTGCCCTGCGGATTCGAGGACGGCGGCCGCCGCTGCGTGCTGCACAGCCCGACCGACATGCCGCAGGCGTCCACCTTCCTGTGGAACCGGCACATGCTGCTGCAGCTCAACTGCCGCGGCTATGCGACGGCGCAGTTCATGCAGCCCGAACCGGCCAAGTACGCGCATGCACCGACGCTGGAGGCGAGGACCTTCATGCAGCCGGAGCAGCCCTATTACGCGCACCATCCCGGGCGCTTCTGCTACGTGAAGGACGAGGACAGCGGCGCGCTGTTTTCAGCGCCGCACGCGCCGGTCAACCGCGCGCCGGACAGCTTCCGGTTTTCGATCGGTCCATCCGATGTGGTGTGGACGGTGCGCTGCGACGGCATCGAGGTCGAGCTGGGCGTGGTGCTGCCGACGGACGACGTGGCCGAGCTGTGGACGCTGCGCGTGCGCAACGTATCGGGGCGGGCGCGGCGGGTTGCGCTGTATCCGTACTTCCCGGTCGGCTACATGTCGTGGATGAACCAGTCGGGGCGCTATCGCGCCGATCTTGGCGGCATCGTCTGCGACAGCGTCACGCCCTACCAGAAGGTCGACGACTGGTTCCGCCAGCGTGATTTCAAGGACCGCACCGTGCTGCTGCACGAGCGCGCACCCGATGCCTGGGAGGCCAACCAGGCCGCGTTCGAGGGCGAGGGTGGGCTGCATGCGCCGGCGTCGATCCTCGGCCATGCGCTGCTGGCCTGCGGCGACGCGCTGTACGAGACGCCGGTGGCGGCGCTGCAGTACCGCGTTGCGCTCGATGCCGGCGAAGAAGAGAGCTTCCGCTTCGTGTTCGCCCCGGCGCGCGACGATGCGGAGATCGCCACGCTGCGCGAGCGCTACCTGTCGCGGCAGGGCTTCGAGGACGCGGCGGATGCGTCGGCACTGCACCAGTCGCAGGTGCAGGCCTGCGTCCATGTCGAGACGCCGGACCCGTGGTTCGACGCCTTCGCCAACCACTGGCTGCCGCGCCAGGTCTACTACCACGGCGACACCAATCGCCTGACCACCGACCCGCAGACACGCAACCTGCTGCAGGACCAGATGGGCATGGCCTACCTGCGCCCGGCAGTCGCGCGCGAGGCGTTCGTGCGGGCCTTGTCGCAACAGGAAGCCAGCGGCGCGATGCCGGACGGCATCCTGCTGGTCGAAGGCGCGGAGCTGAAGTACATCAACCAGGTGCCGCACACCGACCATTGCGTGTGGCTCCCGGTCTGCCTGCAGGCCTATCTGGACGAGACCGGCGACGACGCGCTGCTCGACGAGGTGGCCACCGACGTGGCGGGCAACGCCGCCAGCGTGGCAGAGCGCATCGACCGCGCCATGCACTGGCTGCTCGACCAGCGCGACGCGCGCGGGCTGAGCTGGATCGCGCAGGGCGACTGGTGCGACCCGATGAACATGGTTGGCTGGAAGGGCCGCGGGGTTTCGGGCTGGCTGTCGCTGGCCAGCGCGCATGCACTGGAGCTGTGGGCGGGCATCTGCGAGCGCCATGGGCGCAGCGACCAGGCGGACACCTTTCGCGTCGGCGCGGCGGCCTTCAACGCAGCGGTCAACGCGCAGCTGTGGGACGGCGACTGGTACGCACGCGGCATCACCGATGACGGCGTGGCGTTCGGTGTGCGCAGCGACCAGGAAGGGCGCATCTACCTCAACCCGCAGGGCTGGGCAATGCTCAGCGGTGCGGCCGACGAGGCGCGACGCGCGCGCATGCTCGCTGCGGTCGAGGACGAACTCGTCTCGCCCCATGGCGTGGCGATGCTGGGGCCGGCCTATACCGGCATGCGCGAGGACGTGGGCCGACTGACCCAGAAATTCCCGGGCTCCGCCGAGAACGGCGCTGTCTACAACCACGCCGCCGCGTTCTGGATGCATGCCCTGTACGCGGTCGGCGAAACGGACCGCGCCTGGCAGACGCTGCGCGCGATGCTGACCGGGCCGGACGCGGACGAGTGCCGCCAGCGCGGCCAGCTGCCGGTGTTCGTGCCCAACTACTACCGCGGCGCCTGGCTGCTGCATCCGCGCACGGCCGGGCGATCCAGCCAGCTGTTCAATACCGGCACCGCGGCATGGCTGTACCGCTGCGTGGTCGAGTCGTTGCTTGGGCTGCGCGGCGACGGCGACGGCCTGCGCATCGTGCCGCAGCTGCCGTCGCACTGGCCGCGCGCGCGCGCGCGGCGGCGTTTCCGGGGCGCGGAGTTCGACGTGGAGATGGAGCGCGTGGCAGGCCTGTCGACACAGCGCGTGCTGGTGGATGGCAAGCCGATCGTCGGCGACCGTATCGGCCCGGTGGAGCAGGGACGCCGCTACGAGGTACGCGTGGAGCTGCCCGGATGAGTGGTGGCGAGGTTCGTGTCGCGGTGGTGATGGGCGTGTCCGGCAGCGGCAAGACCACGACTGCGCGCGCGCTGGCCGAAGCCTGGCCCGCCGTCTCCCTCGATGCGGACGACTTCCACAGCGACGAGGCCTGCGCACGCATGGCGAGCGGCCGGCCGCTCACCGACGCCATGCGCCAGCCCTGGGTCGAGCGCATCGCCGCCGAACTGCAGCGACGCGTCGGCGCAGGCGAGCGCGTATCGCTGGCATTCTCCGGCCTGCGCCGCCGCCACCGCGACATGCTGCGCGAGGCCGGCCTGCCGCTGTGCTTCCTGTTCCTGCAGGGCGATCGGGACCTGATCGCCGCCCGCATGCATGCGCGCAGCGGCCACTACATGCCGGTGTCCCTGCTCGACAGCCAGTTCGCCACGCTCGAGGTGCCGTCCGATGAGCCCGATGTACACGCCATCGCGATCGACGCCGCGCCCGGCAGCGTGCTGGCGCAGGCGCTGGCCGCGGTGTCCGGGCCCGATCCGGCGCGCAGGCCCATGCAGGAGCGCCTGCAGGCGCGCCAGACGGGCGACTCCCCTTGAAGCATCGGACGTAGCCCGGGCGGTAAGTGACGCGTTCCCGGGACGCACTTCAGTCCCGCACACCGCAGGGAAACGCCGGAACGACCCGCGCTCGTCAGAGCAGGGACAGCTGCGACACCGGGCTGAAGCTGCGCCGATGCTGCGGGCAAGGCCCGTGCTCGCGCAGGGCGGCCAGGTGCATGGCGGATGGATAGCCCTTGTGCTGGGCGAACCCGTACTGCGGAAACTCCGCATGCAGCGCCACCATCGCGCGGTCACGCGCGACCTTGGCCAGGATCGAGGCGGCCATGATCGCGGGCTCCAGGCCGTCGCCGCCCACCACCGCTTCGGCGTGGCAGGGCAGGTCGACCGGCAGCCGGTTGCCGTCGATGCGCGCGTGCGTCGCAGCAGGAACAAGTGCACAAAGGGCGCGGCGCATGCCGGTCAGCCGCGCCTGCAGGATATTGATCGCGTCGATCTCGTCGACGAGCACGAACTCGATGCGCCAGGCCAGGGCGCGTTCGACGATCAGGGGATACAGGGCTTCGCGCCTGGCGGCGCTCAGCCTCTTCGAATCATCCAGGCCTTCGACCGGGCGCCGCGGATGCAGGATCACGGCCGCCACGACCACCGGCCCGGCCAGCGGACCGCAGCCGGCCTCGTCGACGCCGGCAACGCGGCGGCTCATCGCGGTGCCTCCAACAGCGCGGTCACCGCGTCCGCGGCCGAGGCCGAGGCATCGCGGCGCAGTGCGATGTGCAGGTCGCGGTAGACCGGCTCGAGCGCCCCTGCCGCCGCCGGGTCGTCGAACCAGGCCAGCACCGCGCGCGCCAGGTTTTCCGGCTTGCAGTCGTCCTGCATCAGCTCGGGTGCGATGGTGTCGCCGGCCAGCACGTTCGGCAGCGCGTAGCGGTCGACCTTGAGCAGGCCCAGCGCGCGCACGATGCGGTAGGTGCTCGGCGCGATGCGGTAGCCCACCACCATCGGCCGCTTGGCCAGCATTGCCTCCAGCGTGGCCGTACCCGACGCCAGCAGCACCACGTTGGATGCGACCATCGCTTCGTGTGCCTGGCCGTCCAGCAGCAGCGCGCAGCCGGCCGGCAGCGGCGAGGCGGCCAGCAGCGCGCGGATCGCCTCGGCGCAGGCCGGCGTAGCCGCGGGTACCAGCACCCGCAGCCCGGGTACCTGCGTGGCCACACGGTGGGCGGCCTCGAGGAAGATCGCGCCGAGACGTTCGATTTCACCCAGGCGTGAGCCGGGCAGCACCGCAAGCACCGGCGCGTCGTCGTCGAGGCCGAGTTCGGCGCGCGCGCGCCTGCGGTCGGGATTGAGCGGCATGGCGTCGGCCATCGGGTGGCCGACGAAGGTGGCGTCCACGCCGTGCCTGGCGTAGATCGCCGGCTCCATCGGAAACAGGCACAGCACCCGGTCGGCGCTGCGCCCGATCTTCGCCGCGCGGCCCTGGCGCCAGGCCCATACCGACGGGCTCACGTAATGCACGGTGCGCATGCCGCGGCGCTTGAGTGCGCGCTCCAGGCCGAGGTTGAAGTCGGGCGCATCGATGCCGATGAACACATCCGCGCGCCAGTCGAGCAGGCGCCTGCGCAGTCCGCGCCGCAGCCGCAGCAGCCGCGGCAGGTGGCGCAGCACTTCGCTCAGTCCCATCACCGCAAGCTCGGAGGCGTCGTGCCAGGTGTCGACACCGGCCTTGCGCATGGCGGCGCCGCCGATGCCCGCGAACTCCGCTGCTGGAAAGCGCAGGCGCAGCTGTTCCACCAGCCCGGCACCAAGCAGGTCGCCCGATGCCTCGCCCGCGACCAGGCCGATGCGCAGCCTGCGTTCGTGCAGGGCAAGCGCGGGATGGGGGACGTCCACAGCAGCACCTGCGCCAGCGAGGTCGTCGCCATGGGTGTCACCGACTGCCGGGTCGCGACTCTCCATTCCCGGCTTTACCGCAGCAGCGGCCGTTCGCCGCTTTCGATGAAGTCCAGCATCGCGCGCACGTCGCTGCTGCCGGCCGCCGCGATCTCCTCGAGTTCGCCCCGTGCCTCGTCCAGCTTCGCGTCACCCATGTACAGGGCGCGGTAGGCGCGGCGGATGGCGGCGATGCGCGCGGTGTCGAAGCCGCGCCGCTTCAGGCCCTCGGCGTTGATGCCGCGCGGGCGCGCGTACTTGTCCTGGGCCACCATCAGGAACGGCGGCACGTCGCCGTTGACGAATGCGCCCATGCCGATGAAGGCGTGCGCGCCGATCCGGCAGAACTGGTGCACGCCGGCGAAGCCGCTGAGGATGACGTGGTCGGCCACGGTGACGTGGCCGGCCAGCGTGGCGTTGTTGGAGAACACGCAGTGGTCGCCGACCATGCAGTCATGCGCGACGTGGGTGTAGGCGAGGAACCAGTTGTCGCTGCCGATGCGGGTCAGCCCGCCGCCGTCGCCGGTGCCGCGGTTGAGGGTGACGAACTCGCGGACCAGGTTGCGGTCGCCGATTTCCAGCGCGACGCGCTCACCGTCGAACTTCTTGTCCTGTGGCTCGCCACCGATTGCGGCGTGGCCGAGGATGCGATTGTCGCGACCGATGCGCGTGGGGCCGTGCAGGCTGCAGTGCGGGCCTACGTGCGTGCCGTCGCCGATCTCGACCTCGGGGCCGACGAAGGTGAAGGCACCGATCGACACCCCCTCGCCGATCCGTGCGGACGGGTCGACGGCCGCGGTGGGATGGATGTCCGCTGCGCCCATTTCAGGCGCGTACCTCGGCGCAGAGGATGTCGGCGCAGGCCACCTGCTCGCCGTCCACGCGGGCAACGCCGCAATACAGCGTCATGTTGCGGATCTCGCGGCGGATCTCCACCTCCAGGTCGAGGCGGTCGCCCGGCACCACCATGCGCGAGAACTTCGCGTTGTCGACCTTGACCAGGACCGACAGGCGCCCGCTCAGGCTGCCGCCGTGGGTCAGCTGCGACAGCACGCCGCCGGCCTGGGCCAGCGCCTCGATCACCAGCACCCCGGGCATCACCGGGCGGTCCGGGAAATGGCCCTGGAAGAAGTGCTCGTTGCCGGTGACGTTCTTGTAGGCGAGCACGCGCTTGCCGTGCTCGAACTCGACCGCGCGGTCGATCAGCAGGAACGGGAAGCGGTGCGGCAGCAGCTCGTGGATGCCCTTGATGTCGATCGGTAGCTTGACCGGCTGGTTCATTCGTTTCCCTTTGTCGGCAGGCGCATGCGCCGGACCAGTGCATCGAGCTGCTTGAACCGGACCGCATTGCGGCGCCAGCTGCGGCTGTCCATCAGTGGGGTGCCGGAAGAATACTCCCCCGGCTCGCGGATGGAGTGGGTCACCAGGCTCATCGCCGTGACCATCACCCGGTCGCAGATTTCAAGATGTCCGGCGATGCCCGCGGCGCCGCCGATCATGCAGTATCGCCCGATCGTGGTGCTGCCGGCCACGGCCACGCAGCCGGCCATCGCCGTATGCGCGCCGATCCGCACGTTGTGGGCGACCTGGATCTGGTTGTCCAGGCGTACGTCATGCTCGAGCACGGTGTCCTCGATCGCGCCGCGGTCGATGGTGGTGTTGGCGCCGATCTCGCAGTCGTCACCCACGCGCACGCCGCCCAGCTGCGGCACCTTGATCCAGTGCGGCTCGTCGCCTCCGCGATCGAGCGCCAGGCCGAAGCCGTCGGCGCCAAGCACCGCACCCGGGTGCACCAGAACGCGCGCGCCCAGTCGCACGCGCCTGACCAGGGTGACGCGTGCGACCAGGGTGCAGCCGGCGCCGACCTCGCAGTCCTCGCCGATCACGCAGCCCGGGCCGATACGGGCGCTGGCGGCCACCTGGCTGCGCGCGCCGATGCTGGCATGCGGCCCCACCGACGCCTGCGCATGCACCCGGGCCTCCGGATGGACGAAGGCGGAAGGGTGGACGCCCGTCTCGACGGGTTCGACCGGCTCGAACAGCGCCGCGATCTTCGCGAACGCCACGTAGGGGTCGGGTGCGATCAGCAGGTCGCGCGCCAGGCCCTCGGCATCGGCCGCGCGTACCACGACCAAGCCTGCACCGGATTGGGCAAGCTGGCTGCGGTACTTCGGATTGGCGAGGAACGACAGCTGCGTCGGCCCGGCGCCGGCAAGCGTGCCGACGCCCTGCACGGGGCGCGCCGGGTCACCCCGCAGGCCGAGGCCGAAGCGTTCGGCGAGCTCTCCTGCGGTGATCCTGATGCCGGGTCGGGGCATGGCTCCAGCTTGCGGCTAGAACGCGCCGCCGAAGGTGAACTGCAGCCGCTCCAGCTCGTCGCCTTCGACCAGCACCCGGCCGGTGCTGTCGCGCACCGCGTCCTGGCTGCGGAGCGGATACGAATAGCTGATGGAGATCGGACCCACCGGTGCGCGCCACATCAGCGCGATGCCTGCCGAGGCGCGCAGCTCACTGGTCTCGAAGGCGTCGACGTTGCGGAACACGTTGCCGAAGTCGACGAAGGCGGACACGCGCGCGGCCGGCGACTTGATCAGCTGCGGGAAGAACATTTCCAGCGAGCCGACCGTCTTCAGCGAGCCACCCATCGGCTGCAGGTAAGTGCTGTTGAACGCGGACTCGCGCGGACCCAGGGTGTTGTCGCGGAAGCCGCGCACCGAGCGCGCGCCGCCGGCGTAGAAGTTCTCGAAGAACGGCAGGCCGGTGGCGACCAGGGTCCTGTTGTAGACCGAGCCGTCGCGGCACTCCCCGCCAGGAGCGGGGACCGCGTCGGAGGCGGTGCCGCCGGGCGGCGGCAGCGGCTGCTCGCCCGAGGCGCGGCAGAACACGCGGAGGGTGTCGTCGCCGTAGCTTTCGCCGTAACCCAGTTCGAAGCGGGTGTTGAGCACCAGCGCCCGGCTGATCGGCCAATACCGCGAGAACTCGTAGTTGAGCTTGAAGTACTCGACGGTCGAGCCGGGCAGGGTCGTTTCCAGCGAGACGCGCTGCAGGGTGCCGCGGGTCGGCTGCAGGAAGTCGTTGCGCGAATCGCGCGCCCAGGCCAACTCGCTGCGCCAGGAATGGAAGGTGCGCGAGCCGACCGCGTCGATGTAGTCGACGATCGATTCCGGAGAGGAACCGCGGAAGGCGAAGATCTGGTTGCGGTCGATGCCGACCAGCGCCGAGATCGTGTCCGATTCGGTGATCGGCAGCCCCAGCATCATCTGCATGGCCGCGTTGGTCGAGGAGAACTGCGCGGTGTTGAACTCGGAGTTGTCGAACTCGCGCCACCACAGGTTGTAGCCCAGCGACAGCCCCTCGTCGGTGAAGTAGGGGTTGAGGAACGAGAACGAATACCGCTGCAGGTAGACGTTGCGCTGCGCCTCCACCGACACGCGGTTGCCGCTGCCCAGGAAGTTGTTCTGCGCCAGCTGCACCGACGTGGTCAGCCCGGCCAGCTGCGAGTAGCCCACGCCGAACACGAAGCTGCCGGAGGTGGTCTCGGTGACGCTGAAGACCACGTCGACCTCGTCGTTGCTGCCCGGCACCGGCTGGCTCTCGACGTTGACGCTGCCCGATTCGAAGTAGCCCAGGCGCTGCAGTCGCACCTTGGAGCGATCGATCGCGGCCTGCGAATACCATGCACCCTCGAACTGGCGCATCTCGCGGCGCATCACCTCGTCGGAGGTGCGGGAATTGCCGCGGAACACGATGCGACGCACGTTCACGCGCGGCCCGGGCACCACCTGCAGCTGGATGCCGACCGTGCGCTTGTCGCGGTCGATCTCGGGAATCGTGTTGACCTGGGCGAACGCGTAGCCGATGTTGCCGAGCGTGGCGGTGATCGCGTCGGAGGTAAGTTCCAGCAGCGCGCGCGAGAACACCATGCCCTCGCGGACCAGCACCAGGCGCTCGATGTCCTCCTTGGGCAGGACCGTGTCGCCGGTGACCTCGACCGAGGAGATGGTGTAGATCACGCCCTCGGACATCCCGGCGGTGATGAACATGTCGCGCTTGTCGGGGCTGATCGACACCTGGGTGTTGTCGATGCTGAAGTCGACGTAGCCGCGGTCCAGGTAGAAGTTGTGCAGCTTCTCCAGGTCGCCCGAGAGCTTCTCCTTCGAGTACTGGTCGTCGCGGCGGTACCAGCTCAGCCAGTTGCTCTCGCCCGATTCCCAGGTGTCGGTCAGCTCATCCTGCTCGAACAGCTCGTTGCCGATCAGGTTGATGTGGCGGATCTTGGCGGCCTTGCCTTCCTTGACGTCGATGGTGACGTCGACGCGGTTGCGGTCCAGCCGCGAAACGGTCGGGTCGATCTCGACGTTGTACTTGCCGCGGTTGTTGTACTGGCGGGTCAGTTCCTGGGTCACGCGGTCCAGGGCCATGCGATCGAAGGTTTCGCCCTCGGACAGGCCGATGTCGTTGAGGCCCTTGGTCAGGTCCTCGGTCTTGATGTCCTTGTTGCCCTGGAGCGTCAGCTTGTTGATTGCCGGGCGCTCGGTCACCGTGACCACCAGGATGTCGCCCTGGCGGCCGATCTGGATGTCCTCGAAGAAACCGGTGCGGTACAGGGCCCGCACGGCCTCGCCGATGCGGGTCTGGTTGACCGTGTCGCCGCGCTCCACCGGCAGGTAGGTGAACACGGTGCCGGCGCCGATGCGCTGCAGGCCGTCGATGCGGATGTCGCTGACGGTGAACGCGCCAGCAGGCTGTGCCATCGCCGGAGCGGGTACCGCGAACGCAGCCTGCGGATCGACCGCTTGCTGGGCCCAGACGGGTGCGATCGCGGTCGCAAGGGCGAGTGCAAGCAGGCGGCGGGCAGGAGTACGCGTCATCGATCGATCCGGATTGGGGAAGTGCTCCATTGCTGACGCAATGGTGGTCGTAAGGCGGGGCATCAGCGCACCAGCTGGAGAATGTCGTTGTAGAACGCCAGGCCCATCAGGCCAGCCAACAGCACCAGGCCGACATACTGCCCGGCCGCCATCGCACGTTCGCTTAACGGACTGCCCTTGACCAACTCGATAAGGTAATACAACAGGTGTCCCCCGTCCAAGAGCGGGATCGGCAGCAGGTTGAGAATGGCGATGCTCAGCGACAAAAGGGCGAGGATCGTCAGGTACCAGGCCACGCCCTGGCTGGCGTAGGCATTGGTGGCGCGGGCGATGGTCAGGGGCCCGGCGACGGTGTTTTCGATCGCCAGGCGGCCGGTCACGGCCCGCCGGAGCATGCCCAGCAGCTGGCCGGTGAGGTGGCCGACCTCGCGCGCGGCCGCCGGGATCGCGGCCACCGGGCCGTACTGCTGGAGCGCGTCCTTGGGCGGCAGCTCGATGCGGCGCGGCGCCTCGATCCCCAGCACCCAGCGCCGTTCGCCCTGGTCTTCGACCTCGCGCGGCGCCAGCGGGAAGGCCAGGCGCTCGCCGTCGCGGGTGACCTCGATCATGGCCTCCACGCCACGCTCGCCCAGCGCCTGCACCAGCGGGCCCATGTCCTCGAAGCGCTCCACCGGGTGGCCGTCGATGGCGGTGATGCGGTCGCCCTCGGCCAGCAGGCCCCAGGCCGCCCCGTCGGGCCGTACCCGGCCGATATCGGCGGGAATGGTGAAGTGGCGGGGGACCAGGCCGATGCTGCGCAGCACCTGGCGCTGGTCGAAGTCTTCCGGCAGCCCCGACAGGCGCAGCGTCACCTGGCGCTCGCGCCCGCCGCGGTCGGCCACGCGCAGCGGCACGTCGACGCGGTCCAGCGCGGCCGGCAGCAGCGCCATCTGCAGTTCCATCCAGGTCGGCGTCTGGCGCTCGCCGAGCGCGAGCACCCGGTCGTTGTCTTGCAGGCCGGACTCTGCGGCGATGCCGGTGGAGGGCCCCAGCAGCGGCGCGTAATCCGGGCGGCCGATCACGAACATCGCCCACAGCAGGCCGAAGCACAGCACCAGGTTGGCGGCCGGCCCGGCGGCGACGATCGCGATCCGCTTCCACACCGACTGGCGGTTGAAGGCGCGCGCGGCCTCGGCCTCGGGCACGTCGGACTCGCGCTCGTCGAGCATCTTGACGTAGCCGCCCAGCGGGATGGCGGCAATCCGGTACTCGGTGCCGTCCTTCGCCGTGCGCTGCCACAGCGCGCCGCCAAAGCCGATCGAAAAGCGCAGCACGCGCACGCCACAGCGGCGCGCGACCCAGAAATGGCCGAACTCGTGGATGGTCACCAGGATCCCGAGGCTGACCAGCAACCACCAGACGGCACCCAGGAAATCAGTCATGGCGGATCATGCGATGGCACCCGTGGCGATGGCGTGGCTGGCGTGGTGGCGCGCGCGGAGGTCGGCGTCGGCCAGCGCCGCCATCGATTGTGCCGGTTCCACCGTGATTGCCGCGAGGGCGTCTTCGACCAGGGCGGCGATGGACAGGAAACCGATGCGCCCCTGAAGAAAGGCTGAAACCGCTACTTCGTTGGCGGCGTTCAGCACCGCCGGTGCGGTGCCACCGGCGCGCAGTGCGCCGCGCGCCAGGCGCAGGCAGGGGAAGGTGTCCATGTCCGGCGGCTCGAACTCGAGCCGGCCCTGCGCCGTCAGGTCCAGCGGCCCGACCCCGGACGGAATGCGCTGTGGCCAGCCCAGGCCGACCGCGAGCGAAGTGCGCATGTCCGGCAGTCCGAGCTGGGCCAGGGTGGAACCATCGACGAATTCCACCAGCGAGTGGACCAGGCTCTGCGGATGCACCAGCACGTCGAGCCTGTCGTCGGCCAGGCCGAACAGGTGGTGGGCCTCGATCAGCTCCAGCCCCTTGTTCATCAGCGTTGCCGAGTCGACCGAGATCTTCGGCCCCATCGACCACTTCGGATGGGCCACGGCCTGCGCCGGGGTCACGCCGGCCAGGCGGGCGCGGTCCCAGCCGCGGAACGGGCCGCCGGAGGCAGTCAGGGTGATGCGCCGCACCTCGGCGCCGGCAGCGCGGCCGTGCAGGCACTGGAAGATGGCGTTGTGCTCGCTGTCGATCGGCACGATGGTCGCGCCGCCCGTAGCCGCTGCCTCGATCAGCAGCTCGCCGGCCAGCACCAGCGATTCCTTGTTGGCCAGCAGCAGGCGCTTGCCGGCGCGGGCGGCGGCGAGGGTGGAGTCGAGCCCGGCCGCGCCGACGATCGCCGCGACCACGGTGTCGCAGGCATCGCCCGCGACCAGGTCCGACAGCGCCTCGTCGCCTGCGTGGGCCGACGTCGGCAGGCCTGCCGCGCGCAGGCCGTCGCGCAACAGCTGCAGGCGCGAACCGTCGCCGATCACCGCATGGTCGGGACGATGGGTGGCGCACAGCGCCACCAGTGCCTCGACGTTGCCGCCGGCCGCAAGCACGCTGGCGCGCATCGCGCCGGGGTGGCGGGCGATGACGTCGAGCGCCGACCCGCCGATCGAACCGGTCGCGCCAAGGACAGCAACGCGCTGCATCAGAAGCCCAGCCAGATCTTCGCCACGGCGAACACGGGCAGGGCGGCAAGCACGCTGTCGATGCGGTCGAGCACGCCGCCGTGGCCCGGGATCAGCGTGCCCGAATCCTTGGCGCCGACATGGCGCTTGAGCAGGCTTTCGAACAGGTCCCCGACCACCGAGAACAGCACCGTGGCCAGGGCGGCGAGCGCGACCAGCGGCAGTTGCCCGACGCTGGCGCCGGCCAGCGGCGCCATGGTCAGCGCCACGGCGACGCCCGCGGCCACGCCGCCCAGCATGCCTTCGACGGTCTTGTTCGGGCTGATCCGGGGCGCCAGCTTGCGCCGCCCGAACCTGCGTCCAGCGAAATAGGCGCCGGTGTCGGTGGCCCAGACGATCATCAGCGCGGTCAGCAGCCACACATGGCCCTGGCTGACCAGCGGCCAGCTGGTGGGCTCGGGGTCGCCGGCGTGGAGCACCGCCAGCGCGCACCAGGCCGGGACCACCGCGGCGGTGCCGGCGGCCAGCTTGAACACGCGCGCATGGGTGTCGTGGTCGGAGGCGAAGTCGTAATGGCGCAGCCACAGCATCGCCAGCAGCCACCAGACCACGCCCAGCATCGACACCAGCTTGAACAGCACCAGCGAGCCGCCGCTGTCGTTGGGTGACGCCCAGACCAGGGCGGCCATCAGCAGCAGGTTGGCCAGCAGCAGCACGGTGCGCTGCAGGGTGTCGTCGATGTCCGAGAGCCGGAACCATTCCCACAGCGCGACCAGGAACAGGATTGCGGTCACCGCCACCAGCCAAGGCGTGGGCAGCAGGAGCACGCCGCCAATGGCCAGCGGCGCCATCGTCAACGCGGCGAGCACGCGGGTGCGGGTCACGGTGTCGGACTCCCCTGGAGATCGGGCCTGGCGCGGGCGGCGATCTGCTCGCCGGTGAGGCCGAAGCGGCGCTCGCGCCCCGCATAGGCGCCGAGCGCCTCGTGCAGGGTGGCGGCATCGAGCTCGGGCCACAGCGTTTCGGTGAACCACAGTTCGGTGTAGGCCAGCTGCCAGAGCAGGAAGTTGCTGATCCGGCAGTCGCCACCGGTGCGGATGAACAGGTCCGGCGGCGGCAGGTCGGCCAGGGCGACGCGCGCGCCAAGCGCGGCTTCGTCGATCTGCTCGGGGCGCAGCCGTCCGGCGGCGACATCCTCGGCCAGTGAACGCGCGGCGGTGGCGATGTCCTGTCGGCCGCCGTAGCTGGCGGCGATGCTCAGCACGAGGCGGGTATTGCCGGCAGTCAGGGTCTCGGCCACGCGCATGCGCGCGCGGATGTCCGCGGAGAAACGCGTCTGGTCGCCGATGAAGCGCAGGGCCACGCCGCGACGATGCATTTCCTCGATCTCCCGGTCGAGCGCGGCGATGAACAGCTTCATCAGCGCGCCGACTTCATCTTCGGGCCGGCCCCAGTTCTCGCTGGAAAAGGCGAACAGGGTCAGGGCGCCGATGCCCTGCTCCAGGCAGAAGTCGATGCACAGGTTGACCGCGCGCGCGCCGGCGCGATGGCCGATGACGCGTGGCCGCCCGCGCCGCGCCGCCCAGCGCCCGTTGCCGTCCATGATGATCGCGACGTGCCGGGGCAGCGCACGGGAATCGGCGCCAGCTGGCTGCCGATCCGAAACCGCGTGGTCTGGTGGAGCCTGGAGCTCAGTCAACGGGGTGGCCTCTTCGGGCTTCGGGCGTGTGACCGGCCACGGGCGGGATCACCGGTCGCGGATCACCGATCACGTCCCGTCAAACCGACATCAGCTCCGTTTCCTTGGCCTTGACCACTTCGTCGACGTCCTTGATCGCCTTGTCGGTCAGCTTCTGGATCTCGTCCTCGCCGCGACGCAGGTCGTCCTCGGAGAGCGACTTGTCCTTCAGCAACTCCTTGGCCTGCTGGATCGCGTCGCGGCGGACGTTGCGGATCGCCACCTTGGCATCCTCGCCCTCGCCGTGGACCACCTTGGTCAGCTCGCGCCGGCGCTCCTCGGTGAGCGAGGGCAGGTTGAGCCGGATCGTGGTGCCGGCCGTATTCGGGGTCAGGCCGAGGTCGGAGGACAGGATCGCCTTCTCGATCACGCCCACCATGCCCTTGTCCCAGGGCTGGATCATCAGCGAGCGGGAGTCGGACACCGACACCGCGGCGACCTGCGACAGCGGCACGTCGCCGCCGTAGGCGCTGACGCGGATGCTGTCGACCAGGCCGGTCGATGCGCGACCGGTGCGCACCTTCACCAGTGTCTGGCGCAGCGCGTCGACGCATTTGGCCATGCGGGTCTGGGCGTCTTTCTTGATTTCATTGAGCATTGCCGGCTCCGGTGAGCTGTGGGCTTTGGCAGCGGGATTGCGGGATTATAGGCGGGCCGGCGCGCCGGCGGCGGCCGGGGCCGTGTCGTGTGCCGGGAATCGGGGTGGTTCAGCAGGTCGCGGGGGCCCGGTGGAGTCGCCCGCTGGCGCCGGCCCGGTTGAACGAAGGCTAGCGGCGCCCGTGCACCAGGGTGCCGATCGGTTCGCCCTTCAGGATCCGCAGCAGCACGCCGGGCTGGGACATGTCGAAGATCCGCAGCGGCAGGTCGCTGTCGCGGCACAGGGCGAAGGCGGCGGTGTCCATCACCTGCAGGTCGCGCGAGATCACCTCGTCGTAGGTCAGGCTGTCGTAGCGCACCGCGTCGGGATGCTTCTTCGGGTCCTTGTCATAGACGCCGTCGACCTTGGTCGCCTTGAGCAGCAGGTCCGCGCCGATCTCGATCGCGCGCAGGGCCGCGCCCGAGTCGGTGGTGAAGAAGGGATTGCCGGTGCCGGCGGCGAAGATCGCGATCCGGCCCTTTTCCAGGTGGCGGATCGCGCGCCGGCGGATGTAGTCCTCGCAGACGTCGTTGATCTTGATCGCGCTCATCACCCGGGCGCGCGCGCCAAGCTTTTCCAGTGCGTCCTGCATGGCCAGCGCGTTGATCACGGTGGCCAGCATGCCCATCTGGTCGCCGGTGACCCGGTCCATGCCGCCAGCCGCCAGGCCTGCGCCGCGGAAGATGTTGCCGCCGCCAACCACCACGCCGATCTCGGCGCCGGCCTGCTGCGCCTCGATGACCTCGCTGGCCAGGCGGCCGATCACCTTGGGATCGATGCCGTAGTCCTCCTCGCCCATCAACGCCTCGCCGGAGAGTTTCAACAGGATGCGGCGATAGGCGAGTTGCGACATGGGGGTCTCGGCAGCGGCGGGAAACCCGTGGATTCTAGCGGATCGCGCCGATGCGCGAAGGCTTCGCGGCGCCGATCCAGGCTGCCGCATGGAGCGCGCCGGGTCGCGCGCCGTGGTGGCGCGTCTGGGTCCAGGGCCTTGCGCGTCGGGGTCCGGTCAGGAATCCGTGCCGTCGGGAGTGCGTGTTGTCACCCGGTTGCGGCCCTGGCGCTTGGCGCCGTACAGGGCCTGGTCCGCGGCGTCCAGCAGGTCGCGCGCGCTTTCGAACCGTTCCTGCCCGCCCCGTGTGGCCACTCCTGCCGAGAAGGTCACGTACAGCGGGGCCCCCTCGACGATGGCCATCGAGGTCCGCGAAACCTCGTCGAGGATGCGCCGGATCACCGCCAGCGCGGCATCGGTACTGGAATTGCTCAGCATCACCAGGAATTCCTCGCCTCCGTAGCGCACGATCAGGTCGGTACTGCGCAGCAGGCGCGACAGCACCTGGGCGAACTCGCTCAACACCTGGTCGCCGACGAGGTGGCCGTGCCGGTCGTTGACCTGCTTGAAATCGTCCAGGTCGATGAACACCAGGCTCAGGGGCTGGTCGCGCTGCACGGAGGCCCCGAACTCGCGTTCCAGCATGTCTTCCAGCTGGCTCCGGTTGTACATGCCGGTCAGCGGGTCGCGCAGCGCCAGCTCCTCCAGCTCGCGCATGCGCTCGTCGGTGGCGTCGGCCTGGCCGCGCGTCTGGATGGCGCCCCGGATCTCGCGCAGGTTGCGCACGAGCAGCAGCTCGCGGGCATGCTCGACGATGGCGTCGAGATGTTCCGGTTGCACGACGTGCACGTCGAACAGGGACGCGATGTCGGGCAGGGCGTCCGACATGCGGGTGATCAGGACGTCGAACCGCGCCTGGTCCAGGCCCAGCCGGTCGCGGGTGGCGGCCATCGCGCGCTGCCGCGCACTCCGGGTGAGGTGCTCGTCGGTCGCCAGCCACACGTCGGCCACGAAACCCGAAGCGGCGATGCAGTCATGGAAGCAGTTGCCGTCGCCTGCAGCCGATTCACTGGCGCGGATCGCCTGCTGCAGGTAGCCCGGCAGGTTCCAGAGGTTCGCGATCCACGCTCCGATTTCAGCGTGGTCGCCGCCCAGCGCTTCGCGCTCGCGGCGCAGCCGGTCGTCCGGACCCTCGGCGGCGCGCAGCAGCTCGCGGTAGGCATCCGGCCGGACCTGCAGAAGAGCCAACGCGCCGATGTCCTGCAGCAGACCGGCCAGCATCAGTTCCTCGAGTCGCGCCAGCCCGACCTCCTCGCCGAGCAGGCGTGCCGCCATTGCGGACAGCACGCTGCGCCGCCAAAGAAGTCCCTGCTCGTCGCCGGGTTGCGCGTCACGCAGGTTGCGGCTCAGCGACAGCCCCAGGGCCAGGCTCAGCGTGGCGTTGAGGCCGAGCAGGGTCAGCGCCTGGCCCAGGGTCGCGACCTGGCGGCGGTTGGCGTACAGCGGCGAGTTGGCGATGCGCAGCATGCGCGCGCTGAGCGCGCTGTCCTTGGCGATGACGTCGGCCGTCGCGTCCAGGTCGGCATCCGGCTGCTGCGCCAGGTCGATGATGCGCAGCGCGATCGCAGGCGGCGACGGCAGGTTGCGACAATGGGCCAGCACGGCTTGAAGTTCGGAGTGCATCGCAACCTGACCAGGGATTCCCGGACCGGTTATCGGCAACCACGGCCGATTCCTTAGGGAAGGCCTGAACAACTCCCTGTTGATCCCCATTGCCGCGAAGGCGGGACGCGGGTTTCAACGGCCCGCGGGGCCCCTCTCTCGTTTACGCTTGAGATGACAGTTGCCCAGAGCTTTCCTGGCCACCGCCAGTGCAACCGCGCCGGAACGAAAGAAGCCGCGGTTCCCCGCGGCTTCTTTCGGCGTTGCGGCGTGGCGTGGTGGCTTACGCCAGCCCGGCCTGCTTCATCACTTCGGCGGCGTAATCCTCGACCACCTTCTCGATGCCCTCGCCGACGGCCAGGCGCTGGAAGCCGACCACTTCGGCGCCGGCGGCCTTGAGCACGGCCTCGACGGTCTTGTCGGTGTCGAGCACGTAGGGCTGGCCGTACAGGCTGACCTCGTTGACGATCTTGGCGATCTTGCCGCCGATGATCTTCTCCAGGATCTCGGCCGGCTTGGAGCGGTCCTTCTCGGACATCTTGGCCAGCTCGATTTCCTTTTCCTTGGCCACGAACTCGGCCGGCACGTCGGACTGCCTGTTGTGCGGCGGGTTCATCGCCGCGACGTGCATCGCCAGGCCGCGGGCCAGGTCGGCATCGCCGCCCTTGAGCTCGACCAGCACGCCGATCTTGCCGCCGTGGACGTAGGCGGCCACGGTGTTGGCGGAGTCGATGGAGGCGACGCGGCGGACCTGCACGTTCTCGCCGACCTTGGCGATGACGGCGGCGCGGGCCTCCTCGACGGTTTCGCCGGAAGCGAGCTTCGCGGCCTTGAGCGCTTCGGCATCGGCGGCGCCGGAGGCCAGCGCGGCCTGCACGACGGCTTCGGCGAAGCCCTTGAAGTTGTCGTCGATGGCGACGAAGTCGGTTTCGGAGTTGACCTCGACCAGGACGGCCTTGCCGCCGTCCTGGGCGCTGACGATGCGGCCTTCGGCGGCGATGCGGCTGGCCTTCTTGTCGGCCTTGGCCAGGCCGGACTTGCGCAGCGCTTCGGCGGCTGCGTCGACGTCGCCGTTGTGCTCGGTGAGCGCCTTCTTGCACTCCATCATGCCGGCGCCGGTGCGCTCGCGCAGTTCCTTGACCAGGGAAGCGGTGATTTCCATTGGGGGACCTCGGATTTGTTCGAAAGATGTCCGGCGGCACGCCGCTGCCGCGGGCGGTTCATGCTCGCGCAGGCGGGTGACCGGCCGGCCGGTCGACCGCGGCAGGGCGCCGCGGTCGCGTTTGCCGCCGGATCAGGCTGCCGGAGTCGCGTCCGGCGCCGGGGCTTCCTGGCCCTCGACCGGCGCTGCCGCTTCGGCCGGAGCTGTCGCATCGGCCGTCTCGACCGGCGCTGCGCCCTCAACCGGCGCTGTCGCCTCGGCCACGGCAGCCTTCTTCGCGGGCGCGCGGCGGCCCGGCTTGCCTTGGCCCTCGGCGAACTCTTCCTCGCGCACGTTGGAAGCGTTCGGCGCGGCGGCCTTGCCCTCCAGCACGGCGTCGGCGGCGGCGCGGCCGTACAGCTGCACGGCGCGGATGGCGTCGTCGTTGCCTGGGATGGCGTAGTCGACCAGGGCCGGGTCGTAGTTGGTGTCGACCACGGCGATCACCGGGATGCCGAGCTTCTTGGCTTCCTTGACCGCGATGTCTTCATGGCCGATGTCGATCACGAACAGCGCGTCGGGCAGGCGGTTGAGGTCCTTCAGGCCGCCGAGCGAAGCTTCCAGCTTGTCGCGCTCGCGGCGCAGGCCCAGCACTTCGTGCTTGACCAGCTTCTCGAAGGTGCCGTCGGTTTCGGCCGCTTCCAGTTCCTTCAGGCGCGACACCGACTGCTTGACGGTGCGGAAGTTGGTCAGCGTGCCGCCCAGCCAGCGCTGGGTCATGTACGGCATGCCGCAGCGCTCGGCCTCTTCCTTGATCGGGTCGCGCGCGCTGCGCTTGGTGCCGACGAACAGGATGATGCCGCGCTTCTGGGCGATCCCCGAGATGAAGTTCATCGCGTCGTTGAACAGCGGAACCGTCTTCTCGAGGTTGATGATGTGGATCTTGCCGCGGGCACCGAAGATGTAAGGCGCCATCTTCGGGTTCCAGTAGCGCGTCTGGTGGCCGAAATGGACGCCGGCTTCCAGCATCTGGCGCATGGTGATCTGGGGCATTGCTTCGAACTCCTGAAAGGGAACCGCCGCCCGGTTCTGTGAAGGGCGGTGCGGCCTGCGCTGGGCGCGGGACGCGTGGTTCCGGGGTTGGGCCTCCCCGCTGCCTCCGTGGCCAGATCCCCGTTCCTTGCGGACCGGGGACACCCCGGCACGGGTGTCTGCAGCGGGTGTGTATTCGCCTGCGTCGAGGTGACGCCACGCCCGGCGTGGGCGGCGGCCTGGCAGGAGCGCCAGGCACAACCCGGCGATCATAGCCCGGAGCCGCGGCGCAGGCAAACCGGGGCAGGCCGCCACGCGTCGGATCGCGGGCGGCGGGCGGCCGCGGGGCCGCCGCCGGGCGCGCCGGCCAGGCCGCCACCCGGGCAGAGCGCGCCGGGCTCGGCGATAATGGGCGCATGACCATTTCCCTCAAGACCCCCGAGCAGATCGAGAAGATGCGCGTGGCCGGGCGGCTGGCGGCCGAGGTGCTGCAGGTCGTCGCGCCCCACGTGAGGCCCGGCGTCAATACCGACGAGCTCGACCGCATCTGCCACGACCACATCGTCAACGTGCAGAAGGCGACCCCGGCCAACCTGGGCTACAAGGGCTATCCGAAGACGACGTGCATCTCGGCCAACAACGTCATCTGCCACGGCATTCCCGGCGAAGCCAAGGTGCTCAAGGACGGCGACATCATCAACATCGACGTCACCGTCATCAAGGACGGCTGGCACGGCGACACCAGCCGCATGTACTACGTGGGCACGCCCTCGGTGATGGCGCGCCGCCTGGTGGACACCACGCGCGAGGCGCTGTTCCGCGGAATCCGCGCGGTCCGGCCGGGGGCGACGCTGGGCGATGTCGGCCATGCGATCCAGGAATATGCCGAAGGCGAACGCTTCAGCGTGGTACGCGAGTACTGCGGCCACGGCATCGGCAAGGTCTACCACGAGGACCCGCAGGTGCTGCATTACGGACGGCCCGGCGAGGGGCTGGTGTTCCAGCCCGGCATGACCTTCACTATCGAACCGATGATCAATGAAGGAACGCGCTTCACCCGGCTGCTGCCGGACGGCTGGACCGTGGTGACCAAGGACCGCAAGCTTTCGGCGCAGTGGGAGCACACCGTGCTGGTGACCGCCGACGGCGTCGAGATCCTGACCCGCCTGCCCGGCGACGACAACGACCTGTAGGGCGATGCCGATGCCATACGCCGCTCCCGACCGCATCCGCGCACTGGCCCACGGCGGCTGCGTCGTCGGCCGAGCACGTCCGGCGCCTGCGGCCGTCGCCGGTGGCTGACGTGGACACGGCGGCTGGCGACGACGACGCGGCCTGGGCCGCGCTGGCCGCCGAGAACCTGCGCGCGCAGGACGCCGGCTTCGCCCTGCGCTTCGATGCGGACGATGACATCGAGCGCCTGCTGCTGGCGCGCGTGATCGCGGTCGACGGACTGGTGCGCCAGGCCTGGTCGCGCACCGTGCCGGCGGATGCGGCGCTGACCCTGTTCGCGGTCGGTGGCTACGGCCGCGGCGAGCTGTTCCCGCGTTCGGATATCGACCTGCTGGTGCTGGTCGGCGACGACGCCTGCGAGGCCGATACCGCCGCCCTGTCGCGCCTGTTCGCCCTGCTGTGGGACGCCGGCCTGCCGGTCGGCCACGCCGTGCGCACGCTGGCCGAATGTACCCAGGCGTCAGCCGACGACATCACCGTCATGACTTCGCTGATCGAGGCACGGCCGCTGGTGGCGACGCCGGAGATGGCCGCGCGCCTGGAAGAGGCGGTGTCGGTCGAACGGGTCTGGCCGTCGCGCGAATTCTTCTACGCCAAGCGCGAGGAACTGCGCCAGCGCCATGCGCGCTTCGGCGACACCGCCGACAACCTCGAGCCCAACATCAAGGAAGGCCCCGGCGGCCTGCGCGACATCCACACCCTGCGCTGGATGGCGCGGCGCGTGTTCGGTACCCGCGACATCGAATCGCTGATCCCGCTCGGCCACCTGGGCCTGGACGAATACTCCGCGCTGGAACGCGAGTGGCGCCTGCTGTCCCGGCTGCGCTACGGCCTGCACCTGGCGGCCGGCAAGCGCGAGGAGCGGCTGCGCTTCGACTACCAGAAGACGCTGGCCGCGCGCCTGCAGCACCTGGACGACGCCGACAATGCCGCGGTCGAGCGGATGATGCAGGGCTTCTACCGCAGCGCCGCGATCCTGCTGCGCATCGGCGAACGCCTGCTGCAGCGCTACGAAGAGCAGATCGAGGGCGACGTCGAGGCGGTGCCGCTGGACGCGGAGTTCGCGATGAAGCGCGGCTACCTGGTCGCCCGCGACGAGTTCTGGCCGGGTGGCGACATGTCGCGGGTACTGTCGCTGTTCGCGCTGTGGGCCGACCATCCCGAGGCCAAGGGGCTGCATTCCAGGACCGCCCGCGCACTGGCCGAATCGTTGCACGCGCTGCCCGCGTACGACGTGGCGCTTGCGGATATGCGCGAAGCCTTCATCTCGCTGCTGCGCGGCCCCGGCCCGGTGCGCACGCTCGAGCGCATGGCCCGGCTGGGCGTGCTGGGCCGCTGGATCCCGGCCTTCGCGCAGGTGTCCGGGCGCATGCAGTTCGACCTGTTCCACGTGTACACGGTCGACCAGCACACGCTGGCGGTGCTGCGCAACCTGGCGTCGTTCTCCACCGGCATCCCCGACGAGCGTTTCTCGATGGCGCACGAGGTCTGGCCGCACCTGCGCAAGCCCGAGTTGCTGCTCGTCGCGGGGCTGTTCCACGACATCGCCAAGGGCCGTGGCGGCGACCATTCCGAACTCGGCGCGGTCGACGCGCGTGTCTTCTGCCAGGCGCACGGCTACGGCGCCGTCGACACCGCGCTGGTCGAGTGGCTGGTGCTCAAGCACCTGCTGATGTCGGTAACCGCGCAGAAGCAGGACATCTCCGATCCGGCGGTGATCCACCGCTTCGCGGTCGAGGTCGCCGACCGCGAGCGCCTGGACTACCTGTACCTGCTCACATGCGCCGACATCGCCGGCACCTCGCCGCAGCTGTGGAACGCATGGAAGGACCGGCTGCTGGCCGACCTGAGGACCGCCACGCGCTATGCGCTGCGGCGTGGGCTGGAGCACCGCGTCGGCGCCGCCGACCGCATCGCCGAAACGCGCGACAAGTCCCGCGGCCTGCTGGTCGCCGAGGGCGTGGACGGGATCGACGCGTTGTTCGCGCGCATGCCCGACACCGGCTTCCTGCGCGCGCGCGCCGACCAGGTCGTGTGGCAGGCGCTGGCGCTGCGCGACGCCGGTCCCGGCGCGACCGTGGTGCGCGTGCGACGCGTGGCGGGCGCGGGCGATGCGTTGGAGGTGTTCGTGCACGCGCCCGACCGCGACGGCCTGTTCGCCGCGATCGTGATCACCCTCGACCGCATGGGCCTTGCGATCCAGCAGGCGCGCGCGCTGGATGGGCCGCAGCGGACCATCTTCGACACCTTCCAGGTGCTGTCGATCGACCAGCGCCAGGCGCCCGACATCGGTGCCATCGATCGCAAGCTGGCCACCGTGCTGGCCGGGTCGCTCGACGTGCGCCCGGCGCGGCGCGCACAGCCGCGGCACCTGCGCCATTTCCGGGTGGTGCCGCAGATCGACTTCGACACCACCGCCGATGGCCGCCGCACCGTGATGAGCCTGGTCTGCACCGACCGCCCCGGGCTGCTGGCCGACATCGCCCAGGTCCTGCGCCAGCAGCACATCCGCGTGCACGATGCACGCATCGCCACCTTCGGCGCGCGCGCCGAGGACGTGTTCCTGGTCAGCGACCGCGAAGACCGCGCACTCGACGACATCCAGCGCGACGCCCTGCGGGGCGCGCTCCAACTCGGCATCGACGGAGAAACCACGGCATGACCCCAGCGGCACAGGCAAGCGGCGTCCAGCGCACCATCGAGGACGCCTGGGAGCGTCGCACCACGCTGACCGCCGAGGAGACCGGCGACGTGGTCAGGCCCGCGGTGGAGGCGGCGATCCAGGGGCTGGAAAGCGGCGAGCTGCGCGTGGCCGAACCAGCGGCAGAAGGCGGCTGGCGGGTCAACGAGTGGCTGAAGAAGGCGGTATTGCTGTACTTCCGGGTCAACGACATGGCCGTGGTCGACGCGCAGCCGGCGCCGTACTGGGACAAGGTCGAAGCGCGCTTCGCCGGCTTCGACGCGGAGCGGTTCAAGGCCATGGGCGTGCGCGTGGTGCCGGGTGCGGTCGCGCGCCGCGGCACGTACCTGGGCCGCGACGTGGTGCTGATGCCGAGCTTCGTCAACATCGGTGCGTACGTCGGCGAGGGCACGATGGTGGATACCTGGGCGACGGTCGGCTCGTGCGCACAGATCGGCAGGCACGTGCACCTGTCCGGTGGCGCCGGCATCGGCGGCGTGCTCGAGCCGCTGCAGGCCAGCCCGACCATCATCGAGGACCACTGCTTCATCGGCGCGCGCTCCGAAGTGGTGGAGGGCGTGGTGGTCGGCCACCACAGCGTGATCGGCATGGGCGTGTTCATCGGCCAGTCCACGCGCATCTACAACCGCGCCACCGGCGAAGTCAGCTACGGCTACGTGCCGCCGGGGAGCGTGGTGGTGTCGGGCTCGCTGCCGGCGAAGGACGGCTCCCACTCGCTGTACTGCGCGGTGATCGTCAAGCAGGTCGACGAGAAGACCCGCAGCAAGACCAGCGTCAACGACCTGCTGCGCGGCCTGGCGGACTGATCGTTCTGCGAGCGGTGCACCTTTGGCTGTTGTAGGAGCGGCTTCAGCCGCGATCGAGGATGCGGCGGATCGCGGCTGAAGCCGCTTCTACATGGATCGGATTGAGGGATGGATGCATGACCACGCTGTACGGACTGAGGAACTGCGACACCTGCCGGAAGGCGACGAAATGGCTGGACCGTTTCGGAGTCGCGCATGCCTTCGTCGACTATCGCGACAGCAAGCCGACGCCGGACACCCTGGTCGAGTGGGCCGGGAAGCTGGGCGGTTTTGCCGCCATGGTCAACAAGTCCTCGACCACCTGGCGGCAGCTGCCCGACAACCGCAAGGCCGCGGCCAGCGATGCGGAATGGAAGCTGCTGCTGCGCGAGTATCCGCAGCTGATCCGGCGTCCGGTGGTGGTGACCGAAGATGGCCAGGTCACGCAGGGCTTTACCGACAACGGTTTCAAGCAGCGTTTCGGGATCGGAGGCATGACCACGTGAGCGAGGTGCTCGAACTTGCCAGCGCGCTGATCGCGCGACCGTCGGTAACGCCCGACGACGCCGGCTGCCAGGCGCTCATCGCCGCGCGCCTCGCCCGCGCCGGCTTCGCCATCGAGCACATGCGCCTGGGCGAGGTCGACAACCTCTGGGCCATGCACGGCAGCGCAGGCCCGATGCTGGTGCTGCTGGGCCATACCGACGTGGTGCCGCCCGGCCCGGCGGA
Source organism: Luteimonas sp. A482 (assembly GCF_054072655.1). Lineage (NCBI taxonomy): Bacteria > Pseudomonadati > Pseudomonadota > Gammaproteobacteria > Lysobacterales > Lysobacteraceae > Luteimonas > Luteimonas sp. A482. The sequence goes on from NZ_JBSVRO010000002.1 coordinate 488,685, forward strand.
GGCATGGCGCAGCGATCCCTTCGTGCCCACGGTGCGCGACGGCGTGCTGTACGGACGCGGCGCCGCCGACATGAAGGGCAGCGTCGCTGCGTTCGTGATCGCGCTCGAGCGCTTCGTGATCGAGCATCCGGACCATCCGGGCACCATCGCCCTGCTGCTGACCTCGGACGAGGAGGGCGACGCGATCGATGGCGTGCGCCGCGTGGCGCAGCTGTTCCGCGAGCGCGGTACCCGCATCGACTGGTGCATCACCGGCGAGCCGTCCTCGACCGCGCGCCTGGGCGACCTGCTGCGCGTCGGCCGCCGCGGCAGCCTGTCGGCCACGCTCACCGTGCACGGTGTGCAGGGCCACGTCGCCTACCCGGAGAAGGCGCGCAACCCGATCCACGCCGCGGGGCCCGCGCTCGCCGAGCTGGCCGCGCGCGCCTGGGACGACGGCTATGAAAGCTTCCCGCCCACCAGCCTGCAGATCTCCAACATCAACGCCGGGACCGGGGCGGGCAACGTCATCCCGGGCGAACTGCGGGTGCTGTTCAACCTGCGCTACAACCCGCACTGGGATGCCGCTGCGCTGGAGGCCGAGGTCTCGGCCCTGCTGGACGGCCATGACCTGGACTACACGCTGCACTGGCATCGCAGCGGCGAGCCCTTCCATACGCCCGAAGGCCCGCTGCGCGCCGCGGCGCGCGAGGTGCTGGCGCAGTTCGCCGGCACCATGCCCGAAGAGAGCACCGGCGGCGGCACCTCCGACGCCCGTTTCATTGCGCCGCTCGGCGCGCAGTGCATCGAAGTCGGTCCGGTCAACGCCAGCATCCACCAGGTCGACGAACACGTGCGCGTGTCCGACCTCGAAGCGCTGCCCGACCTCTACCTCGCCCTGATCGAACGCCTCCTGCCCGAAACCCCGCCTGTGTAGGAGCGACTCCAGCCGCGATCGCTTGCGTCGCGTCCCGGGTCGCGGCTGAAGCTGCTCCTGCAGGGGCGCCGTGGTACGTACGGCGCGGCTCTACTCCGCCCCCGTTCGCTCGACGGGGCGCGCGCGCCGGTCGTAGCGCATGGCGCTGATCACCAGCATCACCGCAAGCACCGCGGCAATCACGAACATCACCACCGCCAGCGCCGGGTAGCCCCACATGCTCGGGCCCACGTCCAGCCGCATCAGCTGCGTGGACGACAGCAACAGGGCCGCGATCACCACCGACGAGGCGATCCGGTTGGCGATCTTCTGCAGGTTCTCCATCAGCCGGGAGTCGTCGAGCCCCGCCAGGCGCACCTGCATCCGGTTCGACGCCAGCAGCGACAGCGTGTCGGAGATCTTGCGCGGCGCGTCGCGCACCAGCTCCTGCAGTTCCAGCGCCTCGGTGGCCAGGTTGGCCGGCGACAGCGCCTTGCGCAGACGGTCGCGCATCAGCGACTGCAGGTGCGATTCGATCTGCTCGCGGACGTCCAGCTCCGGTGCGAGCGTCTCCACCACGCGCTCGAGGTTGAGCAGGGTCTTGCCCAGCAGGCTGATCTCCGGAGGCGTGCGCAGCCCGCACTCGGTGGCGCGGCGCACCAGGTCCAGCACCATCCTGCCTTCCGACGCGCGCCGGGTGGCGTTGGCATAGCGCGCCACCGCCTGCGATATTTCGCGCACGTATGCGCCTTCGTCGAAGTCCTCCAGCCGCGTGCCGAGCACCACGAGCTGGCGCGCCACGTCCTCGCCGCGACCGTCGACGGCCGCGAACACCAGCTTGAGCAGGTGTTCGCGCTGGCGCGGCGGAATGGTGGCCACCATGCCCAGGTCGATCAGCGCGATGCGCCCGTCGGGGCCCAGCAGCACGTTGCCCGGGTGCGGGTCGGCGTGGATGTCGCCGTGCACGAACACCTGGTCGAGGTAGGCCCGCAGCAGCTGGCTGGTGGCCGGCGCGGTGTCGAGCTCGGTGCGGCGCAGGCCGGTGATGCGAGTGACGTTGATGCCCTCGATCCAGTCCATCACCAGCAGCCGCGGGGTCACGTAGTCCCACAGCGGCTTGGGAACCCGCAGCAGCGGGTAGGCGGACAGGTGGCGGCCGAAGCGGTCCAGGTTCTCCGCTTCGATCCGGTAGTCGAGCTCGTTGAGCATCGCCTTGCGGAACTCGGCGATCCAGTCGGCCAGGCGCAGGCGGCGACCGGCATCGGTCAGCGTGTCGGCGGTACCCGCCAGCTGCGCCAGCACGTCCAGGTCGCTGCGTACCGATGTCGCCACGTCGGGACGCTGGATCTTCAGTGCGACCACGCGGCCGTCGTGGAGGACCGCACGATGCACCTGCGCGAGCGAGGCGGCCGCCATCGGCTTGGGATCGATCTCGGCGAACACCTTGCTCGCGCGCACGCCGAGCTCGTTCTCGAGCAAAACCTCGATGTCCCCGACCTGCGCGGGCGTGGCGTCGTCCTGGATGCGCTCGAGCGCGGCCAGCCAGCTTGCCGGCACCAGGTCCGGACGCGTCGACAGCGCCTGGCCCAGCTTGACGAAGGCCGGTCCCATGGCCTCGAGGTCGTTGACGAAGCGCTCGGCGAGCGCATCGGTCTCGCCGTCGGCCGCTTCCTCGTCGCGCGCGTCTCCCAGGTCCAGGCCGGTCATGATGCCGGCGCGCCGATAGCGCGCGAACATGGCGATGATCTGCGAGGTGCGGGAAAGCCGCTGCATGGTGTCGTTCACGTATGGTCGCCCCTTGACTGTGTCCGCAGGCCCCCGGCCAGCGCGCCCGGCAGTATTCCGGCGGCCTGGTGACGGTTGTGTCTGCAACCGTTGCAAACCGCGAAAGCGTCCTTTACGGTCGCCACATGGCAACGCAGTCCTTCCGCAACGCGCAGGTTCGCAACCGCAATTCCAATGCGGCCAACAATCGTGTGCGCGCAGCGGGCTGCAGCCAGGCGTAGATCCCTCCGGGGCCTCGCCCGGAACGCAAAAGCCCGCATCGCAGGATGCGGGCTTTTTTCGTATCGGGACCAGGCCCGGCCTTCTCTTCTCCAGGAGCGTCCCCCCCATGTGTTCGATCTTCGGCATCTTCGGGCTGCAGCCCGGCGACGACATCGCGGCCCTGCGCCGGCAGTCGCTGGAACTGTCCCAGCGCCAGCGCCACCGCGGCCCGGACTGGAGCGGCATCCATCACGACGACGGCGCGATCCTGGTGCACGAGCGCCTGGCGATCGTCGACCCGGCCGGCGGCTCGCAGCCGCTGCGATCGGCCGATGGCGCGCAGGTGCTCGCGGTCAATGGCGAAATCTACAACCACCGCGAGCTCAAGGCCGGACTCCAGCAGGACTACGACTTCCAGACCGGATCGGACTGCGAGGTGATCAACGCGCTGTACCGCGAGGACAGCCCGGGATCCTTCCTCAACCGCCTCAACGGCATCTTCGCCTTCGCCCTGTGGGATGCGCAGCGCGGGCGCGTGCTGATCGCGCGCGATCCGATCGGCGTGGTGCCGCTGTACTGGGGCCATGACCGCGAAGGACGTCTGTGCGTGGCCTCGGAGATGAAGGCGCTGGCGCCCATCTGCGCGGACGTCGCCCAGTTCCCGCCGGGGCACTGGTACGAGTGGTCGGCCGACGGCGCGGATGGCCGGCCCGAAGGCGCGCTGCACCGCTACTACGAGCGCCCGTGGCGCGACTATGCGGCGGTCGAAGGCGTGCAGGTGGAGCTGCAGGAGCTGCGCGAGGCGTTCGAGGCCGCGGTGCATCGCCAGCTGATGACCGACGTGCCCTATGGCGTGCTGCTTTCCGGCGGGCTCGACTCTTCGCTGGTGGCTGCGGTCGCCGCGCGCTATGCGCGCCATCGCGTGGAGGACAACGACGCCAGCGAAGCCTGGTGGCCGCGCCTGCACTCGTTCGCGATCGGGCTGGACGGTTCGCCGGATCTTGCCGCCGCCGAAGTGGCGGCGGAGATGCTGGGCACCGTGCACCACGGCTTCACCTACACCCTGCAGGAAGGGCTGGATGCGCTGCCGGAGGTGGTCCGCCACATCGAGACCTACGACGTCACCACCATCCGCGCCTCCACGCCGATGTACCTGCTGGCGCGGCGGATCAAGGCGATGGGAGTGAAGATGGTGCTGTCCGGCGAGGGCAGCGACGAGATCTTCGGTGGCTACCTGTACTTCCACAAGGCGCCCAACGCCCGCGAGTTCCACGAGGAGCTGGTGCGCAAGATCGACGCGCTGCACAACTACGACTGCCTGCGCGCCAACAAGTCGATGATGGCCTGGGGCGTGGAGCCGCGCGTGCCGTTCCTGGACCGCGAGTTCATGGACGTGGCCATGCGCATGGACGCGACCCACAAGATGATCGACCGCGGCGCGCAGGGCCCACAGCGTATGGAGAAGGGCGTGCTGCGCGCGGCCTTCGAGGGCTACCTGCCCGAGGCGATCCTGTGGCGCCAGAAGGAGCAGTTCAGCGACGGCGTGGGCTACGGCTGGATCGACGCACTCAAGGCGCACGCCGAAGCGCAGGTGAGCGACCGTGAGCTCGCCGCCGCCGGCCGCCGCTTCCCGGTCAACCCGCCGCAGACCAAGGAGGCGCACTTCTACCGCACGCTCTTCGAGCAGTTCTATCCCGGCGCGGCCTGTGCCGAAACGGTGCCCGGCGGCAAGTCGATCGCCTGCTCGTCGCCCGCGGCGATCGCCTGGGACGCGAGCTTCGCGGCGATGGCCGATCCCTCGGGGCGCGCAGTCGCGGGCGTTCACGCCCAGGCGCTTGCGCGGGACTGAACGCCGGCGCGGTTGAACCCGCCCGTACCGGTCGGCGTCGCCCGCGCGGGCGCCGCGACACGGCGTGCGACAATTCACGCTTTCCGCGAATGCGCCCCGCGCCGAGCCCATGTCCGTGATGCGAAGCCTGCTGTTGTCCGCCCTGTGTGCCGCCAGCCTGTCCGCCTGCGCGCAGGCGCCGGACGAAGGCCCGGACGGGGAGGCGACCGGCGCAGATACCGTCGCCGTCGAAGAGGTCCAGACCAGGCCGGGCACGCCGGAAGATCGCGCCCGCCAGGCGATCATGGCGATCAATCCGGAGATCCGGATCGACGCGATCTCGACCGCGCCGCTGGACGGCTTCCAGGAAGTGATCGTCGGCGGCCAGGCGCTGTACGTGAGCGATGACGGCAAGTACCTGCTGCAGGGCAGCCTGTACGACATCGAGGCCAAGCGCGACGTCAGCCAGGCCGGCGTGGCCGAGGTGCGGCGCCGCCTGGTGGCGGCGGTGCCGGCCAGCGAACGCATCGTCTTCGCGCCGCCCAGCCCGAAGTACACCGTCAGCGTGTTCACCGACGTGGAGTGCGGCTACTGCCGCCGCCTGCACCAGGACATCGCCGAGTACAACAAGCGCGGCATCGCCATCGAATACCTGGCCTTCCCGCGTATGGGGATCGATACCCCGGACTACCGTCTGATGGTGTCGGTCTGGTGCGCGAAGGATCGTCGCAAGGCGCTGACCGATGCCAAGGACGGCCGCAAGGTGCCCGAGGCCAGCTGCGAGAACCCGGTGGCGCGCCATTACGATCTGGGCCAGCGCGTGGGCCTGACCGGCACCCCGATGATCGTCACTGCCAGCGGCGTGGCGATGCCGGGCTATTTGCCGCCCGATGCGCTGCTGTCGGCGCTGCAGGAAATGGATGCGGTGCAGCCGGGTGGCTCCGGCGAGGGCTGAGGGCGGGGGCGTGGACGACTGGCCCGGTCGCGGCTGAAGCCGCCCCTGCGCGGAGGGCCGGCGGGTGTGTCGGGCCGACGGGGCAACCGCGGGCCATGTCCGGCAAAGCCGCTTACAATAGGCGGCCCGCTCCCAAGTGTGCTCCCGGACATGATCGTCCTCGAGGGCCTGCCGGCCCTGTCGCCGTTCCGTCGCGAACGGCTTGAGCTCCGCCTCCAATCCGCATCGCCCGGGGTCCGCATCGTCGGCGCCTGGCACGTCTACTGGGTCGATTCCGAACCGGGCGCAACGCCGGATCCGGCCGTGCTGCGGCGCGTGCTGTCGGCCGGCGACCACCTGGCTCCGGTGGTCGAAGGTGCGGTGTCGCGCTTCGTGGCCCCGCGCCTGGGCACCATTTCGCCCTGGGCCAGCAAGGCCAGCGAGATCCTGCGCGGCGCCCGGCAGCCGGTGCGCCGCGTCGAGCGCGGTACCCGCATCGACCTGGCCGACTGGCCGGACGACCTTGCGGCCCAGGCCGCGCTGTCGAGGTTGCTGCACGACCCGATGACGCAGTCGCTGCTGGCTTCGCACGCCGGGGCGGCCGGGCTGTTCGTCACGCCGGCGCGCGGCGCGTTCGAGCGCATTGCGCTGGCGCAGCTGGAGCAGGCCAATACGCGCCTGGGCCTGGCGCTGGCCGCGGACGAGATCGAGTACCTGCGCGAGCGCTATGCCGAGCTTGGCCGCGATCCATCCGACGTCGAACTGATGATGTTCGCGCAGGCCAACTCCGAACATTGCCGGCACAAGATCTTCAACGCCTCGTGGACGGTAGATGGCGAGGACCAGCCGCGCTCGCTGTTCGCGATGATCCGCAACACCCACGCGCGCACGCCTCAGTACACGCTATCGGCCTACAGCGACAACGCGGCGGTGATGGAGGGCTATCAGGCCAGCCGCTTCCGGCCCGATCCGGCCAGCGGCGAGTACCGCAGCGAGCCGCCTACCGACAGCGCGTTCTGCATCAAGGTCGAGACCCACAACCATCCGACCGCGATCTCTCCGTTCTCCGGTGCGAGCACCGGTGCCGGCGGCGAGATCCGCGACGAGGGCGCGACCGGCCGCGGCGGCAAGCCCAAGGCCGGCCTGACCGGCTTCAGCGTCTCGCACCTGCGCATCCCCACGCTGCCCCAGCCCTGGGAGTCGCCGCGCGCGCTCAACCCGCGCATGGCGCCGGCGCTGGAGATCATGCTCGACGGCCCGCTCGGCGGCGCCGCATTCAACAACGAGTTCGGGCGGCCGAACCTGCTCGGCTATTTCCGCAGCTTCGAGCTGCAGCACGAAGGCGAGCCCGCGCGCGCCTACGACAAGCCGATCATGCTGGCCGGCGGCCTCGGCGCGATGGACCGGCCGATGGTGGCCAAGCACAGCCTGCAGCCCGGCGACGCGGTGGTGGTGCTGGGTGGCCCGGCGATGCTGATCGGCCTGGGCGGTGGCGCGGCGAGTTCGGTGGCTTCGGGCGAAAGCGCCGAAGACCTCGACTTCGCCTCGGTACAGCGCGAAAACCCCGAGATGGAGCGCCGCTGCCAGGAAGTGATCGACAGCTGCGTCGCGCTCGGCGAGGACAATCCCATCGCCTCGATCCACGACGTCGGCGCCGGTGGCCTGTCCAACGCGATTCCCGAACTGCTGCACGACTCCAACGTCGGCGGCGTGATCGACCTGGATCGCGTGCCCAGCGACGACCCTTCGCTGTCGCCGATGCAGCTGTGGTGCAACGAATCGCAGGAGCGCTACGTGCTGGGCGTGCCGCAGGCGCGCATGGCCGAATTCGCCGCGCTGTGCGAACGCGAGCGCTGCCCGTTCGCCGCGGTGGGCGTGGCGACGGCGGAGGAGCATCTGACGGTCGGGTATGGCGTGCTGGCGGGAGACATGCCGGCATCGGCGTCGCAGGACCTGCCGATCAACTTGCCCATGGACGTGCTGTTCGGCAAAGCGCCGAAGATGCATCGCGACGCGCAGCGCCCGGCGCCGGTGCGCTGGCGCGGGCTCAACACCAATGCCATCGACCTGCACGAGGCCGGGCTGCGCGTGCTGGCACACCCGACCGTCGCGGCCAAGCAGTTCCTGATCACGATCGGCGACCGCGCCGTGGGCGGACTGACCGCGCGCGACCAGCTGGTTGGTCCCTGGCAGATGCCGGTGGCCGACTGCGCGCTGACGCTGGCCGGCTATGAAGGCGTGGCCGGCGAAGCGATGGCGATCGGCGAGCGCACGCCGCTGGCGCTGATCGATGCCGCCGCGGCCGCACGCATGGCCGTGGGCGAGGCGATCACCAACCTGTGCGCCGCGCCGATCGAGGCGCTCGAGCGGGTCAAACTTTCGGCCAACTGGATGGCCGCCGCCGGCCATCCAGGCGAGGACGCAAAGCTGTTCGACGCGGTGTATGCCGTCGGCATGGAGCTGTGCCCGGAGCTCGGCCTGAGCATTCCGGTCGGCAAGGATTCGCTGTCGATGCAGGTGCAGTGGAACGATGCGGCGGGCGGTGGACAACCGCCGTCGTCCAATGGTGCCGCCGCTGCGGACCAGCCGCCCCCGTCCACCAGTCACAAGTCGGTCTCGCCGGTTTCGCTGATCGTCACCGCGTTCGCGCCCGTGCCCGACGTCACCCGGCAGCTCACGCCGTTGATCGAGGATGGCATCGACAGCGAGCTGTGGCTGATCGGCCTGGGCGCGGGCAAGCAGCGCCTGGGCGGCTCGATCCTGGCGCAGTGCTTCGACGCCTTTGGCGGCAGCTGCCCCGATCTTGATGATCCGGCGCGGCTGCGGGCCTTCTTCGAACTGATCCGCGATGCGCGCGAGGCAGGGCTGCTGCGCGCCTACCACGACCGCTCCGACGGCGGCACTTTCGCCGCGCTGTGCGAGATGGCGTTCTGTTCGCACCGCGGCCTGGATATCGACCTGGACGGCTGGGGCGAGGACCGTGCCGAGGATGCCTTCCGCACCCTGTTCTCCGAGGAACTGGGCGCTGTGGTGCAGATCGCGTGCGAGGACCGCGCGGAATTCGCCGACCTGCTCGCGCGCCATGGCCTGGTCGAGTGCGCGCAGCGCATCGCGCGTCCCACCAGCGGCGGCCGCATCCGCGTGCTGCATGGCGACGAGACCCTGGTCGACTGGCGCTGGGAGGAACTGTTCGACGCCTGGTGGTCGGTGAGCCACGCGATGCAGCGACTGCGCGACAACCCGGACTGCGCCGACGAGGAGCGCGATGCAGCGCGCCGCTTCGATGCACCGGGCCTGCAGCCCAAGCTCGGCTTCGATCCGTCCGAGGACGTGGCCGCGCCTTATATCGGCACCGGTGCGAGACCAAAGGTCGCGATCCTGCGCGAGCAGGGCGTCAACAGCCAGGTTGAGATGGCGGTGGGCTTCGACCGTGCCGGCTTCAGCGCGGTCGACGTGCACATGAGCGACCTCATCGCCGGGCGCGTGCGCCTGGACGGCTTCGACGGGTTGGTGGCCTGCGGCGGCTTCAGCTACGGCGACGTGCTCGGTGCGGGCCGCGGCTGGGCGACGTCGATCCTCGAGCGCGACCTTCTGCGCGACCAGTTCGGCGCGTTCTTCTTGCGCCCGGGGACGTTCTCCCTGGGCGTGTGCAACGGCTGCCAGATGCTGTCGCAGCTGCGGGAGATCATCCCGGGTGCGATGCACTGGCCGCACTTCCTGCGCAACCGCAGCGAGCAGTTCGAGGGCCGCCTGGGCATGCTGGAAGTGCTCGATTCGCCGTCGCTGTTCCTGTCCGGCATGGCCGGCTCGCGCATCCCCGTCGTCGTCTCCCACGGTGAAGGCCGTGCCGAGTTCGGTTCCGAAGCCGAGCGCACCGCGGCCCGCGTGGCGCTTCGCTACGTGGACGGCGACGGTGCGGCGGCAACGTCGTATCCGGCCAATCCCAACGGCTCGACCGACGCGATCGCAGGCCTGGCCAGTGACGATGGCCGCGCCACGATCCTGATGCCACATCCCGAGCGCACCTTGCGCAGCGCCAATTTCAGCTGGGCGCCGGCCGACTGGCCCGACGCCTCGCCGTGGATGCGGATGTTCCGCAACGCGCGGGCGCTGCTCGGCTGACCTGCGCCCGCGTCGCGGCGATGCCGCGGCGCGGAGCGCGCACTGTCCTCCATCCAGCCTGTGCCCGCCCGGGCGGCATCGGGGTGTCTGTCCTGTCGGGGTGGCTGCCGCGATCTGCCCCGAGCCGACGATGGCGGCGGCGCCCTGCGCCCCACTGCAGATAGGCGGAAAGTTCTTGCTGCACTGCAGCAACAAGCTCGTAGGCCCCCGGAAGCCATCCCCGCCTGGAAATCGCGTGACTGGCGCCCTCGGGACCCATGTAGCAGTGCCTGCGGCCGGACTCGACGCGCTGCTTTTCCATTCAGGTCAGCTCGTTTCCCCGGAAACATCGAAACCATGCGCGGGACATCGCGTAAGTCACTGATATTTTCCGTGGCAGGGTAACTCTGCGTCAATTTCTGACGTTTTGCGACCAAATGCTTGACGAGAATTGTCACTCATGGTGAATATCGTCCCAGCTGCAAGCAATTCGAGGAGCGTTCAGGAACAGCGCTATTGGCCCGCACAAGGACTGGCTCACAGCCGAATCTCATTGCGACCGCAGCACTCCCTGCTCCCTCCCGACGCAATTGCGCACCGCATGCCGTGAGCCATCCGCGCATGCGCTTCCCGGGGTTTTCGTCAGCCATTCCACCACGAGGGTCACTCGATGAACCGCATCTACTCCAAGGTCTGGAACCAGTCCACCGGTCAGGTAATCGTCGCGTCCGAACTGGCCAAGGCGAAGGGCAAGGGGAAAGGTGCGCGCCTGCTGCAGGCGGTGGTGATGGCGGGCGCGGTCGTGTTTGCCGGCGCTGCGATGGCGCAGGGTCCTGGTGGGCCATCGGGTTCCAAGTCACAGCATGCGGGCAAGTCGCATGCGCCTTCCAAGGCGCCGGCCAAGGAGAAGGCCTTGGACTGCGGCACGGCCAGCGCCACCGCAACCGGCGCGATGGCTTGCGGCAATGGTGCGGTCGCCAGCGGCGCCGGATCGACGGCGGTCGGCAATGCTGCACGGGCGACGCACGCCAACGCATCGGCGATCGGCAACAACGCGCGCGCGCTGCAGTCCAACGCGACTGCGGTGGGATCCAACGCGCTGGCGTCGGGCACGGCATCGACCGCGCTGGGCAGTTCCACCCAGGCGCTGGGCCTGCGCAGCACCGCCGTCGGCCAGGCCGCGCAGGCGCACGCGGAAGGCGCGATCGCGATCGGCTTCAACGCCTACGCTAGCCCCGCCGCTTCGGGCAGCGTGGCGCTCGGCTATGGCGCGCGCGCGACAGAAGCCGGCGTGCTGTCGGTGGGCAACGGCGGGGGCGCGGGCACGATCGGTCCGGCCACGCGACGGATCACCAACGTCAGCGACGGCATCGCCGTCAGTGATGCAGCCACGGTCGGGCAGGTGGATGAGGTCGCTGCCGCGGTTGGCGATGTCGCCGACGCGGTGGAGGCGGTGGCCGGGGTCGCTGAACACACCGACCGCTACTTCAAGGCCGACGGCGCCGATGACGGCAGCGACGACGCCAGCGTCGATGGCGAAGGCGCGATTGCCGCCGGCGCGAACGCCGTGGCCCAAGGCGATGGCGCGACCGCGCTGGGCGCCGGTGCACAGGCGACGTCCGCGTACGCGACTGCGGTGGGCGCCGACAGTGCGGCCTCGGGCAGCGAGTCCTCGGCCTTCGGTACGCTGTCGGACGCGTCGGGCGACTACGGCACGGCCATCGGCGGCCGTGCAGATGCGTCGGGGTTCAACAGCACCTCGGTGGGCAGCTGGAGCGCGGCCTCCGGCTACAACGCGACCGCCGTCGGCGCCGATAGCG